>MEND01000245.1:13272-13610 GCA_001768975.1 Bacteroidetes bacterium GWA2_31_9 | reverse complement strand
TGAATCCTCCATTTGTGTCTTGGGAGCAATTAAATAAAGAATCACGAGATAATGTGAGTGTTTCATTAGACAGAGTATTTGATGGTAAACCAAATCAGGCAAGTGCTTTCTTTTATAAGGCAATCCATTCATTGAACCCCGATGGAGTAATTGGTACTGTTATACCTTCTTCCATTTTGATGCTAGATGCCTATAAAAAATTGCGAAATGAGATTCAAGATATTTCTTCAATAAAACTTGTTGGGAAACTTGGTAACTACGTTTTTGAAGATGCCTTAGTTGATGTAAGTATTTTCATTGCTAGTAAATCAAAAACAAATAATCCCCCTTTAGTTATT
>MEND01000245.1:0-13007 GCA_001768975.1 Bacteroidetes bacterium GWA2_31_9 | reverse complement strand
TTAAATTATCATTTTCGGAATTTGAAAAACTACCACAAGAAGAAAAGAAATACTTCAAACCAGTTATAGATAATGAAAATGTTAAAAACGGTATAATTTTAAAACAAAACTACGTTTGGTATCCATACAATGAAGATGGGCTGATTATAAAAACCGAAGATGAACTTATTTTGAAAATCCCTATTTTCTATAATAATACTTTAAAGGTATTCAAAAGCGATTTAGCCAATAGAGCCAGAAAAGATAATTCAAGTTGGTGGCATTTGAGTGAACACAGAGCGTGGTTAAGAAAAAATGAGCCTAGATTATACTCAACTGAATTTGGAAAATCAAATTCTTTTGCTTTCGATGCAAAAGGCGAGTACAAAGTAGAAAGAGGTTATTTTTGGCAACCAAAAAAAGCATTTAAGAAATTTGAAGATCATTATTTTTATTTAGCAATTTTTACTAGTTCATTTTTTGATAAGTTACTTTCTATTTATTCAAAACAATTAGCTGGTGGTAATTGGTTTGATTTAGGAAAAAAATACACAAAAAAAATTCCATTACCAAAAATTATTGACAAGATTATTGATTATGAAGACCCCTTTATATTAAATAGAGAATCTCCTGTTTATAAAAAAATGGTTCAGTATGGTAAGGATATTTCTCTTGGCGAATTTTATAATATTAACGAAAGAGACAATTTAATTAAAAAGTTTATTTATCCAATTCTTTAATTTTTCTTATGAATAAGATAGTTGAAGATATTAAAAATGCGTGTTATGATTTATTTGATGGAAAATTATTTTTCTCTTCTTTAAACAAAGAAATTAATAGAGCATTTGTTATTTCAGGCAATGATTTAAGCCCCGCATTAAATAATCATAATGGATTCTATGAGGATATAAATACTCTAAAATGGTTCAATAATTTTTGGATATATATTGCAATAAATTTTAAACCAATAATGATAGACTCAAAATTTTCTAAAGACTTTAATAAAAAGAAGTATTATGAAATATATGATAGCAATTATCTAAAGATTAAAAATCAATATTACAATGTGATTGTTTCTATATCTGTTTTTCAGGGAGGCTATGAGGCAAATGAAAAAAAGCAATTGTTCAGGGCTGAGTGGGATAATTTTGACAATAATAAAATCCATCCACAACCACATTGGCACGTTTACCCTGAAGAAAACCAAATATCTGAAGTAAATGAAATTATTGATTTTGACATAGAAGAAAAAGATGATTTTTTAGAAGATGTAAGTTTGCAAAAGATAGATTTTAAAAGAATACACTTTGCAATGAATGGACAGTGGGCACAAAATGGGGAACATATTCATAAAATTAATGATTCAAAAATTATTGTGAATTGGCTAGTTGGTACTTTAAGGCATATTAAAGAACAACTCGAGATGACCAAAAGACAGAAGATTTAATTCTATTTAATTAAATACGCACTTTTAAATATTAACTAAAACTCAAACAATGAATCAGTTCAGAATCGAAAAAGACACAATGGGACCCGTTGAGATGCCTAACGACAAGTATTGGGGAGCACAAACCCAAAGGTCGATTAACAACTTTAAAATTGGTGAAAACAAAATGCCAATGGAAATTATCAGAGCGTTTGCAATTCTTAAAAAAGCTGCTGCTCTGACGAATTTAGATTTAGGAGTTATTTCTAAAGAAAAAACCGACTTAATTGCAAAAGTTTGCGACGAAATTGTTGAGCATAAACTCGACGACCAGTTTCCATTAGTAGTTTGGCAAACAGGCTCAGGTACGCAATCGAACATGAATCTTAACGAAGTTATTTCAAACAGAGCACACGTTTTGGCTGGTGGTAAACTTGGTGAAGGAAAACCAATGGTTCATCCAAACGATGATGTAAACAAATCGCAATCGTCGAACGATACTTTCCCAACAGCAATGCACATTGCAGCATATAAAATGTTAATCGAAACAACTATTCCGGGAGTTGAATTGATAAGAAATACATTAGCAAAAAAATCAGAAGAGTTTATGAAGATTGTTAAAATTGGTCGTACTCACTGGATGGATGCTACTCCTTTAACTTTAGGACAAGAATTTTCGGGCTACGTATCACAAATCAATCACGGTTTAAAAGCTTTAAAAAATACTTTTGCACATTTATCAGAACTTGCTTTGGGTGGAACAGCAGTTGGAACAGGAATTAATGCTCCAAAAGGTTACGATGTTTTGGTTGCTAAAAAAATCGCACAACTAACTAATTTGCCATTTGTTACAGCCGAAAACAAATACGAATCATTATCTGCTCATGATGCAATTGTAGAGGCATCCGGAGCATTAAAAACTCTTGCGGTTAGCTTTATGAAAATTGCTAACGATTTACGAGTTTTGGCTTCAGGTCCGAGAAGCGGAATTGGCGAAATAATTATTCCTGAAAACGAACCGGGTTCTTCAATTATGCCAGGAAAAGTAAACCCTACTCAAATTGAGGCTCTTACAATGGTTTGTGCTCAAATTATTGGTAACGATACAGCAATTACAATTGGCGGCTTAAACGGACATTTTCAATTAAATGTTTTTAAGCCAGTTATGATTTTTAATTTCTTACATTCTGCACGTTTGCTAGGCGATGCTTGTGTTTCGTTTAACGATAACTGTGCTATTGGAATTGAGCCAAACAAACCAGTATTACAAAGAAATCTGGAAAATTCGTTAATGCTTGTAACAGCTTTAAATACTCATATTGGTTACGAAAATGCAGCAAAAATTGCAAAAAAAGCACATCACGAAGGAACATCGTTACGTCAAGCGGCTTTAGCACTTGAATTGCTTACAAATGAGCAATTTGACGAGTGGGTTGTTCCTGAAAAAATGGTTGGAAATTTATAAGCTCTTAAAGTTTCGAACTTTTGAAAAGGTCGGAACTTTCTGCTTAAACCATCTCTGCTTAAACCTTCAAAGCTTTTAGCCTTTGAAGGTTTTTTATTTTATAAAAATGGATGATTTGTAAAATGAAATTTTATGGCTCTATGTTGACCTAAAATAATCTGATTGTAACGTTTTGCAGTGTCAATTTATGGAACTTCTACGATGTTCTTTTTTAGCCCGTTGCATTTTTCTACAATAATGAAACAGCTTCACTGTTTTTTTGCTCGTAGAACTTGTCCCAAATTTACTTCGGGAGCTTAAATTATTGTAGAAAAAACAATTAGGTTTTCTCAAAAACCGATGGGTTAACCCATCGGATTAATAAGCCTTTGTGTGTTTGTAGAAGATATTTTGGATTTTTTCCTTAGCTAAAATAGTTGCTTAATGTATTGTAATTTAATATTCAAATCGTCAGAATAATTTGAATAATCGTAATCATTATAATGGTTACTACTTTCTTTAGCAATCCACATAAAAAGGAAAACGATTCCAATAATTACAAGTACTGATAAAATAAGTCCTATTATCCCAGTAATCATTCCTGTACGAATCATTTTTTGTGAACCTGGAGTATATTTCTCAGGACTAAGTTCGTAAGCATTTCTTGCTTTTACTGCAAAAATAATTGCCAAAATACCTGTTGGTATTCCAAAAATCCCATAAATAAAACTTGACCCAACAGAGCAAATTCCTAAAACCATAGCAGCTACTGATTTTGGAGCTGGTGTGAGTTTTTTTTCTTCTGTTTGATATACTATTTTTTCTTCCATGTTTTTAATCTTTTAGTTTTAACAAACTTAGTACTTTTATAATAAAAATCAAAATTTGATTTGGTCATTTCGTCTAGGTCAATGACTAGTTAATTTCTACCAATTATCGTTAGCCTTTTGTTCTTTTGCATTCATGAATTTTTCAAAATCGGCAATAACTTCGTTTATTTTTGTATCAAGCTCTAAAAGGTAATAATCGCATTTGGTTGTATATTTTTGAGAGCTTTTATCTAACCAATATTCAATGGGGTGATAAGAAGCATCTTTAAGATTAAAGTCTTTTATTTCGTATTTTACCTTAGCTTCTTTAGCAAATATATAAATCGAATATTGTAAAATGCCGACATACGCAGTAGAACCTTTTTTATCTGGTGGATTATTGAAGTTAAAACGATGTTTGCCAAGTATTTTACCATCGGTTTCGTTTTGTTCTCTTAATACATCTTTTGGGTTTTTGTAATAAGTATTAAACCAGCTAAGTGCTTTTTTGTATAGTTCATCTTTAGTTCCTTGAATACCTAAAACTTTAGTATAGGTAATTAGTTTTGTGTCTTTGTCTAAAGGGATTTTTGGAACAACAAAAGCGTCTGCATCCTTTGATTTTTGAGCAGATAATGTATTTGCAAATATTGCTATTGCAAAAAAATAAAAAACAAATGATTTGATTTTCATATTAATCAGAATTTAAATTTTTATTAAAGGGCTAAAGCCCTGCATTTATACTTAATAATTTTCCACGCCCTAAAGGACGTGGCTATAAAATACTCTATATTTAGTTTATTTTGTATTATTTAAATAGGTTTCAATTATTATTAAATCTTCCTTTTCTGTTACTTTAATATTTTCTTTATTTCCATCTACAAGATTTATTTTTATTCCCATATTTTCTACAAATGAAGCATCATCTGTAAAGTATGTTGAATAATCTTGTAAATATGCACTTGTAATAATCTCGTATTGAAATATTTGTGGTGTTTGAACTAATCTCAAACGGTTTCTGTCGAAATTCTTAGATTCGTTATTTGATAAAATTCTTACTGAATCGTTAACAGGAATTGTAGGAATCGCATTTCCGTGCTTTTCAGCTGTATCAAAACATCGTTTAATTGTTTCTGTGCTTACACACGGACGAACAGAATCATGAATTGCCACTATGTTTCCTTTTGTAATTTTTTCAAGTCCATTTTTAACAGATTCAAAGCGAGTTGTTCCTCCTAACGCAAGTTTATATTTAAATAAAAATTTGTGCTTTTTTACAATTTCTTCCCATGTTGAAATAAACTCAGGATTAATAACTAAAACAATTTCAATTTCAGGATAAATCTTGATGAATTTATTTATTGAATGAACAATAATTGGAATTTTATTAATTTCAATAAATTGCTTTGGAAGTTGGCTGTTCATCCTATTACCAATACCTCCAGCAACTATAATTACTGATTTTTTCATTTATAAAATTCGTAAGTATAAACATCTTTTGAAATAGGTTTTCCTTCGCCATTCATTAATTGAGTTTCGATTAGAAGACCGCTTTCGTTATAAATGTATTTTTGTTGTTTTTTCAACGTTCCCAACTTGTCTTTTGTTAATTCAATTGCAACTTGACCATCGGCGTTATAATCATATTCCGAAACATTTATTTGACCGAAACTTTTGTTTTCAAAGATTCTTTTAACAGGATTTCCAGATGAATTATACTCAATATATTCTCGTTTATAAATCAGGTCTTTAGTGTTTAAATATATGTGTTCTTCAATGCCTTTTTCTTTATTTATTATCCATTTTTCGTAATTTTTCATATTTCCGGATAAATCTTTATGATTTTCGATACATTCATCTGAATTTTGAGTGTAAGTAATAACTTTATCATTTTCTCCTCCTTCAATAAAATGAAGAGCCTTTAAAATTACATTCAAATCGGAATAAAAAAATTGAGTTTTTTCAAACAAAATGCCTTTAGGTGATTGAATTTCAATTTCTGTAAGTTTATTGCTCTGATTGTATGTGTATTTATGAGTTTTAATTGTATTCATAAAATACATATTTATTTCGATAATTAAACCGTCTTTATTGAAATTTTTTAACGATTTATCTCTTCCGTTAGCCATATCGTAATCTTTTAAATTTGGCTTAAAGTCGTAAGTTTTAATAAATTCTGATAAAATTTTTTGTGCTTTTATTACAGAATCTTTTTTAGAGTCAAAAATTGAAGAAAGATTTTTGCAACCAGTTTGACTAAATAAACTGTTTGTAACGAAAACAAGAAAACTAAATATTAAAAGCCTGTAAATCACAAATACTGATTTTGTTTTTTGAAGCTGCAAAATAAGAAATTTTGGATAGTATTGAAAGGTGTTTTATGATCTTCGGTAACACATTTTAATTTTTCAAAACCATAGGCTAATTCTGTCTGTAGCAATTCTTCGGTATATTGCTTAATATCAAGTCCGCTACACTTTTGAGGTCCTGAGTCAGAAAAAGTTCCTATTGTTAGAAAATTAGTAACTGCTTTGTTTGCAATAGAAATATATCTCGAAACTTGCTCGGGGCTTGTGAGAAAATGAAATGTAGCTCTATCGTGCCAAACAGTATAATTTTGTTGTGGTTCAAAATCGTTTATATCAGTAACAATCCATTTAATTTTATTGGCTTTTTCGCCAAGTCGATTTTTGGCTCGCTGAATTGCTTTTTCAGAAATATCTAAAACTGTTATATTTTCAAAACCATTTTCCAGAAGAAAATCTACCAACTTGCTGTCGCCTCCGCCAATGTCAATTATTTCAGCATTTTTTGAAATATTGAAACCAAATATAAAATTTAGAGATGTTATTGGAATGTCTTGAGTCCAACTAACTTCGTTGGGCTTTTTGGTATCGTATATTTTATTCCAATGATTTTGTAAATAATTATCCATAATATACAAATTTAGCTAAATTAATACGACAAAAAAAAGAGCGATAAAATATTTTTAATCGCTCTTTTCAATGTTTTTTTAGTTAATATTTATAAAATATGGTAAACGAGCTTGAACTCCTTTTATGTTCATTAATTCGTTAAGATTTTTATAGTATTTATAACTAAAACCTAAATATTGCTTAATAGTTGATTCCTCTGAATCGCCTTTTAATTGCTGTATAATTTGTTGCATTGGATCTTTTTGATGTGGCAATTCAACTATTCTGCAATTATCAAGATTAGCTTTTTCTTTTGCTATTTCAATAGCTCTTTCAATTCCTCCAAATTCATCAATAAGTTTAATTTCTTTTGCATTTACACCACTCCAAACTCGTCCTTGTCCGATGCTGTCAACTTGTGCTTTTTCAATGTTTCTTCCTTCTGCAACGTGAGTAATAAAAACATCATAAATATCTTCAACACTTTTTTGGATAATTGCTCTTTCTGAATCTTCCATTGGTCTGAAAACACTTCCAATGTCGGAATGAGTATTTGTTGTAACTCTGTCAACTGTAACTCCTAGCTTTTCGTTTAATAATTTTTGACCGTTCCAAAGTACACCAAAAACGCCAATTGAACCAGTAATTGTATTACGATCGGCAAGAATAACATCTGCCGGACATGCTATATAATAACCTCCAGAAGCAGCAACATCTCCCATAGAAACAATAACTGGTTTTACTTGTTTTGTTAAAACAATTTCTCTCCAAATTACTTCAGAAGCTAAAGCACTTCCTCCAGGAGAGTTAACTCTGAAAACTACTGCTTTAATTGTAGAATCAAGACGAGCTTTTCTAATTACCTTTGATAAACCATCTGAGCCAATTTTTTGATCTTCGCCTTCACCCATATTAATTTCGCCGGAAGCATAAATTATAGCAATTTTGTGTTTTGCTAAGCCTTTTTTGTCGCCTTCTTTTTTCTCAGGAACTTTTGTGTAATTAGCTAAACCAATAAATTTTAACTTATCTTTCTCAGGAACACCTGATAATGTGTGTAATTCAGAAATAATTTCGTCTTTATATTTTAGGCCATCAACCATTTTATAAGTTAATGCTGCTGTTGCGTTTTCAATTTTCATACTGTCGGCAAGATTATTTAATTCTGCCACAGTAATTTGTCGTGATTCTGAAATTCCAGCAACAAGATTATCCCAGATAGATTTCATGTAAGTAATTGTTTGTTCTCTGTTTGCTGGACTCATTTTGTCTAAGATAAAAGGCTCTATTGCACTTTTGAATTTACCATGACGAATAATTTGAGGCTCAACGCCAAGTTTTTCTAAAGTTCCTTTAAAGAACATTAATTCTGCACTTAATCCTTTAAAATCAATTGCTCCTTGTGGATTAATATAAACTTTATCGGCAGCAGATGCCAAATAATAAGCTTTTTGCGAATAATAATCGCTGTAACTAATTATAAATTTGCCTGATTCTTTAAACGATAAAAGAGCATTTCGAATTTCTTCAACAGTTGCTGCTCCTGCAGAAATGTTTGTTAATTCCATATAAATACCTTTGATTTTATCGTCAGTTTTGGCTTTTTTAATGTCTTTTAAAATATCATACAAGCCTAATTTTTTGGTTGAAGTCATTGACATAAAATCGAAATTTTGTAACGGATTGTCGTTAGCACGATCAACTATTTCGTTATCTAATGTGATTTTTAAAATTGAATTATCTTTTACGATAACTGGTTTATCGCCAGCACTTGAAACTAATCCGACAATAATTCCAAAGAATATTAAACCTGTTATTACACATGTAATAATGATTGCGAGCATTGATGCAAAAAAAATCTTGAAGAAGCTTTTCATAATGTTTTCATTTAATTGTTAACTATTTGCAAATTTAATTTAAAAAAATTGTGATAAAGTTAACAAATTGTTAATCATTGAATACTTATTTTAAAACATTAATTAGTATTTCAAAGAAAACTACAAAAAACAAAAACCAAATATCAAATAAATTCCATTTTTCAAAATTTCAATTTTCAAAACCGTTTGGATATTAAGCATTTGGTATTTGATATTTATTTGAGATTTGAAGTTTGAAATTTGTTATTTTTAAAAATAAGTAGTTTTCTTATATACACTAATTAGAGAAAGGGTTTTAATTCTAATATCTCTTATGTTGTTTGACTTATTTTTATTCAAATCCTTTAATAATAAATATCTTCAATAAAATTTATAATTTCGTAGCCTAATATTACGTTAGCCAAAAGATTATACTAGTCTTGTGAATATACGAGTTGTAAAAAAAACACTAAAATATGCAGCAATAATTTTGCTCTCATTAATCATTCTGATTGTTGGTGGGGCTTTTGTTGTAGGCTACTTTTATAGCGATAAAGTTACAACATTAGTAATTTCGGAGTTAAATAAACGTATAGATACAGAGGTAACAACCGATAAAGTCAGCTTTTCGGTTTTAAAAAAATTTCCAAATGCTTCTATCGAATTTGAAAACATTACAATAAAATCGTCGAAAAATATTCACAAAAACGACTTTAAAAAAACAAATGCCGACACGCTTCTGCAAGCAAAAAGCCTGTTTCTGGAGTTCAATATAATTGATATTATTAAAGAGAATTATACAATCAAAAAAATAAATATTGAAAATGGAAAAATTAATATTTTAACCGACTTTTATGGCGAAGATAATTTTCAATTATGGCGTAACGAAATTGAAAAAGACAATTCTAGTCTAAAGTTTGAACTCAAAGATTTACAAGCAAATAACACAAAAATAAATATCCGAAATCTTATTAAAGGCTTTGATTTACGCTCCAATGTAAAAAAATTCAAACTAAGTGGTGCTTTTGGCTCTGAAGCTTATTTTCTTGAATCAAATTTTACTGCATATATAAAAAGATTTGCGATTGATAATATCGTCTATATTTCTGAACGAGAAGTGACTACAGACGTTGAAATGAAGGTTATTAAAGATACATATTCGATTAATCGAGGAAAGTTAAATATTGCAGGAATGCGATTGGATATTGCTGGAACAATCAACAACAACGAAAAAACCGAATTTGACTTAAATTTCAAAGGGAAAGACCTAAATATTAAAACATTTCTTTCGCTTTTGCCCGACCAATACACCAAAAACATTGATGATTACGAAAGTAGCGGAAGGTTCTATTTCGACTGTGTGTTAAAAGGCGAATTATCAAAATATAAAAATCCAAAAATTGATGTTAAATTTGGGGTCGAAAACGGAAATGTCAAAAACAAAAAGAGCAATCTCGAACTCAATAATATTTCTCTAACTGGCTTATTTTCAAATGGCGACAAACATTCGTCTGCCACATCATTCATTAAATTTGAAAATCTGAAATCGGCACTTGGAAAGTCAGAGTTTAGTGGAAATTTAATAATTAACAATTTCCTAAATCCTTTAATACAATTAGCTCTAAATACAAATCTCGATTTAGCCGAAATTAATAACTTTTTTCCTATCGATTCGGTCGAGAAAATTAATGGAAATGCGAAAGTTCTATTAAAGTATTCTGGAAAATTTACCGATTTCAAAAATATTAGCGAAAAAGATATTCAAAATTCTCAACTCGAAGGAGATATTGAGTTGTCAAATATGAATTTAAAGCTTAAAAGTAGCAATTACGATTTTACAAATTTTTATGGCAAAGGCAATTTTGTTAAAAATAATCTTAGTATTGAAAGCCTGAATTTTATGATTGGGAAAAATGACTTTGCATTTCAAGGAAATTTGAAGAACATTCTGAATTACATTTTGTTAGAGAATCAAAATCTTAAAATGAACGGTAAATTAAGTTCCGAAAATTTTATTTTAGACGAATTTATTCATTCCAGCGAATCGTCGAGTGAGCAAGCCATTTTGCCAAAAGATATAGCCTTCAATCTTGATATTAATGTCAAAAACTTTACTTACGATAAGTTTGTTGCAAATCAATTAAGTGGTGCAATTTATAGCGAAGGGTCAAAGCTTGTTGCGCAAAACGTTTTGTTCTCTACAATGCAAGGCAATGTTAATGGAGATGCAGCCATAGAATTAAAAGAAAATGGTTCGCTTCATTTTCAATGTTCTGCAAATCTTCAAAAAATTGATGTAAAGAAATTATTTTACACATTCGACAATTTCGGACAAAGCTTTATTTTGGATAAAAACCTTAATGGAAAAATTTCAGCAGCAGTTGATTACTCTTCAACTTGGGACAAAAATCTAAATATTATTCCAGAATCTGTACTTTGCGATAGCAAATTAGAAATTACAAATGGCGAATTAATTGATTTTGAGCCAATGACAAAGCTTTCTTCATACATTGAAGTTTCAGAATTAAAGCATGTTAAGTTTTCAACTTTGAAAAATGAAATTATAATAAAAGACCGCATTGTTACAATTCCTTTGATGGACATAAATTCAACTGCATTTAATATTCAGGCTTCTGGCACTCACAATTTCGACAACGAATTTACATACAGAGTTAAGGTTTTGCTATCGGAATTATTGGCAAAAAATGCGAAAAAAGCAAAAAAAGAAAACGACGAATTTTCTTATGTAGAAGACGATGGGCTTGGAAAAACAAGTATTTATTTGATTATAAAGGGCAATCCCGATAATTATAAAATCAGTTACGATACAAAATCGGTGAAAGAAAATATTAAGCAAAATATTAAGACCGAAAAACAAACAATTAAACAAATCTTGAAAGAAGAATTTGGCTTGTTTAAAAACGATACTTCGCTGATTAACAAAACCAAAGAAGACAAAAAAATTGACTTCAACAATCAAAAGGTTAACATCAAATGGGATGAAGAAAATCCCGACAAAGTTAATTTTGATGACGATTAACATTCTTTTATTCGTAAAACTAAGTAAATTTGTGGCTTTTCTTTAAATTACAGAGAATTATATACGCTATAATTCTTTGTGATTAAGGAGTTAATGAGTTTTAAAGTATTAAAATTAGAGCATTGAGTTTTTAACATTTACCTTTTATCTTTTCTTTCGTCTTACATCAAATTTGATTGAATGAACATTTACAGCAAAAAGCAATATTGGAAATTCGCATTACTACTGATAGCTACGTTAATAGGGATTAGTTCGCTTTGGTACACCAATAAATTAATTAACGAACTTTCGAAAGAAGAACGAAAAAAAATTGAATTATGGGCTGAAGGAATGAAGCACATGGCAAATAATGAAAATCCAGATGCCGACTTAAGCTTTGTTTTTGAAGTAATTAGAAATAACGAAACTGTTCCTGTAATACTTGCCGACGAACAAAATAACATTATTTATTCCAGAAACGTTGATTCTACTAAGATAAACGATAAAGAATATATGCAACATCAGCTCGAAACTATGAAAAAACAAAACGAGCCGATTGAGATTATTATTTCAAACAATATCAAACAATACATTTATTACAAAGATTCGTCGATTCTAACACAACTTTTTTATTATCCGTTTATTCAATTAGCTGTAATATTCATATTTATTTTGGTTGCATATTTCGCCTTTAGTGCATCACGCCGAGCCGAGCAAAATCAGGTTTGGGTTGGAATGTCGAAAGAAACAGCACATCAGCTTGGAACTCCAATTTCATCGCTTCTTGCTTGGATAGAATTGCTGAAACTTAAAGAATTCGACAAGGAAATAATTACAGAAGTCGATAAAGATGTAAAACGCCTTGAAACAATAACAGAAAGATTTTCAAAAATTGGCTCTGCTCCTGTACTTAAAAAAGAAAATATTTGCGATGCCTTGCACATGTCGCTTAATTACATGAAATCGAGAGCTTCTACAAGAGTTGAGTTTACAACAAATTTTTCTAAATCGGATGAAATTTTAGTTCCTGTTAATATTCCTCTTTTCGATTGGGTAGTTGAAAATTTGATTAAAAACTCAATTGATGCCATGAATGGTGAAGGCAAAATTGATGTTGAAATTAAAGACAGTTCGCAGGTTTTGTATATTGATGTTAGCGACTCTGGAAAAGGAATTCAAAAATCAAAATATAAAACAATTTTTAATCCCGGATTTACTACAAAAAAACGTGGTTGGGGCTTAGGCTTGTCGCTATCGAAAAGAATCATAGAACAATATCACAACGGAAAAATTTTCGTAAAAAATTCTGAATCAGGAAAAGGAACAACAATTCGGATTGTTTTGAAAAAATAAACTCAGTTTGTGGTTTGCAGTTTGACGTTTTTAGTTGCTACGCAGTATAATCCTCTTTTTCATCTTTCAATTATTTATTAAGAGCGTCGTGAATTTATCGGTTAACTTACAATCCATATAACTAAATCGTAATTTCAGAATTCCTTACCTCTCGCAGAATAAAAGTACGGAGATTTCAAACCCACTTCAATTAACCTAAAAATAAT
>MEND01000244.1 GCA_001768975.1 Bacteroidetes bacterium GWA2_31_9 | reverse complement strand
TTTCAAAAAGCGAATCAAGAAATGGAGTGTATGATTTCGCTGAATGATTCAAAAAATTAATATATTCTGAACCAAAACTTTCCATTATCACAATAACTACATTTAATGGCTTAAAAGGAGCGTTATTTTTTACATTTTTTATAGGTTTTATAAACTCTTTCACGCTATCCTCTTTAAAATAATCTTTTCTCAACAAATCTTGCTTATTCATTGTCCTAACTATTGTAAAAGGAGTATTAAGAACTAGCGAAATATTATGTGGGTTTGAATATTTTGTTGCGTGAATAATACTCAATGGTCGCAACTCGACTCCTCTCCATGCCACAAAAAAAAGTCCCAAAACAACAAGTGAAATAGGAACTTGTATAAATAACCTTTTAATTTGAAAAGGCTGATTTTTTTGAAACTTTAATTTTGGATATAATTTAATAAAAAGCAAAACCATAATCAACCAAACAAGTACAGTGTACCAATAATCTTTTAAGAAAACCGGGATTAAATTAATAAAATCATCTCCGGTAGAAATCATTGTAAAGATGTCGAAAGTACTACGCTTATTTGTAAATTTAAAATACTCTGAATCGACATAATTTGTAAAAAGTAATATTGAATTTGCTCCAACAAATAATATTTTTAGTAAAGTTTGAAATTTCTTATTTGATTGATTAATAGCTGGAATAAAGCTTAAAAAGATAAATACAAAATTAAAAATCGCAACACAAGAAATGTCAAACCTTAAACCATGTGAAAAAGCTACTAGTATTTCGCTAACATCTTCTCCTTTAAAATATTGGAAGTTTGCAAAATAAAAATACAACCGACTTATCGTCAACATTAACATCAGGAGAAGAATCCTGAAAGCGAAATTTTTTAAGTTGTAGAAATATTCTTTCATTCAATCGCAAACCTAATTGAAAAAAAACGAAAAATAAAAATTTAGCTGTTATAAAAGATAAAATAAAATCATGTATCTAATTTTTATACACTAATTTCGCTGATAAAAAATAAATATGATACCAAAATATATTGAACATATAGGAATTGCTGTTAAAAATATTGAATCAGCAATTAAGTATTACGAATCAGTTTTTGGCATGAAATGCTATGCTATCGAAGAAGTTAAAGAGCAAAAAGTAAAAACTGCCTTTTTTAAAGTTGGTGAAACAAAAATTGAATTACTTGAAACAACCGACCCAGATGGACCAATCGGTAAATTTATTGAAAAAAAAGGTGAAGGAATTCATCATATTGCATTTGCCGTTGATAATATTCAAGATTCGTTAAATACAATTGAAAATAATGGAGTTACATTAATTGACCGAACTCCACGAAAAGGTGCCGAAAAACTTGATATTGCATTTTTACATCCAAAATCAACTTTTGGAGTACTTACAGAGATTTGTGAAAAAAAATAATTTTTTTATCACTACTAACCGACCGAAATTTTAA
Source organism: Bacteroidetes bacterium GWA2_31_9 (assembly GCA_001768975.1). GTDB lineage: Bacteria > Bacteroidota > Bacteroidia > Bacteroidales > GWF2-33-38 > GWA2-31-9. Next base: position 13,772 of record MEND01000244.1, on the reverse strand, counting down.
TTTTCTTGGAACTATTTAATAGTTAAACCTCAACGAGGTAATTTGGAATTTGGGGTAGTTTTTATTTTATTGACATAAATCACCTACGGTGAATAGCTCGTAGAGCTTAAATGACAATAAAACAACATAATAGAAATTCAATTTTTCCTCGTAGAGGATTAACAAGAATTTAGTCGGTTAGTAGTGTTTTTTTATAGTTGATTTGCTAATTTGCAAATTCAAACAATTTAACAATGTAGCAATGTAACCATTTAACAATGTATTAATTATGACTTATTTTTTGATCCTGGATATCTCTAACTAGGCAAAGCACTTCATTATCGTTCAAACGTGTAATACGAGCTTCAAACCAACGCAATCCAATCATTGAATTTAATTGATATTCAATTTTTTGCAACTTACCTGATTCAATTGCTTTTTCAATGCACGATTTGTATTCAGCAAGTTTTTCGTCTTTAAAATATTGCATTAAATTTTTTCCAACTATTTTTTCAGCAGGAACCAAATAAACCTTTTCATTATCTGCCATATAATCACGATATACTCCTTCTCTATCAATAATAAAAATTAGATCCGGAATTGCTTGAACTAAGCCTTTATTTCGCTGTTCGCTTTCGATTAATTCTTTTTCAATTTTAATTCTATCAGTAATATCTCTGACAATTGCAAATCTAAAATTAATTTCGCCAAGTGTAACAATCGACATACTCACCTCTGCATCAAACAATTCGCCATTTTTCTTTTTGTAACACCACGAGAAAGTATAATTTTTATCTCCACCTTTAATTTCATTTAATATATGAAATCTTGCTTCTGCAGATGGAGTCCCATCTCTTTGGAAATCAGCAGCTAAATCAATAAGTTTAATTTTTAATAGTTCTTCTCTACTATATTCAAATAATTCAATAACTTTCTCATTAAAATCTTCTAACAAATCGCTATCTTCATTAATCAACATAATTCCATCATTAGCTTCGCTAAATAATGAATAATATTTTTTCTGACTATCAATTAGTTCTTCTTCGGCTTTTTTCTCTTTAGTAATATCTAATGTCCAAATTAAAATTCTCATTATTTCACCCTTCTCATTAGAAATTGGTTCAATATGAGTTTCAATCCATTTTTTTCCGGCTGGAGTTACAATTTGATCTTTAAATGCTATATGTTCTCCATTTCTTGCTGCTTTAAATCTTTGGATAAAAAGGTCTTTACCTGTTTCGTTAGGTACAAATTGTAAAATATTATCGCCCTTTTTATGTATCAACCCAATATCCTCTTTTATAGCCTCATAAGCAGTTTTATTAAACGCTACAAGCTTGTAATCGAAATCACACAAATAAAACCTTTGAATACTACTATCAAACATTGGTTTTAACTCAAAACGAGTTTCCTTTAAATCCGACTCAATTTTCTTTCTATCAGTAACATCAAATAATGATAAACAAAATCTATTTACCTCATCACTATTTTCGTCATGAATTGGATAAATTGTAATTTCCAAATATCTTTCAAAACCATTAATATAGATTGCTCTCTCTAAATTATGTGTAATACTGGCATTTAGTGTATTTTGGAAAAGCTCTTTTGCTTCTGATTTACTAATAAAGTCTGTAGCTGAAAAAATTGAATCTCCACTTTTCAAATCCTTATTAAAATAAGTCTTTGAATATATCTTTGCCTTTTTATTTAAATCTATTATATTCAGTTCGCTATCAACCAAATATATCGCTTCTTTATTTGAATTAAAAATTGCTTTTAGATTAGCCTCCGAAATCTTTATTGTAAAATGCGAATTCTTTTGATCAGTTATTTCTGCCATTGTTCCTATCATTCGATACGGAATTCCATCATCATCACGAATAGCTAAGCCTCTATCTAAAAACCATCTATAATTACCGTCTTTGTGCATTAATCTGTATTCGGAAGAATAAATTGGAACCTTTCCTTCAAGATGTTCATTAAGTAATTTATTTACCATTACTCTATCTCCAGGCTCTAGTCTTCTATCAAGCTCTCCCATTTCATTTTTAAACTCATTTTCTTCGAAGCCTAAAAGCGACTTAAATCTTGGAGAGAAATAAATCGTATTTGTTTTTACATTCCAGTCCCAATATGCATCATTATTTGTTAACGATAATAATCTGAACTTTTCTTCACTCTCTTTTAATCGTTTTTCGATTTGTTTTTTCTTTGTAATATCCTTGCAATAGCAAACAATTCCTATAGTTTCAAAAGATATATTTTTAAGTGTTGATAAAGTTAATTCTAAATATATTTTTTCTTTTGTTGTTGGATTTGTGATACTCATCTCAATATCAACATGATCGCTTTCTAATGAAGGAATTAATAAGTGTTCATTTATAAAACTTTCATCTATCTCTGGAAAAAATTCTGAAAAACTTCTCCCTATTGATGTATCTTTTTGAATACCAAAAATTCTTTCAGCACCCTTATTTATTTGCTTAATTTTACCAGCTAGACTTAAAGTAAAAATACCATCATAAATATTTTCAATTATATTGTATTGCTCAACCAAAGTACTTTTTGAATCTTCAATATCAGATATATCATTAACAATCAGCTGAATTGTTTGCTGGTTTTTATAATCTATTACAGAGCCATTTATCTCTGCAACAAAACTTTTATTATTAAGTGTATTAAATTTGACTTTTAAAACATCAATTTTTTCACTTGAATTGATTGATTTAGTTAGTGCATTTGCAATTGATTCCTTATATTTATTATCAACTAAACTAAGAAATTCTAAACCAAGCATATTCTCAATATGAATAGTACCAAAAAGTTTTAATCCAGAATAGTTTATATATTCAATTTTGCCTTCAGTAATTAACATTAAAGCATCAGGCAAATCTTGGACTAAAGATCGATATCTAAATTCTCTAATTTTTAATTCATTATCGTATTTATGCTTAACAAAAGCCAATTCAATTGCTATTCCAAGTTCAGTTTTATCAACCGGTTTTACTAAAAAACCATAAGACTTTGTTCCAATTGCACGTTGAATAGTTTGTTCGTCAGTAATTCCAGAAACATAAATAACTGGAATATCATAATTTTCTTGAAGAATTTTAGCAGTATTTATTCCATCAATATCGCCTTGTAAAAAAATATCCATCATGACAACGTCAGGAATTACTTCTTTACACTTTTCAATTGCACTATGACCATCTGGAAAAATACCAACCAGCTCATGCCCTAAGTCCCTGAGAAACATCCTATAAACAGTAGAAAGCATTTTGTCGTCTTCTACTATAAGTACTTTTTTTGCTGCCATTATTTAATGTACTTTCAAAGGGTTGAAGTTATTAAATTTTCATATATGCACAAAAGTCAATTATTTTTTTTGATGAATTATAACAAATTAATCTAAACTATTTCTAATTTCGTTGAAAATAATAAACTATGAATCTTGTAATTGATGCAGGAAATACTCTAATAAAATATGCAGTTTTTAATGATTTAAAAATTATTTTTTCTGAGTTTAATTCCGATTTCTCTGAATCACAATATTTAAATATAAAACAAAAATATCCTGCTATTAAAAATATTATTTATTCAAATGTTGGTCATCATCAATTAAACTTTTTGAATTCTATAAAAGGAGTAAAAATTATTGAGTTTTCACCTCTTACTCTTTCACCAATTATTAATTTGTATGAAACTCCTGAAACATTGGGAATGGACAGATTAGCTGCTGTAGTAGGTGCAAATCAAATTTTTCCAAAACAAAACATAATGGTTATTGATTTAGGCTCTGCAATTACTTATGATTTTATAAACAGTAAATCTGAATACTTGGGCGGAAATATTTCTCCAGGGATGGATATGAGATTTAGAGCATTAAATAATTTTACTTCTAAATTACCATTATTAACTCCAAACGAAAACTTTTCAACCATTGGAGTAAATACAAATGAAGCAATACATTCAGGAGTTGTGCAGGGATTAGTATTTGAAATTTCAGGCTATATTGATTATTTTTCACAATATTATGATGATTTAAAAGTTATTTTAACCGGTGGAAATTGTTTTTTCTTTGAGAAAATATTAAAAAAACCCATCTTTGTAAACCCAAATTTATTATTAATAGGGTTAAATAAAATATTAGAGTATAATTTAGAAAATAGGAATTAAGATTTGGGAATTTAGAATTTTAGGATTTAACTGCGTAGCAACAATATAACAATGTAATACTTAGATAAACTCAAGGCATCGCAATTTAGCCAAAAACTTCAAACCTCAAACAATTTAGCAATGTAACAATATATCAATTTAACAATATAACTATAATGTTTAAACAAATATTTATCACTTTTATTTTTCTTGTTTCGATTTCCTTATCTTATGCTCAAAATTCATATTTTTCGCCTTATTCGAGATATGGAATTGGCGATATTGCTGATAAAAATTTTGGTCAAGCAAAAGCAATGGGAAAATCGTCTATTGCATTAAGAAGTAAAGAACATTTAAACTTAAATAATCCTGCTTCATATTCCGAAATTGATTCATTAAATTTTATTTTCGAAGTAGGTTACTTCAATAAATACACAAATTATAGCACTAATAGCCAAAGCATTAATAAAAATGATGCTAATCTTAGTTATATCACAATGGGATTTCCGGTTACTCAGTGGTGGGGATCAAGCATTGGGTTATTACCATATAGTACTGTAGGGTACGACATTAAATCATCTGAGGTATTACCTCAAGTTGGCACAGCTAATTATGAATATGTTGGTTCGGGAGGTTTAAGTAAATTTTATTTTGGCAATTCAGTCAAACTATTTAAAAATTTAAGTATTGGGGCAAATATGTCCTACTTATTTGGCTCTTTAGTATATGCAAAAAGTGAAGTTTTTTTAGATGATAAATATGCATTCGATTATTATTTTTATGATTCTACTAAAGTTAATGATTTATTTTTCGATTTTGGGATTCAATATTCTCAAAAGCTAAAAAATAATCAGGAAATAATTTTAGGAGGAACTTTTAACAACAAAAATAAAATTAATGCATTAAGATCACAGCTGATTAAAACCCACTTGGCTACTGCTGTTAGTACAGTTAAAGATACCGACGATGAAAAAGGATCATTAGAATTTCCAATGTCTTTTGGGTTTGGTATTTCTTACTCAAAATTAAACAAATTTCTATTTGTTGCCGACTATGTTCAACAAAATTGGTCTGATACAAAATTCTTTGGGGTTTCTGATAGCTTATCAGATAGCAGACTTATATCAGCAGGGTTAGAATATATTCCAAATTCTGCATCTTTAAATAATTATTTTAATAGAGTTAGGTATCGCATAGGAGGCTACTATTCTAATTCATATATGAACATTAACAATAATCAAATAAATGATTTTGGAATTACTTTTGGATTTGGTTTTCCTTTACGTAAAACAAAAACCTCATTTAATTTATCGGTTGAATTAGGACAAAGAGGAACAACAACAAATAATTTGATTAAAGAAAAATATGCCAATATCTGTTTAAATTTAACTTTGCACGATTTTTGGTTCTTTAAACGCAAAATTGAATAAAAAAAATAAAGTTTGACGTTTGCAGTTAAAATTTAAACAAAATGCGTAACAAAATCTAACCTTAAACCACAGATTTAAAGCTAAATATATAAACAACTTACAAAAATATACACTATGAGAAAATTAATTTCACTTATCATTTTTAGTATTTTATTAGTTCCAAATTATCAATTATTTGCTCAAACCGATGAAGGAGATGGCGATTCAGGTACTCCTGCTCCGGCTGGAGACAAATATGGAAGCGATCCTGATCAATGTAAAATGAATCTTTCATTGTATGGAGAATTTTATAAACAGAAAAACTATGCTGACGCACTAGTTCCATGGAGATGGGTATTCAATAATTGCCCTGCATCAAGCAAAAATATGTATATTCATGGTGGTAACATAATTGAATATCAAATTAAAAAAACAAAAGATGTTGCTATAAAAGAAAAATATATTGACACTTTGTTAATGGTTTACGATCAACGAATTAAAAATTTTGGTCAAGAAGGATTTGTATTAGGACGAAAAGGTGTTGATTTATTTAAATATCGTGAAAATGATGTTCAAACCGCTTATGATTATTTATACAAATCATTAGAATCTCAAGTAAATAAAACCGAACCTGCAGTTCTACTGACATTGATGCAAACAACAATTTTATTACATAAAGCAGGGAAAATAACCAAAGAAGTTGGGGTTGAAAATTATGCAAAAATTTCTGAAGCGATAGATGCACAGATTGCTGCGAAACCCGATAACGAAAATATGACTAAAGCAAAACAAAGTATTGATGAATTATTTGCAAACTGTCCTTTTTCTGATTGCGAAGCATTAATTAACACTTTTACGCCAAAATTTAAGCAAAATCCAACAGATGCAACTTTATTAAAAAATGTTACACGATTACTCGACAAGAAAAATTGTACAGATTCTCAATTATTTTTTGATGCATCTGAAAAATTATACGAAATTGAACCTTCTGCAGAAGCTGCTGTAAATATGGCAAGAATGGCTCGTAAGAAAAATGAATTTTCAAAAGCTTCTAGCTTTTATCTTCAAGCTGTAGAAAAACAAGACAGTGCAGAATTAAAATCGCAATACTACCTTGAACTTGCCGACTTAAATTTTAAAGATTTAAACCAATATCAACAAGCAAGAACTTATGCTTTAAAAGCATTGGAATTAAAGCCAAGCCTTGGTAAAGCTTATTTAATTATTGGCTTGGCCTATGCTTCAAGTGCAAAATCTTGTGGCGATAATGATTGTACTCAAAGAGCTGTTTATTGGGTTGCTGTGGACAAATTTATTAAAGCAAAAAATGTTGATTCATCAATAGCAGAAGATGCAAACAGATTAATTAGCACTTATTCTGCAAACTTTCCTGGAAAAGAAGCTTGCTTCTTTTATAATATAACTGAAGGGCAATCATATACTGTTGGTTGTTGGATAAATGAAACCACTTCTGTACGATTTTAATTGAACATTTATAAAAAATTTAATGCCTTTCGATTTATAAACAATGCCACATAAAGCACAGATTAATAAAGACTTAACTCTTATATTAAAATAAAGTAATTCTGTCTCTGGTTGAAGAATCTGAGGTTATTTTATTCAAAATTTAAACGAGTTATATTACATTAAAAAAAATCTGTGAAAATTTGTGAAAAAAGCGAAGCGACTCACAGCCTACCGATGAAACGGTACAAGTCGTCCCTAATTTACTTCGGAAAATGCCAATAAAAAAATAACAATTTATGAGTAAATCTATAGTAAAAAAGTAAGAGTTATATTTACATAAAAAAATTTGTGAAAAAAATCTGCGAAAATTTGTGCAATCAGTGGCAAAGAAAGTTGTGGCTAAATGAAATAGTTGCTTTTGCAATGATTTCTTTTTGCTTTTCCTGTGAAAACGAAATTGAAAAAGTTAATTTTTTTTCTAATGAAATTGTACTTCCAGACCAATCGGCTACTGATATCGAATTATTATATTCAGAAAATGCTGTTGTTCAATTAAAACTAATGGCTCCTGTTCTCGAACATTATAAAGATGAAGAAGAACCATATATTTTATTTCCAAAAGGAGTACACGTATATTTTTTTAACTCAATGAAAGAAATAGAATCAGAACTTCAGGCAAATTATGCTAAATATTATGAATCTAAAAAACTTTGGGAAGCTCGCAATGATGTCAGAACTTTAAATGAAAATTGCGATTTGCTTAATACTGAATTGTTATTTTGGGATGAGAAAAAAGAGTTAATTTATTCTGATAAGTTTGTAAAAATAACAACTGCTGAAGAAGTTTTGTATGGCGATGGCTTTGAATCAAATCAAAATTTTACAAAATATCAGATTAAAAAATTAAAAGGTATAGTATCTTTAAAAGATGAATAAAAAAATTGCATTTGTAGCTGAAATAATATGGTTATTAATCACACTATTTGCTCTAATTACTGGAATATTTGAGACTTATAAAAAAGGAATAGCAATGTCATACCCATTTTTTATAATTACATTTATTGCAGCATTTATGTTTATTTTTCGTAGAACTATGCGAAAGAAACAATCAACCAAACAATAATGGACTATTTCTTACTCATAATAATTTCTTTAGTTTTTTCTGCATTTTTCTCAGGAATGGAGATTGCATTTATTTCTGCGAATAAACTAAAAATTGAACTCAATAAAAAGCAAAAAACTTTTGCGTCAGGAGTTATATCCATATTTTTTAAAAACCCTAAAAGCTATATCTCTACTATGCTTATTGGAAACAATGTTGCATTAGTTATATATGGTATCATTATGGCTAAAATATTGGAACCTGTCATAGCTATTTATGTCAATTCTGATATTGGGATTCTGATAATTCAAACTTTAATTTCTACATTGATAATACTAATTATTGCTGAATTTTTTCCAAAAGTTGTTTTTCGTCTATTCCCTAATACATTCTTAAATATTTTTGCAGTTCCAGTAATGTTTTTTTACATACTTTTTTACCCAATAAATAAATTTATTGTTTGGTTAGCTAAAACATTTTTAAGCATCTTTTTTAAAGTTGATATTTCTAAATCTGATAAAAATTTTGTTTTCAGTAAAATTGATTTAGATCATCTTGTAAACGAAATACAATCGTCAAGTTCTGAGAATGATGAAGTTGAAAATGATTTTAAGATTTTTCAAAATGCACTCGATTTTTCATCTGTAAAACTCCGTGATTGTATAATTCCTCGAACAGAAATTGAAGCAGTTAACATTGATGATTCAATCGAACAGCTAACTCAAAAATTTATTGAAACAGGTTATTCAAAACTAATGGTTTATAAAGACAGTATCGATAATATAATTGGTTATGTTCATAGTATTGAAATTTTCAACAAACCAAAACAATTACGAAATGTAATCAAAGAAGTTCTTATTGTACCCGAAACAATGCCTGCAAACAAATTATTAGCTAGATTTATAAAAGCTAAAAAAAACATTGCGGTGGTTGTTGACGAATTTGGAGGAACTTCTGGGATTGTAACAATTGAAGACATTATGGAAGAAATTTTTGGTGAAATTGAAGATGAACACGATTCAGAAGAGTTTATTGAAAAGAAAATTTCTGATACAGAATTTATTTTCTCCGGACGACTTGAAATTGATAATATTAACGAAGAATACAATCTTCAACTGCCAGAATCTGATGAATATAGCACTATTGCTGGAATGATACTTTTCCATCATCAAAATATTCCAAACATCAACGACATGCTTACTATTAATAATTATCAAATTAAAATAATTAAAGCCGGAACTACCAAAATTGAACTTATTCGACTAATTGTTAATGAAAAATAGAAATTTCGATTCCTGAATTTATGGATATAACAGCGGCTTTTCTTCTTTAATATCTTCAATAATTCTAAAAAAATCTTTTTCCTTATATTGATATTTAATTACAATTTTTTGATTTAAAAATTCATCAGGGAAAAAATCTGTGCAAGTGTCGATATTATTTCCAGATTTTACATTAACCTGAAAATGAATTGTATCATTTTTTTCAAAAACACCTTTCTGAGAATTTATTTTTGTAAAAACATTTGCATGATAACAACCTGAACCAATTTTAACAGTTACAATCTTTAAGTTTTTACTTGAATCATTTACTTTAAGACTAAATTTATAATTCTTTCCACTTCCTGCAGTTGAAATTCCTCCACCCCATTTTTGAGAGCCAACATAAACTATATCAAAATGTTGTATAAATAAAAATTTAAGGCAAAACAAGGATATTATTAAAAATAATTTCATTTTCGGACATCATTTAAATGATTGTGCAATATAAGTTAGATTGCTAAAAAATGTTTGAAATATTTGAAAAAACCTGCATTTTCATTTAAAATTAAATTTATTTTTTGATTCCGATTTTAATTTTCTTAAATTTGCAACCTGAAAAAATGGTTCCGTAGCTCAGTTGGATAGAGCAACAGCCTTCTAAGCTGTGGGTCCCGCGTTCGAATCGCGGCGGAATCACAAAAGCCATCGAAAGATGGCTTTTTGTATTTATTGCATTATTCCATACTTTTACAGAAATTTATTTTAATGCAAACTCCCGACGATATTTACGAAAATGGCAACAACCTTCCGCTTGTTGAGGAATTTTATACTTTGCAAGGAGAAGGTTATAATACAGGCAAAGCGGCATATTTCATTAGACTTGGTGGTTGCGACATTGGCTGTAAATGGTGCGATGCAAAATTTACATGGAACAAGCAATTTCATAATTTAACTAATGTAAACGAAATAGTTAAAAACGCCCTCGCTTCCTCAGCAAGAGCAATTGTGGTTACTGGAGGCGAACCACTTTCGTATAATCTTAATGCACTTTGCAAAGAACTTAAAAATCATAATTTTGAAACTTTCATCGAAACTTCGGGTTGTTACGAAATTACCGGAATTTGGGACTGGATTTGCTTATCACCAAAAGAAAATAATCCACCGCTTGGACAAATCTATAAAATTGCAAATGAGCTAAAAGTAATAATATCGTCGGAAAAAGATTTTGAATGGGCTGAATTTAATTCAACAAAAGTTAACGAAAATTGTGTTTTATATTTACAGCCCGAATGGAGCTTATACAATAAAACTATTAATAGCATTGTTGAATATATAAAACAAAATCCAAAATGGAGAATTTCGTTGCAGAGCCATAAGTTTATGAATATTCCGTAGTTATAATTTAGAAATTTTAGGATTTTATTTCGTAGCAACAATTTATCAATGTAACAATTTAACAATGAATAACAAACTACAAACTCATACACTAAACATAGCCGAAATGACAAACCTAAAAACATTCTAAATGCAAGATTTTCTTAGTAGTCAAGTGAAAGAAATGGCTAATGAATATAAAAAATATTTTCAACTATTGAAAAAAGGGAAACGTTTTATACTTTACAGAGAGCATTTGTGTAATTTTGCGACTCTACAAAAAACGAAACCCACTAGTTTGAATTTCTTCAGGGACTAATGGGAATAAGATGAAACAAAGATAAAGCAAATTATTGAATTATGTAATCAAAAATTTTAAAAAGTAAAAGACAAATGAACAGAATTTTGAACAAAAATACCATTTGTTTACATCGTTTTGGCAATATGGTGGTTGACTTGCTTCTAAGAAATATTTTTGCAAAATTAAAAACTATGAATTATAATGGACAATAGTGCTAGAAGTCGGTTATTATAACAAGTCTTAAAACATAACAATAACCACCAACCTCAAACAATTTAACATTACAACAATGAACCTCAAACCTCAAACTAAAAACCTCAAACTCTTCTTTATATTATTCTTTTGCATTTTAATTTCCAACAATCTACTCTGTCAAGGCGATTTTACAACCAAATCGAAAAAGGCAATTAAACTGTTTAAAGAAGCCGAAATAAACTACAACGAACGAAAAGACAATGAGGCTATTGAAAAATTGAAATCGGCAATTGAAATTGATAATAATTTTATAGAAGCATATCTTTTGAAAGCTAACATTCTACACGACAATAGAAGATACGAAGAAGAAATAACAGATTATAAAAAAGTTATCGAAATAAATCCAAGTTTTTCATACAAAACATATTACTTTTCCGGTATAGCTAACTTGCTTATTGGTAATTACAACGATGCCCTTGATAATTTCAAAAAAGTTGAAACATTTCCCTCTGTAAACGAAAAAACGCTGGAAAGCAATTCAAAATTAATTGAAAAATCAAAATTTGCCATAAATCAGGTTGCAAATCCTGTTGAATTTAATCCTGTAAATATTGGAAAAGAAATTAATACCGAACTTGACGAGTATTGGCCCACAATTTCGGTTGATGAGTCGAAATTAGTTTTTACACGTCTAATTCCAAGCTCTCCAAATCAGATTATTAGTCAATTAGGAAAACAAGAAGACATTTATTTTTCGTATAAAAAAGATGGAAAATGGACTGATGCTGTGAATGCCGGACAGCCTTTAAATACAACAAATAACGAGGGTGCAATGACCCTTTCGCCAGATGGAAATATTTTCTTTTATACAGTTTGCAATCGTCCAGAAGATTATGGCTCTTGTGATATTTATTATTCTCGTAAAATTGGTAATTCATGGACAAAACCAAAAAACCTTGGCGATAAAGTAAATTCAAGATATTGGGAATCAAATCCTTCGTTTTCGTCAGACGGAAAAACTTTATTTTTCATTAGCAATAGAACTGGTAGTTTTGGCAAAATGGACATCTGGTTTTCTAAAATTATAAGCAAAGATGAAAGTGGTAATTTTATATGGTCGCAGCCACAAAATATTGGTAATGTTATAAATACCGAAGAAAGTGAATTGTCGCCATTTATTCATCCCGATAATTCTACTTTTTATTTTGCATCTGATGGTCATTTGGGAATGGGCGGACAAGATATTTTTATATCAAAAAAAGATTCGCTTGGAAATTGGAAAAAGCCCGAAAATATTGGTTATCCAATCAATACATTTAAAGATGAAACCGGAATTGTGGTAAATTCTAAAGGCGATTATGCCTATATTGTATCTGACCGAAAAGGTGGTTTTGGAGGCTTAGATATTTATAGTTTTGAATTAACAGGAAACATTAAGCCTGAATATGTTAATTACGTAAAAGGTAGAATTTACGATGCCGAAACTAAACTTCCATTAAGTGCCGTTTTTGAATTATATAATATTGAATCTTGCGATTTGGTTGTATCGTCGGTTTCCGATGAGATTACAGGTGAGTATCTTGTAAGTTTGCCTGTAAATCATCAATATGCTTTTAATGCCTCAAAAAAAGGCTATCTATTTTATTCAGAGCATTTTTCATTGACCGACAGTAGTTCCGAAAATAAAGAGTATTTTCTGGATATTCCTTTGCAACCAATTAAAGAAAATATGACAGTAGTTTTGAAAAATATTTTTTATGATACAGATTCTTACACTTTAAAAAATCAATCCCAAGCAGAAATAAATAAGTTAATTACATTTTTAAAAGATAATCCTGAAGTGAAAATAGAAATTGGCGGACACACTGATAATGCTGGAACTAAGGAATATAACTTGAAATTATCTGAAAACCGTGCAAAAACAGTATATGATTTTTTAATATCAAAAGGAATTGCCAAAGAGCGTTTAACTTATAAAGGATACGATTTTTCTGTTCCACTTTCAACTAACGATACCGAAGAAGGTCGTGCTTTAAACAGAAGAACTGAGTTTAAGATTGTTTCGATAAAGTAGTGAGTGGTAAGTGATTTTTGATCGAAAATTCCAAAAAACAAAAAACAAATGTCAAATAAATTCCAATTTTCAAAACCGTTTGGATATTAAATGATTGTAATTTGTGATGGCTATAGTTTAGAATTTCTGTGTTTTTGTAATGATTTGACAATTACCAATTTTTAAATTAATCATACATGAAACATTCGTAACCAAATAAATACAATGGAATGATTAAAAAGAAGATATTAGCCACAGATTGCACTAATTTTACTCATAAATCGCATATTTTTAAAGGCATTCGTGAGTCGCTTCGCTATGTTCACAGATTTAAAACAAACAAAGGTTGTTTTATATGTGCTAATTCAAATAATCTGTGAAACAAAATTTGTGTTAATTAGTGTAATCTGTGGCAAAAACAATTGATTAATTATCATATATATATAATTATAAACAGCGAAAATTATCAAATTTA
>MEND01000243.1:13398-13630 GCA_001768975.1 Bacteroidetes bacterium GWA2_31_9 | reverse complement strand
GTGGGTATTACACCATGGCAGGAGATAGGATGTATTCGCTTCAATGACCCCAATCCCAACGACGAAGACAACCGCACACATGAAAAGCATGTGAAGGATCCGTTTCTTGATGCACCTCCTTGCTAGAAGTTTTGTGGATGTTGTTGATTTGTAATATCAGAAACTGTCGCAGACAGCTCCTGAAGTTGCCGTTGACCTAGTGTTCCATTCCACACTTTGATTACGTTCCCTT
>MEND01000243.1:13072-13315 GCA_001768975.1 Bacteroidetes bacterium GWA2_31_9 | reverse complement strand
GGACACTTAATATTCTGTCGACGGATGTAATCTGCTGTTTCTTCTTTTGAGTCGAGAGAAATGCCGATGATGGAAAATGAATCCTTCAAAGTGTCGGCGAAATTGTTCCACGTGGGCACATTTTGCTCGCAGTACGGGCATGTTGTTGTCATTACAAACACCAATTGGCTATCCTTTGATGTGTCGAGCTCAGAACCAGCATTGATTGGGTCGAGCTCTCCTAGGTAGAAGTCATCACCTTCT
>MEND01000243.1:12756-12939 GCA_001768975.1 Bacteroidetes bacterium GWA2_31_9 | reverse complement strand
AATTGGAGCATCCGAAAGTCAACTTTTAGTTACACTATCAAACTATGGATTAACATCTGTTTGGCAAACTAACGATGGTGGTGCTACATGGACTAATAAAGAAGGAAATTTGCCAGATATGCCAATATGGTGGGCTTTATATAATCCCGACAATAGAAGTCAGGTTTTATTAGCTACAGAAGT
>MEND01000243.1:0-12707 GCA_001768975.1 Bacteroidetes bacterium GWA2_31_9 | reverse complement strand
CCAACCAATACAAGTCTTGCAAATGTACGTTGCGATATGCTACAATATAGAGCATCCGATAAAGTTATTGCAGTTGCAACATTTGGTCGAGGTTTATTTACAACCGATATTTTTTCAACGCCAACTGCTGATTTTGAGGCAGATAATACAGTTTCTTATCTTGGAAATAATATTCAGTTTTCTGATGGTTCTTTAAAAGCATCATCATGGTCATGGGGTTTTGGCGATGGAAACACCTCAACACTTAAAAATCCAACTCATGCCTATACAGCTGCTGGAGTTTATAATGTTACTCTTACGATAAATGGTGGAGCTTCAACAAAAACAAAAAATGCTTATATTCAAATATTACCAACCAAAACTCCGCCATATCTAGCTGCTGACGGAGGAAATTTTGAAACAAATGTTAACGATTTTAGCTCTGTATCATTAGCAGGGAATATTAATATCTGGGAAAGAGGAGTCCCTGGCAATACACTAACAACTGTAAGTTCTGCCGTAAATGCTTGGAAAACAGGATTAACAACAAATATTACCAGTGCCAAATACACTTGTGCATTATTATCTCCTAATTTTAATTTAAGTGCTACAGGTCAATATAAACTTAAATTCAAAAAAAGTATGGCAATATGGTATTGCAATGGACCACACGCTGTTCAGGTGCAATATTCAACCAATAAAGGTGCAACTTGGCAACGCTTAGGTTCCTATAATGATGCAAAAGGAACTAATTGGTACAATAAAGACCCAAATGATGCAAGTTGTCCACTCAGTGTCAATCTTTTCAATGGTGAAAAGGAAGGATGGATTACTAACGTTAATAATCAAAATACCGAATACGATTTATCGACTTTAGTGGGACAGGCAAATGTAACTTTCAGAATAGTTATGGATGTTTTTGCAGGTGGAAGTGCAGATGGTTATAAAGATGGATTCATGGTTGACGATTTTGAAGTTACATATACAGGAATTACTGCTGATTTTACAACTGCAACTTCTGTGTCATATACAAATACAAATGTTCAATTTACAGATGCTTCAATTTCTGCTACAAGCTGGAGTTGGAATTTTGGAGATGGAAATACTTCAACATCACAAAACCCTGCTCATGCTTATTCTGCAGCAGGAAAATATACTGTAACACTTTCGATTAATAGTGGTGCGTCAACAAAAACTAAAACTAATTTTATTCAAATATTACCAGATAAAAGTATTCCTTACTTAGCTACCGATGGCGGTAATTTTGAATCCAATGCCGATGATTATGGCTCTATGCCACTAGTTGGAAGTCTTAATTTATGGGAAAGAGGTGTCCCTGCAAATACATTAAACTCAGCACCTTCGCCAACAAATGTTTGGAAAACAGACCTTGATGCCAATATTACTGACCCAGGCTCAAACTACAGTTGTGCATTTTATACTCCAAATTTTAATTTAAGTTCTGCCGGAACTTATGCATTGAAATTTAAGAAAAGTATGAATCATCAATATTGTAATGGACCTTATGCTGTTCAGGTTCAGTACTCTACTGATAAAGGGGCAACTTGGCAACGACTTGGTTCATATAATGATGGCAACGGAACAAATTGGTTCAATAAAGACCCTAACGACAATAGTTGTGGAATGCATACTTCTCTTTTTGCTGGTCAAAAACAGGGTTGGATTACAAATGTAACAAGCCAGAATACCGAATATAATATTTCATCACTTGCTGGACAGGCAGATGTTGCTTTTCGTTTTGTAATTGATGTTATTGGTGGCTGGACTGCAGTTGGTTACGGTTCAGCATACATGGATGGATTTTTAATTGACGATATTGAAGTTTCTGGTCCACCATCTCCAAATGATGCTACACCACCTGTAGTTGCTACACTTTCTCCTACAAATGGAGCTACTGGAATTAGTAAAAATTCTAATCTTGTAATCACTTTCAACGAAAATATTCAAAAAGGTACTGGGAATATCATTATTAAAGAAAATGGTGTTCAAACGCAAACTATTGATGTTGCAAGTGCTTCTGTTACTGTTAGTGCAAAAACTGCTACAATTGATGCATCTGATTTCACACAAGGAGTTCAAGTAAATGTTGAAATGGCTTCTGGAGTATTTAAAGATGCTTCAAACAATGCTTTTGCAGGCTTAAACTCTACTGATTGGGTATTTACAGTTTCAAATCAAGCTGTTACTTATTGTACATCTGGAGCAAGCACTACAGATGATGGAAAAATTGATGCAGTAGTATTTAATACTATTAATAATAATACAGCCGGCTCAGGTTGTGTAACTTATACCGATTTCACAAATCTTTCAACAGATGTAGCTCCGCTTCAGGCAATTCCTTTATCAATTACAATGGGTAGTTGCGGTGGTAACTATTATAAAGATGCTAGAGCATTTATAGATTGGAACAACGATGGCGATTTTACAGATGCCGGTGAAACTGTTGCTACTTCAAACTTACACGGAAACGGCACATATAATGCTACAGTAACAGTACCTGCAAATGTTTCTACTTGCTACACAAGAATGCGTGTTGTTTGTATGGAAAAAGCTCAATCGCTTACCGAACAACAGTTTTATGATGCATTATTATCTTGTGGCTCATATAGCTGGGGCGAAACAGAAGATTATACCGTTCATATTTTATCTGATGTTGTTGCTCCAACTGCAACTGCATTTAATCCGACACATAATTCAGAAGATATTTCCGTATCAAGTAATCTAATTATTACTTTCTCAGAAAATATTCAGAAAGGTACTGGTAATATTATAATTAAGGAAAATTCAACAACAACTCAAACAATTCCTGTTTCAGATGCTGGAGTAACAGTTTCAGGAAACACACTTACCATTGACCCTGCTAATTTTTCAAATGGAGTAAATGTATCTGTTGAAATGGCATCGGGAGTAATTAAAGATATGGCAAATAACAATTTTATTGGAATTACTTCTGGTCAGTGGGCATTTACGACTGTTCAACCTGATATTATTTTAGCCGATTTTACAGCAAATAAAACACAAGCTTGCGATGGTCAGCAAGTTACTTTCACTAATCAATCAAGTGGAACTGTAAATACATATTCATGGAACTTTGGTGATGGAGCAACTCCTTCAACTGCTTCGACTGCTGGACCTCACAATGTTACATACGGCACTGCCGGAATGAAAACTGTTTCATTAGCTGTAACAGGACCAGCTGGTTCAAATACAGCCACAAAAGCGGCAATAGTTAATGTTTTCAAAGTAGTTATTACACCATCTGTTACAAATATTTTATGTAATGGTGCATCAACAGGTTCTGTGTCTTTAACTGCAACTGGTGGAAATTCTCCTTATTCTTATGTTTGGAGCAATTCAGCAACATCGTCAGCCATTTCTAACATTGCTGCTGGAACATATAATGTTACAGTTACAGATGGATTACAATGTAGTGCAACAGCGTCTTATTCTGTAACTCAACCAAATGCAATTACAGTAACAATTTCTAAACAAACTAACATTAGTTGTTTTGGTGGAAATAATGGTGCATTAGAAATAACTGTTGCAGGTGGTTTAGCACCATACACATATAACTGGTCTAATGGAAGCACATCTCAAAATATCAGCAACTTATCTTTAGGAACATATACTGTTACTGTTAAAGATGCTAATAATTGTACAAAAACTGCATCGGCAGTAATTAGTCAACCAAATCAATTATCGGCATCAATTGCAAGTTCTGTAAATCCTACATGCGGTGCAAACAACGGAAGTATTACAACATCTGTAACTGGTGGAACGGCTCCATTTACAAATTTATGGTCGAATGGTGCTACTTCAGCAAACTTAAATAATTTAGGTGCAGGTTCGTTTACTTTAACAGTTACTGATTCAAAATTATGTACTGCAACAACAACTGCAACATTAACACCTCCGGGTGCTCCAACCTTAACAATTGGTTCAAAAACAAATGTTAGTTGTTTTGGTGGAAATAATGGCGTTATAAATACTGTCGTTACAGGCGGAACATCTCCATATACTTACAATTGGTCAAATGGTGGAACTTCACAAAATGCAACTGGTTTAATCGCAGGTAATTATTCAGTTACTGTAAGCGATGCAAGTTCTTGTACTTATGTTTTAACATCCTCAATTACTCAACCAGCCGATTTAACAGTTACACTTGCATCGAAAACTGATGTTAGTTGTAATGCAGGAAATAATGGTGCAATAAATATCACAGTTGCTGGTGGAACTTCACCTTATACATATAATTGGTCGAATGGAAAAACAACTCAAAACAATACTGGAATAACAGCCGGAACATATCATGTAACAGTTACAGATAATAATGGTTGTTCAAAAATAGCATCATTCACTATCATTCAGCCAGATGCAATTACAATCGCAATTAAAACAATACAACATGTTACTTGTAAAGGTGGTGCAAATGGTAGTGTTTCATTCAATATTACAGGAGGTACACAACCTTATACATATAACTGGTCAAATACAACTCCTCCACCTCCTTCAAATGAAATTGGCGGAATTACATTAGTACAAAGTTATACTAATTTAACAGCAAATGCTTATCAGATAATTGCTACAGATGTTAATGGTTGTAGTGCTAATTTCTCAACTGTAATTAACGAGCCATCACAATTAGTTGGAACAATTGCTCAAACCAATGTTAATTGTAACGGTGCTTCTACAGGTTCTGCAACAGTTTCAGTCAATGGAGGTATTACTCCATATACTTATAACTGGTCATCAGGAGCAACTACTGCTAATGTTACAAATTTAACAGCAGGAACATATACTATAACAACCAATGATGCAAATAATTGTCAGATTTCAAATACTGTTACAATTACTCAGCCTAATGCTTTATCGGCTTCAGTAGCTTCACAAAGCAATGTCAGTTGTGCCGGATTAAACAATGGTTCTGTTAATATTTCTGTTACAGACGGAACTACTCCATATACTTACTTATGGAGCAATGGAGCTACTACTCAGAATTTAACAAGCATAGCTGCCGGAAATTATATAGTTACAGTAAGCGATTCAAAAGCTTGTACAGCAACAGCTTCGGCAACTATTACTGAAGCTAACCAAATGATAATTACTGCTTCATCAACAAATGTATCGTGTAGTGGTGGAAATAACGGAACAATAAGTATCTCAATTTCAGGAGGTACTGCACCTTATACATATTTATGGAATAATAATGCTACAACTCAGAATCTATCGAATGTAACTGCCGGAAATTATTCAGTAACAGTAACTGCACAAGGTGGTTGTACTGCTGTAAAAGCAGTTTCAATAACTCAACCTGCTGCTGTTGCAATAACTCTTGCAAGTCAAACAAATGTTACAGGTTGCGGAAGTAACGACGGTGCAATTAATATAAATGTATCGGGCGGAACTGCACCATTCACATATTTATGGAGCAATGGCAGTACAACTCAAAGTATTACGGGTTTAGCAGCAGGACCTTATACTGTTACAGCAACCGATAATAAAGGTTGTACAAAAACTTATACAGCAACAATTACACAACCAAGTGCTTTAAGTGTTACATTAAATACAAAAACAAATGTTTTATGTAATGGCGGAAACGGTGGTGCAATTGATATTACTGTTTCTGGCGGTACTGCTCCTTATACTTATAACTGGTCAAATGCTTCTACTTCTGAAGATATTTCAGGATTGACAGCTGGAAATTATGCAATTACTGTTACCGATGCTGGAAGTTGTACATTTGTATATAATACTTCAATATCGCAACCTTCTGTTTTATCAGCAAGTGTTACTAATCAACAAAATGTATCTTGTTTTAATGGAACTGATGGAAATGTAATTGTTAGCGTTGTCGGTGGAACAGCCCCATTTACTTATAGTTGGTCAAATACTGCAACTACTAAGGATATTTATTCAGTATCAAGTGGAACTTATACTTTAACAATTACAGATGCTAACGCATGTCAGGCTAATTTAACAGCAACTGTTAGCGAACCTGCTGAAATTCAAGTTTCATCGTCAATTGTAAATGTTAGTTGTAATGGGAATTCTGATGGAGCTGTAAATATTACTGTTTCTGGTGGAGTTAGTCCTTATACATATTTATGGAATAATAGTGCTACTTCTCAAAATCTAACATCTTTAAGCAGTGGACAATATTCTGTTACAGTAACCGACATTAATAATTGTGGAGTTAATATTAGCAAACAGGTTTCTCAACCACAAGCAATTTCTGCAACAATTAGTTCAACTAATATGAGTTGCAGTGCTGGAGGAAATCAGGGTGGAACAATTAATTTAACTGTATCAGGTGGAACAGCTCCATTTACATATTTATGGACAAATGGAGCTACAACGGAAGATTTAAGTAGTTTACAATCGGGAGTTTATTCAGTTACAATTACTGATGCAAATGCTTGTACAAAAACAGCTTCTGCTACAATTACTCAGCCTCCTTCAATTGTTATAAATGTTGCTACTAAGAAAAATCCAACTTGCTTTGGTGGTAATAACGGTATGATAGATATAAGTGTTACAGGCGGTAATGCTCCATATAACTATACATGGAACAATGGTGTCTCAACACAAGATTTATTAAATCTAATTGCAGGAACATATTCAGTTGTTGTTACTGATAATAATGGTTGTAATTCTACAATGGATATTATTTTAACACAACCACAGGAAATTGTTGCTAATGTTGCTTCAACTGATGTTACTTGCAATGGTTTAAATAATGGTACAGCTACAATCAGCGTTACCGGAGGTTTAGCTCCTTATACTTATAGTTGGCTCGGTGGTAATACTACAAATTCTGCAAATGATTTAATCGCAAACATTTATAATGTTACTGTAACTGATGCAAATGCTTGTACTAAAGTTCCAAAAATTACTATTACACAACCCGATGCATTAACATCTGCTTTAGGTGTAGTAACAAATGTTACTTCTTGTGGTGGTAATAATGGTGCAGTAAATATTACTGTTGCCGGCGGAACTTCACCTTATACTTATTTATGGTCGAATGATGCCACAACTCAAAATTTATCAAATCTTGCTGCCGGTACATATACAGTTACGGTTAAAGATTTAAATAATTGCAATGCTCAACTTTATGCTTCTGTAACACAACCCGGAACATTATCAGCATCATTAACTCAAAATAATGTTTTATGTAATGGTGGCAATAACGGAGCTATCAACTTAACAGTATCCGGTGGAACAACTCCATATACATATAGTTGGACTGGCGGACAAACAACCGAAGATTTGAATAATATTGTAGCAGGCAGTTATAGTGTAGCTATAAGCGATGCTGCAAATTGTACATTTAATATTGGAACTATAATTACTCAACCTGCTACTTTGATAGCAAATATTGCAAACAAATCAGACGTATCTTGTTATAATGGTGCAAATGGTTCAATCAATATTAATGTAACTGGTGGAACAACTCCTTATACTTATTTATGGAGTGATGCTTCAACCACTCAAGATATTTCCGGATTATCAATTGGAAATTATTCGGTTACAGTAAGTGATGCAAATAATTGCGTAACTCAGTTATCATCTCAAATAAGCCAACCGGCTCAATTAACGGTTAATGTAATTAACACTCTAAATAATCTTTGTTTTGGTGGAAATTCAGGTGCTGTTACTATTAATGCAAATGGAGGAACATTGCCTTATACTTATTTATGGTCAAATAATACAACTACTCAAAATCTTAATAATGTTGTATCAGGTCCATACACTGTTACGGTTACTGATGCCGGAAATTGTACAGTAAATACAAGTGCTACAATCACACAACCTCAACAATTACTTGCTACTGTAAAAAAAGTAACAGCAGTAAGCTGTAAAGGCGGTAATAATGGTGCTGTTGAAATGAATATAGCTGGTGGAACATCTCCATATATTTTCAACTGGTCGAATGGAGCTACAACTCAGGATATTTCAAACTTAGCTGCAAGTGCCTATACAATTACTGTAAAAGACGCAAATGGATGTAATTCTGTAGTTTCGGCAACGGTTACTGAACCTGCGGACGCAATGGCTGTTTCTGTTTCAGCTTCTTCAAATCCAAGTTGTAATGGAGTTTCTGATGGTTCGGTTAATATTACTGTAACTGGAGGAATATCTCCATTTACTTATTTATGGAGTAACGCTAGTACTAGTCAGAATATTTCAGGTTTAGGAACTGGTAATTATTCAGTTACTGTTAACGATTCAAAAGCTTGTACAGCTAATACTTTTGCAGTTTTAAGTCAACCTTCATCAATTAATATTAATGCAAATAAAGCTGATATTATTTGTAATGGCAATAATAATGGATTTATTAATCTTTCAATATCTGGTGGAACAAGTCCATACACTTATATTTGGTCAAATTCCGCTACTACAAAAGATATTTCAGGATTATCGGCAGGAAGTTATAGTGTAACTGTAAACGATTCAAATGGTTGTAATTCAGTTTCAACTTCTACAATTAACGAACCTGCTGTTTTATCAGTTACTGCAACTCCACAAAACAGTACATCTTGCGGAACAAGTGATGGAAGTGTTGATATAGCAGTTACCGGCGGTATTAGTCCATATACTTTCGTATGGTCGAATGGTGCAACTACTCAAAATATTGCAAGTGTGGCAGCAGGTCAATACTATGTTACTGTAACCGATGCAAATAGTTGTAGAACTTCACAAAATGCAGTTGTAACACAGCCAGGAACATTATTGGTTGTTTCATCTGAAACAAATACAAGTTGCAACGGAGGAAATGATGGAGCTATTAATTTAACTGTTTCCGGTGGAGTCAGTCCTTATACTTATGCTTGGTCTAATTCGGCTACAACAGAAGATGTAACAGAGCTTTCAGCTGGAACTTATACTGTAACTATCAGCGATAATGGTGCTTGTCAATTAAATCTATCTATTTTAATACAAGAACCAAGTTCAATTAATTTAACTCTAAATAAAACTGATGTTGCATGTTATGGCAATTCAAATGGTTCTGTTAACATTACTGT
This sequence comes from Bacteroidetes bacterium GWA2_31_9, assembly GCA_001768975.1. Taxonomy (GTDB): domain Bacteria; phylum Bacteroidota; class Bacteroidia; order Bacteroidales; family GWF2-33-38; genus GWA2-31-9. The sequence goes on along the minus strand of MEND01000243.1, from coordinate 3,681 downwards.
AAGCGGCGGAACTGCTCCATATACTTACTTATGGTCGAATGGAAACACAACAACAATCATTTCATCATTAGTTGCTGATAATTATTCAGTAACAGTTAACGATGCAAATGGCTGTAGTGTTGAAAATTCGGTTAATGTAAATCAGCCTGCACCATTTACTGTTAATGTTTTAAATAAAACAAATGTTGCTTGTAATGGCGGAAATACAGGAACTGCAAATATTTCTGTAAACGGTGGAACTGCACCTTATACATATTTATGGACTGGTGGAAGCACTACCCAAAATAGAACAGGACTTACAGCCGGAACATATTCAGTAACAGTTACCGATGCCAATGCTTGTACTGCAACTAATAGTGTAACAATTTCAGAACCAACAGCAATATCAATTACAGAAGTTGTAGTTGATGTAACTGTTAATGGTGGAAGTGATGGGTCAATTGATATTACAGTTTCTGGAGGTATAGCCCCATATATTTACAACTGGAATAACAATAGTATTTCAGAAGATTTAACTGGTCTTACTGCTTCTATTTATGCTGTTACTGTAACCGATGCAAATGGTTGTACAGAAATAGGTACTTTTGGTGTTTATGAACCATCTGAAACAGTTTATTGCACAGGAACTACTACATTAACAACTCCAACAGGAAGTTTCAGCGATGGTAGTACAACTAACAATTACAGCAACAATGTCGATTGTAAATGGCTAATTCAGGTTGCAGGTGCTTCATCTATAGCATTATCGTTTACTTCATTTGATTTAGCACAAAACGATGTTGTAAGAATTTACGATGGTAGCGATGCAAATTCAGCAATACTTGGAACTTATAGCGGTTCATCTATACCAGGTGCAATATCATCATCGCAAGCTTCTATGTTTGTAGAATTTATAACAGATGCAAACACTACTGCTACAGGTTGGGATGCCGATTATTCAGCTACAATACCAACAGTATTCTGTAGTGGAACAACTACATTAACAGCTTCAACTGGCTCATTCAGCGATGGAAGTGCTGCAAGCGATTATTTAGAAAACAGCGATTGCAGTTGGTTAATTGAACCAGCCGGAGCAACTTCTGTAACATTATCATTTACAGATTTCGGTACAGAAAGTTCTTACGACCTTGTAAATATTTATGATGGTGCTAATGCAAGTGCTCCTTTATTAGCGTCATATTCAGGTTCATCTATTCCCTTTGATGTTACATCTTCGGGCGGAAAAATGTTTGTAAACTTTACATCTGATTTCTCAGTAAACGCTAGTGGTTGGTCAGCAAATTATACTTCATCAACTGTTGTAACTACATTCTGTGCCGGAAATACTGTTTTATCAGCACAAACTGGCACATTCAGCGATGGTAGTGGAACATCAAATTATAAAAACTTAACCAATTGCGAATGGTTAATTCAGCCTGCAAATGCAACTTCCATTACTTTAGGATTTACAACATTTGCGACAGAAAGCGGATACGATTATGTTGATGTTTATTCAGGAGTTGATGCTACTGGAACATACTTAGGTTCATTTAGTGGTATAAATATTCCTTCAGAAATTACTGCAATTGGAAGTTCAATGTTTATTAGCTTTACATCTGATTCGGCAATAACAAACACAGGTTGGGATGCTTATTATTACAGCGATACAACTGCTGTTAGCGATTTCTGTTCAGGAACAACAAATATTACTGATGCTTCTGCAACATTTAGCGATGGTAGTGGTATTAAAGAATATCTTGCAAGTACAAATTGCAAATGGTTAATTCAACCAGCCGGAGCTACATATATCAAACTTGATTTTTCTGAATTTAATACCGAAAGCGGATACGACTTTGTTAATATTTACGAAGGAACTGATTCACTTGGAAACTTGGTAGGACAATTCTCAGGAACTGATATTCCACAAACTGTTACAGCTTTAGGAAGCGATATGTTTGTACAATTTATTTCTGACGATTTAATTAATGCAAATGGTTGGGAAGCAACATATACAGCATATTACGATTCACCAAACTATTGTCAGCCATTAACTACTTTAACTGAACCATCAGGAACATTTAGCGATGGCAGTGGATTAAACAATTATATGCCATTCTCTGATTGTCAGTGGTTAATTCAACCTGCAAATGCATCGTATATAACTCTTGATTTTACTGCATTCAATACCGAAGCCGGTTACGATTCAGTTGTAGTTTACGATGGCGACAATACTTCTGCTCCTGTGTTAATGACTTGGTGGGGAGATACTATTCCACCACAAATTTATTCAACAGGTGGTTCAATGTTAGTTTACTTCAAATCTGATAATACAACAGATACTACAGGTTGGGATGCAAGTTATACTTCACAGATTGCAACTGCTTCTTATTGTACAGGTTTGACAACAATGACTGATGCAACAGGTTCATTCAGCGATGGCAGCGGAGCAAACGATTATGGCGAAAATGCCGATTGTCAGTGGTTGATTCAGCCTGCTGGTGCTCAATACATCACTCTTGACTTTACTGCATTCAGCACTGAACAAGATTATGATTTTGTAACTGTTTATCAGGGAACTGACGAAACTGCACCATTATTGGCAACTTTTTCAGGCTCATCATTGCCTTCGCAAATAACTGCTATTGGTGGTTCAATGTTTATTCGTTTCACATCAGATTATGCAATTAACAGTTCAGGTTGGGATGCAACTTATACATCTTCAACTGATGCACCTGCTTTCTGTAATAGTTTAACTACTTTAACCTCTGCAACTGGAACATTCAGCGATGGAAGCGGACTTAGCGATTATCTCGAAAACAGCAATTGCAAATGGTTAATTCAACCTGCAAATGCAACTTCTATAACATTAACATTTACAGAATTTAATACAGAAAACAATTACGATTTTGTTTATGTTTATGATGGTGCTGACACTACTGCAACTCTTTTAGGAACATTTACTGGTACAACAATTCCTGATACATTAATTTCTTCGGGAGGAAGTATGCTAGTTAAATTCAGCAGCGATGCTGACATAAATGCACCAGGTTGGTCGGCAGATTACACATCAGTAATTGCTCCAACATTATTCTGTTCTGGAACAACAACTCTTACAACAATTACCGGAACATTCAGCGATAACAGCGGAACTGAAGATTATCTTGAATATTCAAATTGTAAATGGTTAATTCAACCTGCTGGAGCAAACAATGTAACTTTACATTTCAATGATTTTGCTACAGAAAATGGCTACGACTTTGTTTATGTTTATGATGGTGTTGATTCAACCTCAACATTATTGGCATCGTTTACAGGGTCATCGTTGCCATCAGCAGTTTCTTCAACCGGAAGTTCAATGTTTGTACAGTTTATTTCCGATTATACTTTAAATGCAGCAGGTTGGAGTGCATACTACGATACAACTGTTGTTGAGGCAGCAAATTATTGTAGCGGAACTACAACTTTAACCGATGCATCAGGCTCATTCAGCGATGGCAGCGGTTCAGGAAATTATCTTGATAACAGCGATTGCAAATGGCTGATTCAACCTGCCGGAGCAACAAGAATTAATCTTACTTTCAATACATTGGATGTTGAAAACTATTACGATTTTGTTCATATTTATGATGGTGCAGACGAAACATCTCCTTTATTAGGTTCATTTAGCGGAAATTCAGTTCCAGCAATGATTTCTTCTACAGG
>MEND01000242.1:19498-25384 GCA_001768975.1 Bacteroidetes bacterium GWA2_31_9 | reverse complement strand
AATAGAAATTCAATTTTTCCTCGTAGAGGATTAACAAGAATTTAGTCGGTTAGTAGTGAATTTAAATATTAATATATCGTAAGATTTAGGAATTGGAAAGTCAAGATTTAACTGCAATAACTTCAAACAGATTGCTTTCCCGATTTATTGAGACAAGCTGTGCCTTACAATGAGTAAAATACTCCTCAACCACAAACCACAACCGAGCTTGCGAACTCAACGAAGTTAAACCTCAAACTACAAACCACTTAACCTTTATTCAAAAATAGCAGTTATTGTATCAAAATCTTTAGGAAGTATTTTTCGTGATTTAGATTTATCTCCATCAGACCATTTAACAAATTTATAGTCTTCGTTTGAAATTGCTTCAATATCAATCGGAAGTGAATTAAAATATTGTCCTTTAAAAGGATAATTTTCAGGAGTAATTGTATTAATCTTGATTTTTCCTTTAGAGTTTTCAGAAATATCAAAAACTATAGTTTTCGTACCACCTAGCAAAAACTTATTATTGATAAACATTCTCATAGTATCGGGGCGTTCTTTGGCAAAAATCTCAAATTTTGAAATATTACTATTCCAACTTGCTCTGTTTGGAATACCGCCATTTTTTCCCCAACGTCTTATATGATTGTCGATTTCGGGTTCAAGCCCAGACTTTAATTCGTTAATTTTTGCTAGTATATTTTCACTTGTAAAAATTGTATTCATTAAATCACAAAAACGGTTAACAAATTTCAATTTAAAATCTTCGTTTGCAATTAATTTCCTTAATAAAATAGTTGATTCAAAAAGCGAATTGGTTAAATGTGGCAAATGGCAATTATTAATTCCAACAGCATAATCCAATGTATTATGATGACCTTTACAACGAGTTTTATTTTTATCGAAAGCTAAATCTGTATCAAACATTATCCAACGCCATTTTCCATCTTTTGTTCTGGGTCGCCAGTATTTCATATTTGCCATTGGCCAATCGGTATTGGCATAAAATATTTCAGCTATCTGATAATCAATAAAATTATCAATATCAATCATTGTTTTAACTGAATCGTAATTTGTCGAAATTTTTAAATCGTTTGCCTTAATAAAACTTAAAAGTTTAGAATAATGTTTGTTATCTCCATTAATAGGCTTACTCCCCCACTCTATCATATCAATATTCTCAAAATCAACAGCTTTATGATTTGAAGCCACATAATATTTATTAATTTTTTCTCGTAAATTACTTATTCCCCAGTATTTTCCATTTATAAACACAACAACCGGCTGATAACCTTGACAATCGATATTGGTTTTTTCCATTACGATTGTATGTAAAAGCGCATCCTTAAACATTGTATATGCACAATCGTTACCGGAGTTACGAAGTAATAAACTATAATATTTTGATTTTGGCTTTAATTGAAAAAACTTGTAGTTTACATTTGAAATACCATAGGATGAGCGAAAACGAATCGAATAAGATTTCTGAGGATAATTTCTGATGGCTTTTCCAACCATTCTAAAGCCAGCTAATGTATTAAAAACTGGGTCTTTATTAATGTCAAAAAATTCAATATTTAGAGGCTTCTCTTTATAAATATTAATCTTTGGGTCTGTATTGGTAAAAATATCTAAATTATTAGTAGTTAACGAAACTACAGGCAATGTAATATTTTCGTTAATAAAATAAGTTTCGGAAAATAATGTAGAGGGAATTTTCCCTGTTTCATAAGATTTCATTCTTAAAACAGTTGTTGAATCAATTGTTATAGGCTTCGAATATAGCGTTCCGGTTTTTTCGGTAGGTGATGAACCATCTGTAGAATAATATACTTTCCCATTATTATTTTTATCAATATCAACTGTAACAGGTTCATTATAAAAACCACCATTCTTCGACAATTTTGGATTTTGGCTAATACCAGTGTAAGTATTTGATTCTTGATTTGATTTTCCAGGAGTTGGTTTTAAAAAATAGAAAAATGCATTATTCCCATTAGGAAACCGTCCATAACTTATATCAATTCTTTGAGGTTCAAAGCTTACTTTATCGAAAACTTTTTTTCCATCTTTACTCGTCAGGAAAATCGTTTCACCTTTACTACTTAACTTTAAATTTACATGCAATGGCCCTTGCGACGGATTATTATCGCACCAAAGTATTTTATAATCGCCAGGCTGAATTGTAGTAACACCTGCCATTGTTTCAACAATCCGGCATTGTTTTAAGTTTGTTTCATTATTTGAAACATACATTCCGCCCAAATTAACCGAAAAAGTATTTGGATTATAAATTTCAATCCAATCGTCAAATTCGTTATATCTGTCTTTATTAATATTTTCGTTGCTACTTAGTATTTCATTGATATACAATATTGTGTCCTGAGAAAACGAAAAAAGAGACAAAAGTAGCAGTAAAAGCAAAATGTAAAACTTCATTAGTAAGCGAATTAAAATAATGGAAGAATTAAATTAAAATCGCATTAAAATAAATTAAAATCTTTATAACAAACAAAAGACTTTGTTAAAGAAGCAATTATTATTGATTAATAGAACTCTTTAATCCTCTAAATGCCCAAATAGTCCATTTTGGTAATCCTCGAAAGCTTGTTGAAGTTCTTCTTTAGTGTTCATTAAAAATGGACCATAATGTGCCAATGGTTCATTAATTGCTTCGCCATTCATAACCAAAACTGTACAATCTTTTTCAGCCGATAATATTATATCTGTTCCTGAATTTTTGAAAAGTATAAAGGAATTTTCTTTAGCTACTTTTGAATCGTTGACATTAACTTCACCTTCAATTATTAAAAATCCTGTATTATAGTTTTCAGGAAAATTGAAATCAACACTAAAACCTGTTTTTAAATAAACATTATAAAGGTTTATAGGCGAAAAAGTACTGGCAGGTCCTTTAACATCTTTATATTCACCAGCAATTACATAAACCTTCCCACCGTCGTTTGGAATTTCAAAATTACCCATTTCATTTTTTAAAATAGGCTGATATTTTGGCTGTGTCATTTTATATTTTGCTGGAAGATTGACCCAAAGCTGAACCATTTGAAAAAGACCACCTTTTTTGCTAAACTCCTTTTCGTGATATTCTTTATGTAAAATTCCTGATCCGGCAGTCATCCATTGAACATCGCCTTCTCCAATAACTCCTGAATTTCCTGTACTATCGTGATGAGCGACTTTGCCATGATATGCAATTGTAACTGTTTCAATTCCTCGATGTGGATGAACTCCTACACCACGTTGCTTTTGGCTTGGCGAAAATTCAAATTTTGAATTATAATCCAATAAAAAAAACGGACTCATCCTTTTTTCTAAACTTTGCTGCTCTGGGAAAAAGCCATGAACTATAAAACCATCGCCAACCCAATGAATTGGTGGTGGTTGAATAATTGATTCTATGGGTTTAAAATTAGTCATAATTTTTATAGTAGCTTTTTTAAGTTCATAGCAAAGTTAAGACAAAATGAAAATAATACTCTCCATTTTTGAGAATACATTCTTTTTGTGGTCGCAGAAAAACGAAAGTCAAACGAATGTGTTTGAAGAAATCCAACATTATTGTATTTTTGCATACAATGTTTCATTCATAAGTTTTCATTTGACTCAAAAATCAAAACCATATCTGGCTCTAAAGCAAAAAATAAAAGAACTTGACGAAAAAGCAGACTTTTATAAAATGATTGCAGATAATACTTACGACTGCGAGCTATTCCGTGATACTTTAGGAAAGATTATCTATGCAAATAAAGCTTTTGAAAGAATTACAGGATATAAAGTCGACGATTTTTTAAACGGTCGCATATCTGAAGATGATATTTTGCATCCTGATGATATTGAAATGATTAAACAAATTATCCAAAAAGCACTTAATAAAAAAACTCAGGTTGACTTTACATTCAGAATCATTCGTAACGATGGCAAAATCAGAATTGTTAACGCTTGCTCGCAACCTGTTTACAAAAAAGGAAAATTTTGGGGTTCTCGCTCAAGTCTGAGGGATATTACCGATTGTCAAATTTTAGATGAGATTAAAATTGCAAAAGAAAAAGCCGAAAGCAACGAACATCTCTTGTTAAAAATCGCAGAGAATTTTCCTAATTCATACATCTCTGTCATTGAGAAAAACTTCATTATAAGCTTTTCGTCGGGTGCCGAATTTAAAAAAAACAAACTTAACCCTAAAGATTTTGAAGGCTTATCACTAGAACAAGTTTTTGGCAAACACACGTCTATAGTAAAAAAACATTATAAAAAGACATTTGAGGGCGAAGAAACGACATTCGAACTTTTTATAAATAATCAGTTTCAAATTTACCGCACATACCCGATATTTGAGCACAGTGGTTCTGTTAACAGAATTTTGTCAGTAGTTGAAAATATTACTGAACGAAAAAAAACAGAACAGATGCTTCTAAATAGTATCGGATTTCTGAATAATACAGCCAAACTATCAAAAATTGGTGGTTGGTCTCTTAATCTCATTACCAATGAATTGACTTGGTCGAAAGAAACTTATCGCATTCATGAAGTGCCAGCAGATTATGTTCCTGATTTGAAAACCGCTATTTCTTTTTATCATCCCGATTACAAGCATAGGATTGCTGAGCTTCTCGACAGATTGATTATAACAGGAGAACCTTTCATCGAAGAATTAAAATTTATTTCTGCAAAAGGCAATAAAAAGTGGGTAAGAGCAATAGGTGAAGCAATAAAAGCAGAAGGTATTACAAAAAAAATTGTAGGTACTTTTCAGGATATAACCGTTCAAAAGAAAAGGTTTGAAGAAGAAAAAGAGTTGATAGAAAAAAAATTTTTAGGCTCTGATATGAAACTAAAGCAGGAAATATCATATAGTAAAAAAATGATTGATGATTTGAATGTTATTTATGAAGATGGAAATGAAGAAACAAAAAAAATGATTGCTTTACTGAAAAGCAGGTTTAAAACTAAAGAATCAACCGACATCTGGAATGAATTTGAATTACACTTCGAAAAAATCAATTTGAAGTTCTATGAAGTTCTCAGTCAAAAATTTCCAATGTTAACAGGAAACGAATTGAGGCTCTGTGCATTTTATAAACATAACTTATCCAATAAAGAAATTGCCATAATTACCTTAAAGACAGATAATACACTTAAAAAAGCCCGACAAAGGTTGAGAGTAAAACTAGGCATTGAAAGCACAATAAAACTGACTACTTTTTTAAATAATTTGTAATTTTTTTGCTCTTAATAGTGTTCCCTTTTTGTTAATATATTTAATAGCATTGTACCCTTTTTGTATCCCATATTTTTTTGATTATACTTGTTTTTTGTATATTTTTAACACTTTAAATTTTATAACAAATTAAAACAAATTTATGAAAAAGTACTACTTTAAAGGTATCGTTACAATGTTATTTGTAATGCTTTGTTTGGCAGTATCTGCCCAAAATGTAAAAATGAGTGTTCAGGGAATTCTCAAAAACTTTGATGGATCTATTGTTCCTGACAACAATTACAATGTGGAATTCCGAATTTATAACGCAACAACCGGAGGCACTGCCCTTTGGACAGAAACACAAGCCGTGTCGGTAATGGGTGGCGTTTACAATGCAGTTCTTGGCTCAACAGCTCAAGGTCTTATCGATTTACAAGTATTGCCTTTTAATGTACCCTATTATCTTGGTATAACTGTTCAAGGTTCGTTGGAAATGACACCCCGTATTGAACTTACCGGCTCGGCAACCACCATACGTGCCAATAAAGCTTCACTTGCCGATGTGGCAACCTTAGCAATTGATGCCACCCATGCTCACCAGTCAGATTCTTCTGAATACTCAACCCGTGCATTAGTTGCCAATGGAGTTGAGTTTGCCGAAGGAACTATGTTGGCTTCAG
>MEND01000242.1:14867-19457 GCA_001768975.1 Bacteroidetes bacterium GWA2_31_9 | reverse complement strand
CTCAGGGAGGATATACTTTCCGAAACAGTTCAGATGCAGATATATTTTCTATGAACAGTGTAGGTTCTTTAGTATTGGCAGTTAATACATGGCATCAGAGTTCAGATTACAAAAATAGATTTAATTTTAATGCTGGCGGTACCACTTACTTTGGCAGTCCCGGAGGATATGCTTTCCAAAACAATGCAAATGCAACTATATTTTCAATGAACGATGGAGGTGCTTTAAAATTTGCAATGAATACATGGCATCAGGATTTAAATGGCCATAATAGATTGGATTTTGATCCCAATGGTGCCACTAACTTTGGCTCTCAGCTAGGATATGGTTTCCGAAATAGTTCAGATGTAAATATATTTTCAATAAACAATGTAGGTGCTTTAAAATTGCAAGTTAATACATGGCATCAGGATTTAGATGGCTATAATAGACTTCTTTATAATCCTGGTGGTGGTGGAACCTTCTTTGGCAGTCCGGCTGGATTTACTTTCCGAAATAATGCAGATGGTGATATTTTCAGAGTTAATAATGATGGTAGTGCCTGGCTACAGGGTTCACTAACACAAAATTCTGATAAAAGATTAAAAACAAATATAAAACCCTTACAAAATTCATTAAGTAATGTAATGCAACTGCAAGGTGTAAATTACTACTGGAACCAAGAAAAATTTCCTGAAAGAAGTTTTAGCGATAAATTGCAAATTGGAGTAATTGCACAAGACATTGAAAAGATTTATCCCGAATTAGTTTCTACAGACGACAAAGGATATAAATCAGTAAATTATACTCAGCTAACCCCTGTACTTATTGAAGCCATTAAAGAATTAAAAGGGATTATTGACAATCAGAACACTGAAATTCAAAATCTGAAAGCTGATAATTCATCTTTGAAAGCAACCAGCACAAACTACGAGATCCGTTTGAAGAAAATTGAAGAAGCTTTTCAATTAACCGGGAAAAAGTAAAAGAGAATATGCATTCTCTTTTAAAATTTATTCATAATAATTATGACTAATATTAATACTATATATGAAACACACAATATTAAAAACGGCATGGCTGTTTTTGCTGGGTTTATTGCTTACACAGCAAGGATACTCGCAATGCCAGGATGGGTATAAAACCCATGTGAACCAGAGCATAGGCTCGGGTACACTAATAAGCAATCACTACCGTTCGGAGGCAATAATTGGTCAAACTTTTATTTCCGAACCGGTTTACTCTTACGATAATGCTTCTGCCACTGGCTACTGGAGCATGATGTACAATCCCCCACAGGTAACTGCTGTAGCTGCCTCTGATGGGCAGTTTCTCGACAGAATTCAGGTAAACTGGAAAATCAATAAAAACACCCCTCCCGTAACTCAGGGTTTTAAAATTTACCGTGATGGTTATTTGATTGGTACAACTTTATCAAATGTTTATACATTTATTGATTATAACATTACTCCAGGTATTTATTACACTTATGAAATAACTGGTTCAAATGTCAATGGAGAAGGAGCAAAATCCAGCGATGTGGGTTATGTAAACCCCAATGGAGTAATTTCTGGACGTATTACTACATTTTCAGGCAATAGCGTTGAAGGAGCTGTGGTTTCGCTTACACCAAGCAATAACCTTTCGGTTAAATTTGATGGAGCAAGCGGTCTGTATATCGACACTCTGGCAAGCAATCCAAATCCGCTAGTAACTGGTTTTTTTACATTTTCGATGTGGGCTAAGGTAAGTTCATACACATCTGAAGGAATGTTGTTCGATTATGGAAAAGACGATGAAGTAAATTTCTGGCTTGGTGTTGAAAACGATTCATCTATTTATGTTGCTATGGCAGATTTGTCAGGTACAAAAAAGGTAAGTTATCAGCTAACCGAAAAATACAATTTGTGGCATCACATTACAGCCGTTTACAATGGTCGTGACCTTGTATTGTTTTTCGACGGTGTTGTGGTTGGAACTACTACACTCAACAGCAGTAATACAAAATATGCTAATCATAAAATATCCATTGGAGCATCGGGCGATGTAAATGCTTCCAACAACCGTTTCAATGGTTATATTGACGATATCCGTCTGTTTAACCGTGTACAACGACCATCGGAAATTAAAAAATTTATGTATTATACCGTTCCTAAAAACTATGATGGATTGGTTGCATACTGGAAAATGGACGAAGGTAAAGGAACTAGCACTATTAATCAAGTGGAGACTGCTAGAAGCGGTAATCTATGCGGTGCTACATTTTCGACAACTGAGCCGGGTGTTAAAAGTGCTGGAATTTCAAACACATCAGGATATTATTTAATAGAAGATGTAAACTATGGCAATGGTACTAATTTTACGGTTACACCTAATAAATTTGTTTCATACAATACAGCTCTTGAGTTTAACGATATTGAAAGTAATTATGCAGTAACTTCTGCATTTCAGGTAAAGGATTCTGCAACCATTGAATTATGGTTTAATCCTTATCATTACAATGGAACTCAGTATTTATTATCATCAAATGGAAGCACTCCTTTTGATGTTTTTCTCGAAGGCAATACACTAAAATTAAACATTAACGGACAAACTCAAAACATAGGGACTGTTTCTGGAATGGGTTACAAATTTCTAACGATAATTCGTGAACGCGAAAATGTTAGAACTTACTTGAATGGAGATTTGGGAACATTGCAGAATTTAAGTTTTTCATATAACAGTTTTATTGCACGTACTACTTGGAATCTTGGACGTTCTGCATCAGGCAATAACTACTATTCAGGTCTGATTGATGCAATTGTTATTTGGGACACACCATTATCAGTTACAGATATGCAATTACATAACACATTAGGCATACAGGATCGCATGATTGAAATCAATGGACTAACCTCTGTTGATGAACGCATTTCTGCTTTTATCCATTTGAACGACCAGACAGGAACTGAAATCGTGAACGATGTCCCTTACAATGGCGTATTGGAATATGGTTCTGTACATGCCGCTGAATTTGTTGATATTGTAGCACACGAATATGGTGTTGACCACGAGTTTGATCCAAATTCACGTATTGTTACTTTAAACAACAGCACCACCGCTGCCAATGGTATTGATTTTACAGACATTACCACAGTTCCTGTATCAGGAGTTTTCAAATACGAAAACACAAACTGTTATATTCAATATGCTGAGGTTAAAGTTAATGGAGCATCAACTATGCCTCCAACATATACCAATGCTGATGGTGAGTGGACTATTGATTTAGAGCCAGGTGCAACTGCTCAAATATCAATAAATTACATGAATCACGAAATATTCCCTACACCAATATTTGAGATTAAAAACGTACAATCACCAAAAGCAGGGATTTTGTTTGTTGATAAAGATAAAAGAAGTGTTTCTGGCGTTGTTGCAGGCGGTACCTGCAAATACAACATGACACCTTCAGGTGGAACAGCTACGGTTACTCTGGCTTCAACTAATGGATGTTTCACCCGTGAGTTTGTGATTGCCGACGATAATACATCAGGGGCTTACAGTTTTACCAATGTACCCCCACTTGAATATACAGTTTCGGTTACACAGCATACTCTTTCTTTTGTCAAAGATTTCTTCGATGATTTGGGAGGAACTACAATTAATCTGGCATCAGAAAATGCTACGGATATTGATTTTATTTATAGGTCTTCTCATAATGTTGAAGTATCTCCATTAGACACAAACGCTTGTGGCGAAGTTCTTTTATACCAAGGAGTTCCAACATCTGTTACTATCAAAGTTTACGAAGATTATTTAGGTCAAAGATGTTATCTGGAAACAGCTGATTTATCCATAACCGATGGTATAGGGCATAGTGCAAATTCAGGTTTTACTGGAAATGCAACAATGACAAATAGCTCGTTTACTTATAGTTTTTTCCCAGGAGAAGCAAATATTGTCGCACCTTATCTGAAATCAACACAGATAATTGCAGATGTTAACGGAGCAACTGCAACAGAATCCTTCGAAGCAGTAGTTCTTGGAAAAAAGAAACGTGAAACAACTTTCACAACTACTACGCCTCAAATGCCTGTTTCAATATTAAGAGACCCTCCGGGAGATGGAAGTAATGCACTACTAGAGACAAATCAGGAAGTTTGCATGTCAAATATTAAATTTAAACACAATTCTCTTGATATTGGATGGGCTGCCACGGTTGACTTAGGAGCAGATATTACAACTTCTGTTGGATTAGGGTTCTCAACTGAATTTGAAATAGATGCTACTGTTCAACTTGCTTACACTGGTTCGCTGAATAATGAAGGTGGGGTTACCAACGAAGCTACACATTGCGTTTCCTTCTCCTCTTTGCTTGAAACAAGTTCTGATTTGATTGGACAAGAAGGTGACATTTACATGGGAACTGCTTTGAATCTGGAATATGGAATAACAGATGTCCTTATTTATAACACTGATTCCTGTTCTTTTAATTTATTAGCAGAGTTAACTGTTGACCCTAAAGGCTTTGATACTTATTATATGTATTCTGAATATCACCTACTCAACGATGTAATCCCTTCAAATTATTTGCTTGGCGATACTGCCTCTGCACAAGCTTGGGAAGACTTC
>MEND01000242.1:950-14849 GCA_001768975.1 Bacteroidetes bacterium GWA2_31_9 | reverse complement strand
CGAACTTGATAATTCATTAGCTTTGGCTTATGGAGTTACAGTTAATGGTATTGGAGTTGTACTTGGTGCATCATTTGATATGTCTGCAACTTATGGAGGCTCAACAAGCAGTGGTACTACTAAAACACAAACTGTAGGTTATACTCTTGCAGACGATGATATCGGCGATAATTTTACTGTAAATATTTATCAAGATAAAATTTTTGGTACACCTGTTTTCAAATTAGTTAGCGGTGAATCATCTTGTCCTCACGAAACCAATACACTACCACGAGAAGGTGTACAGGTATTAGTTGACAATGCTGTTGAATCAACCAAAATAAATGTGCCCGGAGATCAGGCTGCTACTTATGTTCTGTATCTTGGAAACACTTCGCAAAGCGATGAAACCATGACATACGCTGTTAATCTGGTTAATGGTTCAAATCCTTATGGTGCTGAGTTAAGCATTAATGGAGCTCCATTGGTTGCAACAAGTGGTGGTTCGGGAGTTACATATTCGTTGTTGCCAAATGTAGGTCAGTATGTTACATTAGCACTACGCAGAGGTCCGGATCAAAATCGTTACGATTATGAAGATATACAAGTTGTTTTTCAATCGCTTTGTGATGAGCAAATTAGCGACACTGTAACTGTAAATGCACATTTCATTGAGCCATGTAGCAGTGTTGGTATTTCAAGCCCACAAAATGGCTGGGTAATAACACCTGCAGATAGTAGTCTAATGAATATTGTTGTTGATAATTATGATGTTGCAGATTCAGATTTGGAATTAGTAAGAGTACAATACAGAGCCGTTGGAACACCTTCTTGGGTAAATATTGCTGAAATTCTAAAAGCAGATTTAGGAGCCCTTTTCACTTCTGTTACATGGAATATCGGCACATTAAGCGACGATGATTATGAGATTAGAGCTTTATCGCAATGTACTGGAGGCATTCAGCCAAATTATTCTCAAGTAATCACAGGTATTATTGAGCAAAGTCCACCTGAAATTTTAGGTATTCCTCAACCCGCTGACGGTGTTTATCAGTCTGGCGATGAAATATCTGTTAGTTTTACCGAAAATATCAATTGTAGCAATATATTCTATGCTGATATGGATAACCTTAATAATATTGGCTTGTATGACCTAACAGTAAATGAATTAGTTCCAGCAAATATTCAATGTATTGGCAATAAAATAATTATTATACCTGAGAGTTCAAGTCAATTTATTGAAAATCATACACTTGAGGTACGCATTACGCTTATAGAAGACATGGTTGGAAATACTCTTGAGGAAAACATTACCGGAAGTCTGATTCACAAATGGGATTTCTACTACAATGTTAGTCCTGTAAGCTGGGTTGGTTCTGCTGTTGATGAATTTATGTACACAGGAAGTAATCATTCTTTTGCAAGAGTAATTGAAAATAATGGAGGAGATAATGTTAACTATATTATTGAAACTCCAACATACATTACCGCTTCATCTACATTTGGCACTTTGCCAGCAGGTGGTGAAAAAACAATTATTTTCACAGTTGATCCTCAATTAGCAAATGGTGATTATATTGGCGAACTTGTTCTTAATTCATCTTATGGCGATGAAGTTTTACCTTTACAACTTAGAGTAATGTGTTC
The DNA here is from genome assembly GCA_001768975.1 of Bacteroidetes bacterium GWA2_31_9. Taxonomy (GTDB): domain Bacteria; phylum Bacteroidota; class Bacteroidia; order Bacteroidales; family GWF2-33-38; genus GWA2-31-9. Next base: position 13,223 of record MEND01000242.1, on the reverse strand, counting down.
ACCACCAGACTGGTCGTTTAATGCAAGTCAATATTCAAATAATATGAATTTCTCTGTTGCTATTGATATAGAAGGATTTTTATCAAATGATGAATTTGATATTATTTCAGGATTTATCGATAATGAAGTTAGAGGAGTTGCTAATGTTCAGTATGTTAGTGTTATGAATAAATATCTTGCATTCCTTTCGGTTTATGCCGATGATGCTGATGAAGGTAAGGACATAACATTCAAAATTTGGGATGCATCAGAATGTAAATTATATACTTATACAGTGGAATCATTCCAGTTTAGTACAAATGAACAAGTTGGAACGCCATTGAACGAGGAAACAATTCATACTCTTGATATTCTTGAACGACAAATTAACCTTAATGCTGGCTGGAACTGGGTATCATTTAATTTGACACTCAATAATGATAACTGTGCCAATGTACTTTCAGATTTAATGTATCCTCAAAATGGCTTAATTAGAAATCAGTCTAAATACAGTCAGTATTTTCCGGCAATGAGTACATGGGTTGGTAGTTTAGATACCATCAGCGAATTGGAAATGTTACAGATAAAAATTGATTCAGCTCAGGTATTAGAATTTTATGGAAGACCTATTGATGTTGTAAATACTGGAATTCCAATTAATACTGGGTGGAATTGGATTTCATATCTGCCACAGTATGGCATGCAACCAGATATTGCCTTACAATCTTTATCACCTTATAATGGCGATATTGTTAAGAATCAATATTTATTTGCACAATATGTTGCAGGTTTTGGATGGATAGGCAATTTATCATACATGAATCCAACTTCAGGCTTTTTATACAAGTCTTCGGTTGTTGATAATCTAATTTATCCTGAATCGTCAACAAGTGATAAAAGCGGTAATGTGCAAACATCGCAATATGAAAATCAACTACATTCTGAGTTTGAAAGCCTTAATTTCGTTCCTGAACAATTTTCTGGTAATATGAATATTATTGGAGCAGTGGTTTCAAATAATGTAAATGTTGGTAAAGAAAACGATAAAGTGTTAGCATACATTAATGGAGAGCTTAAGGGTGTTGCATTAAGTATTCCATATCAAGATACACATTTGTTTTTTATTACAGTTTATGGTAATTTGGAAGATGAAACAGGCAATATTTCATTTGTATATTATGACACAGAATCGGAGTCATTTTACAGTATCATTGAAGAGTTAAACTTTAATGAAAATAATTTAATCGGTTTGGTTAATAATGAACAGCATCTAACTATTGGTGAATTAATTGTAACAGGTCAAAACAGCCCAATTAATGTTTCTGCAAACAGGTTATCAGTTAATCCTAATCCTGTAAAAAATAATACTGTTATTAATATCTATTCAACAATAGATGGAACAACTGAACTTATCATTTACGATAATTATGGAAAGAGAATAGCCCAAAAGGAAGTAAAAGTTAAGACAGGAAATAATACTGTATTATTCAATGAATTAATTGATAGCAAAAATCTTGCACAAGGTTTATTTATGGTTTCTGCTATAATTAACAACCAACACTTTAGTGTAAAAGTTGTGGTTAAATAAATTACATTAAGACCTGACAGAAAAATCTGTTAGGTCTTATGTTTATATTAAAATTATTACATTTTTTAAGTTATGAGAAAATTCTTTATAACAATAATTATAAATTGTTTTGCATTATTAATTTTTGCTCAAGACCCGGGTTGGACAGTTAATCCATCAGATTATCAGTTCTCTGCAAATTTAACAGGAGTGATATCCCAAAATGGAGTATTTATTAATAGTACAGGCAATAAGCTCGGAGCATTTGTAAATGGTCAACTAAGAGGTGTTGCAACATCTACTAATGTAATTGGTCAGCAAATGTTTTTTCTTACCATTTATTCCAATGTATCATCAGGCGAAACAGTAAGTTTTAAAACCTATATTGCAAATGAAGACAGCATATATAATATAAAGGACTCTATTGCTTATGTTAAAAACTCTGTTTATGGAAGTCCACAAACTCCAATTGAATTAAAAATTCCAAATAACCAGACAGATTTTTTAACCTTTTCATTTTCACAACAAATTTCACCAGCAAGTATCAATGCTGTAAATCACACTGTTAATATCGAACTCGTAAATGGCAGTTCACTATCGAATCTGATTGCTAATTTTACATTATCTGAAGGAGCAATATGTGCAATAAATTCAGTTGAACAGGCTTCAGGAATTGATGCAAATGATTTTACAAACCCAGTCATTTATGTTGTAACTGCTGAAGATGGTATTAGCATTGAAAATTGGACAGTAAATGTTTCTATTTCAACATTATTAAGCAATGAAGCAAATTTGTTATCTTTTTCTTTTGCAGAGCAAACAGGTTTGGCAATAATCGATAACGGAACACAGTCTGTTACAGTAGAAGTGAGTAACGGAACAATTTTATCGAATCTGGTCGCCTCGTTTACCTTGTCAGCAGGGGCAACTGCTACAGTTAATTCGGCTCAGCAACAAAGTGGTATTACTGCCAATGATTTTTCATCTCCTGTAACTTATACTGTTTTGGCACAAGATTTAAGCACTTCAAAAAATTGGACTGTAAATGTTACAGTTGAATCATTAGTAAGTAACGAAACCAATATTCTTACATTTTCAATAACAGAGCAAGCATTACCTGCTACAATTGATAATAATGCACATGTAGTTACAGTAGAAACAGTAAATGCTATAAATTTAAGTTCTTTGACCCCAACATTTACACTTTCAAGTGGTGCAATGGCAACTGTAAATGAAATTAGTCAGCTAAGTGGAGTTACAAGCAATAATTTTACTTATCCACTAATTTATAAAGTACTTGCTGAAGATGGAAATACTTCGCAAAATTGGATTGTTCATATTTACGACCCTATTCTTATAACAGATACTACTTTTGTAACTATTAATGACACCGTTACTTTTAATGTTACCGACACAACTTTTGTAACTATAAATGACACTGTAACCTTCAGTGTTACAGATACAACGTTTATAATATCTTATGATACAATTACGGTTACTTTAAATGACACTACTTTTATTACAGTGTATGATAGCATTTCTGTTACCGATACATTAATAATTGATGTAATACTATCTGTAAATCCTTTAAGCCAAAACACAATTAAAGTTTATCCGAATCCTGCAAGCGATATGATATATATAAACTCTGGAAATTTCGGACTTATGAGCAATTACTCAATAAAAATAACATCATTGGTTGGACAGATTGTTTTTGAAAGTTTGCTAAACCAATCAGATTTTGTGATTGATGTAAATACCTTTGGACAGACAGGCACTTACTTGGTTTATATACTCGATGATGCTTTAAATATTGTAGAGCAACGAAAAATTATACTGTTTTAGATAATTATTTGTTTTTTCAGCAGAGAAACACAGAGATTAACGCAAAATTATGTATTGTTGTTCAATACTTTGTGGTTCTCAGCGAAATTTCTCAGTGTAGCTCTGTGGTTAATTATAAGCGAGATCGTTACGAAAAAGCTTTATTTCAATAACGAAACCGCAAGAAAAGCCATATAACCAACTCCAATTTCCAACGCCTTTTCATCAATATTAAAGCTTGGAGAATGTAATGGATTTACAATACCTTTTTCTTCGTTTCTAACACCCAAGCGATATAAAATACCTGATTTTGAATTTGTGAAATATGAAAAATCTTCGGCAGTCATTCTTATTTCTAAATCCTTAACGTTTTCATTGCCAACAAATTCTGAAGCTATTTTTTTAACCTTTTCAGTTAAATTTTCGTCATTTATAAGTGCTGGATAACCATTCATAATAAAAACCTCACATGTTGTTCCCATAGCTTGAGCAGTTGTTTCAGCAATATGTTGAATTAGTGTAAGAGCTTCTTTTCGCCAAGCTTCATTCATAGTTCTGAAAGTTCCTTCAATTTTAACTTCTTCGGGGATAATATTTGTTGCACCATTTCCAATTATTTTTCCAAACGATAAAACCGATGGTATTCCTGCTTTTGCTTTACGGCTTACTACTTGTTGTAAGGCTGTAATTATTTGAGCAGCTGATAAAACAGTGTCATTTATTTCGTGAGGCATTGCAGCATGTCCGCCTTTGCCTCGTACAGTTAAATAAACTTCATCGGTTGATGCCATATACATTCCTGATTTAAACCCAAGTGTGCCAATAGGCAAAGCTGGGTCAACATGTTGTGCTATAATAATTTCAGGAATTGGATTTGTTAAAACCCCTTCTTTAATCATTTTGATTGCACCTCCGGGAAGTTTTTCTTCTGCAGGTTGAAAAATTAGCTTTACAGTTCCTTCAAATTCATCTTTCAATTCAGATAAAATTTTTGCGACTCCCAATAATGTTGAAGTATGCACATCGTGTCCGCAAGCGTGCATAACTCCATTGTTTTTCGACTTATAGGCAATATCGTTTTTTTCTACAATTGGCAATGCATCAATATCTGCTCTTAATGCAATAACCTTAGATTCAGAATTTTTTCCTTCAATTAATGCAACAACTCCTGTACCTGCAATTTTGCTTATTTTCTGAATATTAAACTTTTTAAGTGTTTCAATAATATATTCAGAAGTCTTAACTTCACAAAACGACAATTCAGGATTTTCATGCAAATGATGCCGAATTTTAATAATCTCTGATGAGTATTTTTCTGATAATGATTTAATTTTTTGAAGCATATTTTTTGGTTCAAGTTTTTTGTTTCAAGTTTGATGTTTAACTTCGTTGAGCTCGCAAGCTCGGTTGAAGTTGCTACGCAGTTTCGTTTATCGCTGAGACGCTGAGTCGCAAAGTTTTAATTTTTTTTAGCTCAGTGCATCGCATTTTAATTTTAGATACTTAATTATTGGTTTGACGTTGGCTACGTAATTCACTCACCTCCTCATTTTAAATTTAAATTCAAGTACACTCACTTTCTAACTTTCTCAAAGTCTCACTTTCTAATTTCTATCATCAGTCATCTTCTTAAAAATCCAAACTTAACGACAAATAAAATATTCGTGGCGAAACTACATAACTATCTATTCCCCAAGCCCAATCGCAACGAATAAAATATCCAAGCAATTTTGAACGAATTCCAAATCCATAACCATAAACCAGTGGAGTTCTATCTTTATCAATAATAACCGTAATAGGATTATTTCTAATAATTTCTTCATTATAAGCATTTTCAGGCGAATCTGGAGTCCAACCTGACCAAGCCGAACCAACATCGAAAAATGAAATTAACTGAAGATTAGCAAGAAAATCAGAGTTTATTGGACGATTCAGAAAATATTTAATTACCGGAAATCTCAATTCATTATTTAACAAAGCAAAGTTAGTTCCGTTTCGTACATTCTGAGTAAAGCCACGCATATTTGTTGCAACAGCCTGATAAGAATAATTTTGATTCTGATTTATTAAAATTGAATTATCAAACATTGGTTTTTTGGGAGATAAATTTATCCAATTATCAACTCCTCCCAAATAATATATAAGCCTGCTACTTCCAAACGATGCACTTGATGCAAAACGAGATGCCCAAATTAATGTTCTGCTAATTTTTTCATAATGTCGGTAATCGCAACCCAAAACGATTAATTCAGATTTTTTTGCATTTACTTGTTTATAGTACTCGCCAAATAATTTAAAACGAGTACCTGTATATAAGTTAATTCCTAAATTTCGAGTATTATCATAAATATATTCAAGCTTAACTCCAGCCCATGTTTTATATTCATTTTTTCGATATAATGAAGGAATATCAGATGATAAAAAAGCAACTCTATCGTAACGACCAACTAATGTTGCTTTTACCGATGTAATTTGACTAAAAGGATATTTTAGTAAATACATTAATTCATGAGTATGAGTTTTTGAAACGCTATTCGATGACAGATTTGAAAATGCTTGACGATGAAGTATTATCTGCTTATCTAATCGTTTTTTCAGATTTTCAAAACTTAACAAATATTCGTTACTATTAAAGTTTCCGGCAAAACGAAATCCTCCTGTAATTTTATAATCTTCAAAAAGGTCGGTTGTGCCAATTTTCATAAATAAATTAAAGCCCGGATTAAAATATACAGCTCCTCCTGTATATGCTTGATATGAAGAACTTAGAAACCCAAAATCAATCTGATTGACAAAATAATTGGTATAAAAAGATGTGAAATAAACCATCTGTTTAGGTAGTATAAATCCTGTAACTGTTGTATCAGAAATCTGTGTTGTGTCTTTTTTTAATTTTGCCTCTTCTGCATTTGATTTTTCCTTATTGAAAATGTAATTATTAATATCAATAACTTTTGATGTATCATTTTTTAATGATTTGATTGAATCTTTTTTTACATCTTCTACTTTACTCATTATAATTGGATTCGAAAGGCTATCAATTAATTTTAATTGCTTTATATATTTCTTTTTATATTCAGTTAAAGAATAATTTTCTAACGTCTGATCCGATAAATTTTTATCGTCATTAATGAAATACTTTCCTGAGTTAAAAGTCAGATTTAAATTTTTGTTTCCTTTAAAACCTTTATTTATTTCAAGATAATTTCTGGAATTGTTAGTCAAAGGCTTATCAACAGAAAAATACCTATAATGCATTGATGTATCGATGAAACTAATTGTGCTATCGAACTTTATTAAATGTTGGTTAAAAATTCCATTCTGATCATTTAGTGCAATAAAACTATGATGTTTGCTCTCAAAAGCCTGAGTTTCATTATCATAAGGAGTATTAGTAAGTCTTGTTAAAGAATTGTTTTTATTTGCATAATCGTAAATAAACAAATCATAAGTATCAGATTTTTTTTCAAACTTTTTTAAAACTGATAAAGTATCTGATAGGCGATTTGAAGAAAATATGATAGATTTTGAATTATCTATAAATCGTGGATTAAAATCGTCGAAATAATCATTTGTAATTTGCTCATTGGTATTTGATGGAACATTATAAACGAAAATATCAGTTTTCCCATTTTGAACAGCACTAAAAACCATTTTCAAACCATCATCAGAATACGAAAAATCAAGTATTTTTTCAAAATAAGGCATAAATTTAGTTTCAAAACGCTCGTCAGAAATACTATAACTCATCAATTTCAATTCGCCTTTTGACTCTATAATTGCTGATAAAACTTCACCTCTTGGATGCCAAGCAATTATTGGATATGAATAATCTGTAATCTGATCGAGTTTATGCTCACGCCTAAGGATTTTTTTTCGTTTTCCAGATTCTGTATTATATAAAAATAGCTTATATTTCCCATATTCATTTGTTACATAGGCAATTGTTTTATTATCGGGGCTAATTTTTGCTTGAGAATAAACTCTTGATTTTTTTACTTTTTTTAATAGTCCAGAATCGTAACTAAATTGTTGTTTCTGACTTTCATAATACATTGAATCGTAATAATTAAGCCAATCGAAAGATAAATATTTTAATGTAGTTCCTAGTACATACAAAAAACCATTTTCTACATTTTTATTAATACGAGTTAAATATAAAATATTGGGAATAACTGATTTTCCATAATTATTTGCAATGTAGTTCCATATAGAATGACCCGCATATAAGGCATCTTCACCTGTTAAATGATTAAATTTTTCGTATCTTCCACTTAAAATTCCATCTTTTACTTTATTTTCAATTTCAACACTCCAATTTTCAGAAGCATAAGAAATCAATCCTTTTACAAACCAATCAGGCAAAGACATAAGTGTAGAATTTGCCAATTTATTTTTAAAATCTGTTCCATAAATCATTTGAGTTAAAAGAACTTCGGCAACTGCAGCAGAAATTTGCTTTTCAAACTTTTTGAAATCGCCTTCAAAATATAGAAATACTTTATTATCAATTATTTTAGTTACTCCTCCAATATTATACTCATTATTTCCAGATGCCAAGCCAAAATTGCTTTGCCTAAAATCTGATAATTTATTGTAAATTATAAATATAATACGAGCGTCAAGCTTATAATCAAAAAAGCTTTCCATCTCAGGAATTTTTGTTGATGCAAACTCGCCAGTATAAGCAGCAAGTTCCTTTCCTCCAACATAAAAATAAGTATCAAATTTTTGAAAACGAAAATATTGCCAGTAGTTATTTTCGTACTGAACTCTGCTTTTGCCAAAATCCATTTGTAAGCCATTGTAAAATTGCGACTTAGAAATATTGGTAAAAGCAATAATTATTATGAATATAAAATAAAACCGAATTGTTTTCACAAAAAAAATTAAAGGCTAAAATTACAATAATTTTTGTAACCTTGTTTTTAATTCAAAATTAATACTTCCTTTTTGAAATTTTCATCCTTTATTTTTCAACAATTATCTAAAAATTATACAATTATGGATTTTATTAACTTTTAAAAGAATAAACAAGTACTTATTAACAATTAAAATAGCATGTTTTGTCTAAAATATTGCAACATATATCAATAACTGACGTAGAAATGTCTGAAAAAAGCAATGCCAATAAAGGATAATAATTATATTTGCTTTTTATTTAAATTAGAGTTTGTCCATAATGTCCGATTTCTTAGTTATTCTCGATCTTCAAATCAGTCATGTACTTCAATACACTCCTGATTTTCAGCTCATCGAAACCTCGAACTCGAACATTCTGACTTAAACTCTTAACTTTATAGATAGACACTAATTATATATGATGCAGAAATACATCAGTTTTTTTTCGACAATACTATTAATTCTGCTAGTTAATTTTAGCATATTTGCACAAACAGCCGCTTTTACTGCAAACAAAACAGAAGGATGTTCTAGCTCACCACTTGCTGTAATATTTACAAATCAATCTGTCGGTTCAAATTTAACCTATATGTGGAATTTTGGTGATGGGGTTACTTCTACTTCACCAGATCCTACGCACACATATCAAACACCCGGGATTTATACTGTTACTCTAATATGCTCTAATTTAACAACATCTGACACTTTAATAAAAATTGCTTATATTAAATATTATAAAGCTCCTGTTGCTAATTTCACACAAGATAAAACACAAGGTTGCAACCCTTTAACTGTTAATTTTACTAATCTTTCAGCTCTTGGAGATACTACATTATCATCAACTGTTTGGACATTTGGCGATGCACAATCTTCGACTGATTACAGTCCATCACCACACACTTACTCAAATCCAGGAAACTTTTCTGTTTCATTATTTTTAACCGATTATCACGGATGTACTTCAAACAAAACATCAGCTAATAAAATTAATGTCATTGAAAATAATATTAATGCATCATTTAGCATTGACAAGCCTTTTGGTTGCGACACGCCTCATACTGTTGCTCTTACAAATGCTACCAGCGATACAACACTTACATATAATTGGTACTTTGGTGATAATTCTACAAGCAATATTTATTCTCCAATGCCACATACTTATCCTAATTTTGGAACATATCCAATAAGTTTAGTTGTGAGTGGAGCAGGATGTACCGATTCAATTGTAAAAAATGTTACAATCAATTCATTTATTGGTGATTTCAAAATTGATACAACAGCTGGTTGCAAACCTTTTTCAGCTCATTTCACAAATCTTACAACAGGTTCTACAACTTGGAAATGGAATTTTGGTGATGGAACAAGTGCAACAACTCAAAATCCAGCACATACATTTGACACAACTGGAACTTACATTGTTACATTGATTGTTGGAAACACCAACTGTTCAGATACTATTATAAAATCATTTAACATTGTAGTTTATCCAAAACCATTATTAAATTTTATAGCATTAGATAGTACTGCTTGCAGTATTCCTTTTGATGCAAATTTTTCAACTTCGGGAGATTCTGTTGAAACATGGTTGTGGACATTTTCAGGAGGAGTTCCATCAAGTAGTACTGAGCAAAATCCTATTATTACATATAATGACAGCCTTGACTATAGTGTATCGTTAACAGTTGTTGATTCAAACAATTGTTCAGCATCACTAACTAAGACAAATTATATTAAAATTAATTTACCTCACGCAAAATTCGGATTTGATAGCTTACAAGGTTGTAAACCGTTGTTTGTTACCTTTATTGATTCATCTACTTCTGTTGAAGATATTACACATTGGTATTGGGATTTTGGAGATGGGACTCCAATTATTGACCAACTCGACCCAACTCATATTTTTGCTGATACGGGAGTATTTTCAGTTAATTTAATTATCGAAAATATTAAAGGCTGTAGAGATTCTGTATTACTTTCAGACACAATTTTTGTTGGAGATCATAAAAATGTATTATTTTCACCAACTGACAGTTCAGGCTGTTATAAATTTATTTTACCATTTACAGATTTATCTGATTCGGTAGGTGATGAGTGGTTATGGGATTTTGGAGATGGAGGAACATCTACTGAACAAAATCCAACTCACACTTATGCTGATACTGGTTATTTTGATGTTTCGCTAATAGTTGGTTTTCATGGCTGTTATGACACATTTTCAAAAGATTCAGTTGCTCAGGTTTATCCACCAATTGCACGATTTACACCATCAACACTTGTAGCATGTGATACTCCATTGGTTGTTTCATTTTTCGATGAGTCTGTATTAGCAGATTCTTGGGAGTGGCATTTTGACACAATAAGTACATTCTCAGGACAAACGCCTAACGATGTTACTTTTTCAACTCAAGGATTTTATGATATTAAATTAGTTGTTGGAAATTCAACTTTTGGATGTTTTGATTCAATAACAAAAACAATAAAAATTTCTGATATTCATGTTAATTTTCATCCAGATACGACTAAAGGCTGTATGCCTTTCACTTGTGTTTTTAGTGACGATTCTTGGACAAATACCTCAATAACTTTGTGGGATTGGACTTATGGTGATGGCAATACTTTTGACACAACTATAACTACCTCCACTAATACTTATTTAAACTACGGATTCTACAATGTTAATTTAGAAATTACTGACCAGCTTGGTTGTAAAGATTCTTTAAATATTGACTCATTAATAGAAGTTAAAGATTTGCCTTCTCCCGGATTTATTGCTGATGTTGTTACTGGTTGTGTTCCTTTATCTGTCAATTTTACTGATACAACTAATTTTATTGTTCCTACTAAATCTTGGAATTGGACATTTGGAGATAATACTTCATCAACTGATACAAATGCAATTCATACATTTTCACCTCGTGGTACTTACAATATTAGCCTGACAATAACAGACACAAACAACTGTGTTGGAACATATACTCATAACAGCTACATTATAGCAACTTTTCCATATCCAAGTTTCACTTTTGATACAATTGCATGTAACAATCAAAGTATTTCGTTTGCAAGCACTTCCACATCAACACCGGGAGCCACAGGAGATACATTAATGTATGAATGGAATTTTGGAGATAACTCCCCTATTTCTACTTTAGCTAATCCAAGTCATTCATTCTCAACAAATGCTGACACAGCTGTAAGCTTTACTATTTCATTAAAAGTTACAGATAGAAACGGATGCGATAGTACAATTACTAAATCCATAACAATTTCTGATATTAAAGCAGGATTTTATGCTGATGGAACTGTAGCAACATGTCCTGATTTCTTTGTTCATTTTACAGATTCAACAAAAACGACTTTAGGAACATTAACATCATGGTTATGGGATTTTGGTAATAATGCTCCACTTATTGACACAATTGACGATCCATATAATACTTACACTGAGTCTGGAATTTATGATGTTCAATTAATTGTTGGAAATAATTATGGATGTAAGGACACTTTAAAAATCGACTCTCTCATTAAAGTTCAAGGACCAACAGGAAGTTTAATGTACGATATTGACACTAGTACATGTACACCTGTTTTCACATTTCATGCAGTAACCGATAATGCAGTAAAATATTTTTGGGATTTTGGAGATCAATCATCAAGTGAAAATTATGTAGATTTTATTGAACATGTGTATTTAATATCAGGAACTTATGATCCTATTGTAATTTTTGAAGATAATAATGATTGTAAAGGAAGTGCAAAACTTGATAACCCAATAGTTGTTGATTTTCCTTTTGTTCCTGTTTCATTTGACTCTTCAGCAGCATTATGTACTTCGCCATCAGGAACAGCAACAGTTATTCCAAATGGAACTAAACCACCATTTTCTTATTTGTGGTCTAATGATGGAGTTTCAGCAACAATAAATAATCTAATATCAGGAGAATACTTTGTTACTGTTACTGATTCAATTGGATGTTTAGGTGGAGGCAAGGTTATCGTTC
>MEND01000242.1:0-919 GCA_001768975.1 Bacteroidetes bacterium GWA2_31_9 | reverse complement strand
TGCAACTAACTTATCTCAAGGAACTTATTATTTAACAATAACCGATGCTAATGGCTGTATCAAAATTGACTCAGTAATAATTGGAAGAGATTTCAATTCTTATTTAAGTAATATTACAAAAAAAGACATAATGTGTAAAGATAAATCTGGTATTGTTTCGGTTGCTCCAGATGGAACTTCTCCTTTCTCTTACTCATGGAATACAGGAGCTTACTCGTATGCTATAATGAATCTTGATACAGGAAAATATTCAGTTACAATTACTGATGCTTTAGGTTGTATTATTACCGATTCTGCAAATGTTGATTTGCTTACGAATATTACAATAAATGCTGATTATTATACAGATACAAATAATGTACTTTCTATAACTCCAATCAATTTTATAAGTACATCTACAGACTCAATTCCAATAATATCATACACATGGAATATTGATGAAAAAACATTTACAGATACTATTGGTTTACTTAAATACAAATTTGAAGAAGCCGGTCTTTATGAAGTAATGCTTAAAATTATTGATAATTATGGATGTATTGATTCATTTTTAACAACAATTACTATTAGAGATGGCTTAGAAGTTCCTAACGTATTCTCGCCAAATGGTGACGGAGAAAATGATGTGTTTTACCTACATCATAGTGGAATTGAGCAATTCAAGATAGATATATTTAATCGCTGGGGAGTTTTATTATTTACAGAAACTGCTCCTAAGGTTTACTGGACTGGAAAAACTACTGCCGGAGTTGATGTGCCAGAAGGGGTATATTTTTATATAATTGAAGCTACCTCTGTTCTTGGTGAAGTTTATAAATTACAAGGGAATATTCAATTATTCAGATAATTTTAAACTAATTAGAGTTTGTCCAAAATGTCCGATTTACTCATATATTATTTTATTTTCAAAGGTATTTCC
>MEND01000241.1 GCA_001768975.1 Bacteroidetes bacterium GWA2_31_9 | reverse complement strand
AACTTTTCCTGTTTCTGTAACATCAAAGCTTACGAAAACTTTTCCCTGAATTCCTTGATTTTTAGCTTTAACTGGATATTTAACTTCATTCATTAAATATTTAATCATTGCTTCTTGACCGCCTTTAAACTCAGGTTGTTTACCAATTTCCTTGAACTCTTCTTTTGTGTTAGAATCGTTAAGCGTTTTTTGTTCTGTTAATGCTTTTGCATTTTTATCAGGCATAGCAATATTGCTTTCGGCAACATTTTCTTTGTTGCATGCAAAAATAATAATTGTTAATGCCAATACCGGTATGGCAACAAATCCTTTTAGAGATGTGTATTTGCCAGATTTTTTTCTTGTCATCATAAAAATTCGTTTTTTTATTAGTGAATAATTAAAGTTATTTGAAAGTTCGCTCGTGCATACTCCCATGGCCATTGAGAGCAACAGTTGCTGATACATATGTATTTCGATTCCTTTTTTTACAGCACCTTCATCGGCTAAAAATTCGTGAACTTCTGTAATCGAATGTCGATAAATCCATGCTATTGGATTGAACCATTGAAAAACAATTAAAAGTTCCATAATAATCACATCTATAGAGTGTTTCTGACGAACGTGTATAAGCTCGTGTTTTAAAATTCGTTCAGCATCATCGGTGCGAATACTGTTATCAATAAATATCCATTTGAAAAACGAAAATGGAGCAATGCGAGCATCTGTAAAAACTATATTAAAGCCTTCTCTGTTTGATACATTGTAGCGTTTAATAATTCTGTATAGTTGAAAAAGATTAAACAAAAATCTGCAAAGAAAGATAAAAACACCAGTCAAGTAAATTGCTAACAAAATGTTTGTTAAGCTGGAATAGCTCGAATAAACCGAATTTATTTTTCTAGTTGTAACTGTTAATGTATCAAGCAATATTGAAACATTACTATTGCTTGAAGATGTATTCAGATTAATACTCAAGAATGGAATAATAAACGACACAAAAACAGAGGCAATAAGATAAAATCTGTTTAACCTGAAATTAGTGTCTTTTCGCAAAAAGAACCAATAAATCAAATAAAGTAATGATACACTGATTATAGATTTGCTTAAAAAAATTAATATTGCTTCCATAGTTTTATTTATTATTGGGTTTGTTCTTTTTCCATCATGGCTTTTATTTCTTCAATTTCTTTTAATGAAATTTTGCTGTCGTTTGCAAAAAACGAAACCATTTGTTTGAACGAATTGCTAAAATAATTTTTAACAATGCCTTTCATAAAATCTCTTGTGTAGGTTTCTTTTTCTACAATTGGAAAATATTCGTGTGTTTTTCCGTAAGCAGTATGAGCAACAAATTCTTTTTTTTCGAGAATTCTGATTATTGTAGAAACAGTATTGTAAGCTGGTTTAGGCTCTGGAAGCAGTTCGATTACATCTTTCACAAACCCCTTTTTGATGTTCCAGAGAACTTGCATAATTTGTTCTTCGGCTTGAGTTAATTCTTTCATTTTATAATTTTTATAAGATTAAAACTATTGTCTTAGTTATATAACTATGTTTTTAGTTTTTAATTGTACAATTATATAACTATTTTTTTAGTTATGCAACTATTTTTTTAGTTATTTTTAAAACAATTTTGTTTTAGGCTGACATTAAGGCTTTTATATGTTTTTTTTAATTGTAATCTAAAAGAATATGGCTCAATGTTGTTTTTAGTGGTTAAAATTAAAATTGATAATTTGCCATTTTTTAAACTTAATAGCAAATATAAAAAATCAATTACCTTATTGCCTTATCAAACAGCTAATTATATATGAATAATAAGGTTAAATACACATAACAATTTTGACTACTAAGGGTTAAAATAAAAAAATAAGGTATTCAACACTAATTCTTAACAAATCACTAATTATATCGAATTACCAAATTTAACTACCTACTATATTTAACATTGAGCCAATAATATTAATATTCAACATATCTGCTTATTGGAATAAATAATTTAATTTTATCTTCGTTTAGAACATGAATTAAATTTATTTGAAAATACTTAAAATCATATTTTTTGCATTAACTTTTTTTACTAGCAATGCAACTTTTGCTCAGGTCAATACAACTCTGAACGAGAAAGAAATGCTAGTAAATGACAGTTTAATTAAGCTTGATTCTGTACTAATAATTCCGGGCTCAGTAATTCTTTACGATTCAAATGGAAAACTTATTCCATCTATCGAATACATTATAGACAATGAGAATGCTACAATAAAATTTCTAAACAATAACTTCAGTAATCAGAAGCTGAAAATTGTTTATCGAAAATTTCCTTACAATTTTACAACTCCATATTATCACAAAAAATACGAAGACTACGCTTCTAAGGCTGAAAATAAGCTATATATCCCAAATTTTGTAACAGATAATTATACAACTTTGTCAGAAAGAGATGGGCTTGAAAAAAGAGGAAGCATTTCACGTGGTATTTCGTTTGGAAATAATCAAGATGTGATTGTTAATTCAAATCTGAATCTTCAACTAGCTGGAAAATTATCTCCAGATATTAATATTATTGCAGCAATTTCCGATAACAATATTCCAATTCAGCCCGATGGTAATACTCAGCAAATTCAGGAGTTCGACAAGGTTTTTATCACCCTTTTTAACGAAAAAAAAAGGCTTACAGTTGGTGATTTTGAGGTTACTAAACCAGATGGATATTTTTTAAGTTTAAATAGGAAAGTGCAGGGAGGAACATTTTCAACCATCTCAGAAAAACCAAAGAAATATACTTTTAAATCGTCGGTAAGTGGCTCTGTTTCAAAAGGTAAATATTGTAGAGCTCAGTTCAATGGAACTGAAGGAAATCAAGGTCCATACAAATTAAAAGGTTGCGAAAACGAAACATATATTATTGTTCTTTCGGGTTCTGAACGAATTTATATTGATGGAAAGCTTATTACTCGCGGTCAGGATAACGATTATGTAATTGATTATAATTCAGGTGAAATTACTTTTACACCAAAGCAAATTATCACAAAAGACAAAAGAATTGTAGTTGAATTTGAATATTCCGAAAAGAGTTATGCTCGTTTTATGGTTTTAAATTCCAATGTTTTTGAATCGAAACTGACCAAGATGTGGTTGAATATTTTTTCCGAAAACGATAATAAAAATCAATCGTTTCAGCAAGATTTATCCGATTCTCAAAAACAATTACTTTCGAGCATTGGCGATAGTGTAAATCAGGCTTTTGTACCAAATATTGATACTGTTGATTTTAGCAATAGTCAAGTTTTGTATAAAAAAACCGACACAATAATTAATAGCACTACTTATAAAGATATTTACGTTTATTCGGTCAGTCCTGATAGTGCGAAGTATCGATTAGGTTTTTCGTTTGTTGGAACAAATAGAGGAAATTATGTTCAAATTCAAAGCTCCGTAAATGGCAAAATTTATAAATGGATTGAACCCTTAAACGGCATTCCGCAGGGAAGTTTTGAACCCATTGTTTTGCTTATTACACCAAAGAAAAAGCAAATGATTTCGTTTGGTAGCAACACTCAAATTTCTAAAACCTTGAAAGCTCAATTTGAAACTGCTATATCTAATAACGATATTAATACTTTTTCTGATAAAGATTCGAAAGATAATACAGGAATTGCTTTTAAGTTAAGCTTGATAAATAAATTTAACGTTAACGATACAACAAAAAAATCCATTATTAGTGCTATAACTTACGAATTTACATCCGATTACTTCTCGGAAGTTGAAGCATATCGTTCGGTAGAGTTTTCAAGAGATTGGAATTTAGGAAATTATATCCGTAAAAGCAATGAACATAATTTGAATTATTACTTTTTTTATAATCTAAAAAACAAAATATTTACTCGCTACGATTTCGACATTTTCAATAGCGAAAATACATACAACGGAATAAAAAACAACCTCAAAACCGACTTCTCATTCAAAGGATTTAATTTTAATGCCAACGGAAGCTATCTTAATAGTAACGGAATAAACAGCAACACTGAATTTTTGCGACATAAAGCCGTTTTTTCAAAAAACATAAAAAATATTGTATTGGGAGTTGGCGAGGAGCAAGAAATAAACAAATGGAATTTAGACAATTCAGATAGTCTTTTATTGAATAGCTTTTCGTTTAATAAAATTGAAGCTTTTATAAAATCAAACGACACATTAAAGAACTCATTTTTTGCAAATTACGACATAAGAACCGATTTCAAACCAACTCAAAATACGTTTTCGGAATATTCAAAAGCTCAAAATTTTGCAATTGGAGGAATGTTGTCGAAAAATCAAAATCATATATTAAAAACCACAATTAATTATCGACTGTTGAATTATTCAAATATCGACAACTTGAATCTTCCACCAGAAAATAATCTAACAGCAAGGACCGAATATTCAATGAAATTTTTTAAAGGAGCAATTACATCGTCAATTTTTTATGAAATCGGAACAGGACTTGAACTGAAAAGAGAATTTTCGTACATCGAAGTTGCACAAGGACAAGGAGTTTATGCTTGGACAGATTACAACGCAAATAATATAAAAGAATTAGACGAGTTCGAGGTTGCAGCATTTCAGGATCAAGCAAATTATATTAGAATTTTTACGCCAACTAACGAATACATAAAAACTTATCTGAATCAATATAATCACATTATTAATATTTATCCTCAACGAATTTGGTTTAACAAAACAGGAATTCGCAAATTTTTAGCAAAATTTTCAGATCAAGCAGCATTCCGAATTAATCGAAAAACTACAAACGACAATATTCTTAATGTCCTGAATACTTTTGATTTAGAGAGCCTTCGTGATAATACAACAGATACAACTTTGGTTAGTTTAAATTCCTCAGCTCGCAACACTTTTTCGTTTAACCGTTCAGGAACTGTTTGGGGAGTCGATTTTATTACACAAGGAAGCAAAAACAAAATGTTGCTGGTAAATGGTTTCGATTTACGTACAATATTTACAAACGGCATAAAGGCTAGATGGAATATAAATCAGAATTTTACTATCGAAGATTATATTCAAAAGGGAAATAAAATTTATAGCTCGGAATATTTTTCTTCAAAAAATTACAAAATTGACATAATTTCTAACGAAGCAACTGTTAGTATTCAACCCGGTCAGTTTTTCCGAACAGCATTAACATATCAATATTCCGAAAAGGTAAATACCGTTGGCATTCAAAAAGCCTTGAACCACAATGCAGGAGTTGAATTCAAATTTAGCACGCCGCAAAAGGGAAACCTCACGGCAACCTTCAATTATATAAATATTGATTTCAACGACAGTCCAAACTCCTCAGTAGGTTACGAAATGCTTGAAGGACTATTGCCCGGAAATAATTATACATGGTCAATAATATTTCAACGAAACTTGACTGAATCTTTACAGTTAAACTTAAATTATAATGCAAGAAAACCGGGAGCCGAAAAAATTGTTCATACAGGAGGAGTGCAATTGAGGGCGTTTTTTTAGGAATATGTCCACGTTTCTTAAAAATGTCTTGCTTTTGTTCATACAGAAACAAATTGTATCATGTATATTCAATATAGGAAATACTGAATTGTAGCTAGTGCTTTTTTATTGCCAAATAGGCAAGAAGTTACTACTTCTTATTAAAAAAATTACTGTTTACAGAAAAATAAATTGTACTTAAAATGGGATTAATTGTAGCATTTTTTTACCTTTTGTTTTTAGTGCCGTAGATATGGAATATTGGTAGAAAATGATAAACAACCGTTTTTAAATATTCCGTAGAGCCTGCCGATAAATCGGTACAAGTCGTCCCGAATTTACTTCGGGTACGACATATATTTCGTCCATGGGACTTTTATAATGCATTATTTTATTACATGTGCAGGATAATAAAAATTATAGCTTTAGGAGCGTAATATGCTAATATTGTATGACATATTACACTCCTGTGAAACTAAGAAATTATTTTGAAAAGAAATTATAGCCAGAGATTTAGTGTTTCCACTAATTAATGCCTCTAAGAAACACTAATTAGAGTTTGTCCATAATGTCCGATTTCATCGTTATTCTCGACCTTCAAATCAGTCATGTACTTTAGTACACTCCTGATTTTCAGCTCATCGAAACCTCGAATTCGAACATTCTGTCTAAAACTCTCGACTTTATAAACACACTCTAATTATTAGTGTTCATATCTCTCTCTAAAAGTTTTAGCTTCTTCTTTACGTCTTTTGGCTTCTTCTGGATCAATTTTTCCGGTTGACCATTTGTGTAAATCGCTATTAATTACTTCTTCTAATGCTTTTTCAACTTTTTCGGCAGATTCTTTTTTGCCATTAGCTTTAGCTTTTTCGATTACCTCTTTTACTTCTGGAACAAATTTGGTATAGAAATTTTCAGCCAAATCGTAGAAGCCATGCCATTGCGTATAATCAGGGCCCATCATTGAAACTCCCATTCTTGCTCTACGACCTTCGTGATGCCATAAATAGAAATATGTCCATTCAATTTGCTCATCGAAATCAACCTCAGTTAGTAAGTTTTCCGATTTTAACATCTTATAAATTTTAGTTGCTGGGCTACCATATTTATCGTTATATAAATTTACAGCATTGTCGTATTGAGAATAGAAATTTTCAACGTAATTTTTAGTATGACATTGATTACAAACATTCTGCATTCCCGAACGTCTTTTCTCCCAAGTTAAAAATTCAGTAGGTACTGGTTTTCCTGTTTTTTCAAATTTTGCTAATTGTGCAGCATCAATTTTTTGTGAAACAGGAGGACGTAAAGTCCAGCTAATTCTTGAACCAATATCATGAGTTATTGGCATATCAGGAGTTGCACTCATGTGGCAAGTTGCACAAGTAGGAGCTGCTGTATAATCAATACCGGCAACCCATTTGTCAGAAGTTAGATTCATTTTATCTTTATGAGCATGATAATTTATTCCGTGTTTTGATTCGTTGTAAATTTCTTGTTGTGGATGGTCTGGTCCTAAATGGCATTTTCCACAATTTTCAGGCTGACGAGCTTGTTCTACTGAAAAACTATGACGATTATGACAAGCAGCACAAGAACCTTTTGAGCCATCTAAATTAACTCTTCCAATTCCTGTATTGGGCCATGTTTTTGGATCAAGCATTACAACTCCATTTTCATCCTTTTTTGTATTTCCTTTTTCGTCTTTCAAAACTTCAACTTTAGAACCGTGACATTGCCAACAACCACTTGCAGCTGCCGGATTTGCACCATTATTATATGATTTATGACCTTCAACAACTTCTGCTAATACATTATCAAGCGAGCCCATAATCATTCCGGCATCTGCATGATGGCTTTTAGTAAATTCATTTGCTTCTTTTTCGTGACAATTTGAACAATCTTTTGGAGTTACAATAGTAGCAATTGTTTTTCCGTGATGTTCGAATGCGTCAGCATCTGCTGTTTCTGCTTTATGGCAATCAAGACAAGAAATACCTTGTTTGGCATGTGTACTTCCACTCCATTGTTCTACAATAGATTTTCCGTTTCCTGTTTTTCCATGGCATTGAATACATGCTGCATTCTCGTCGTTTGAAGGAAGTTGTGAGGCAACTTTAGAAATACTTCTTTGATTTTCTGCTGTAAATGCAAAAAAGAAAAAAGTAATCAACGACAATCCAGCTAACCAGATTAATCCTCTTTTTTTAGTTTTTGTTGTCATAATAAATAAAATTTAGGTTGTTAATTAATAAGTTTCTTTAAAAAGGTAAATTAGATATTGAAATACTTAATTACCGATACGAAAGTATGCTAGTTAATCAAATTTTGCAACAAAAATTAATATGTTATTAAACAGAATGTCTGGAATACACGTAGTTACAGCAAACGTAATAATTTTGATAAAAATTTATTCCGTTAATTAGGTAATTAAATACCATATATATATCTTTATCCGCTTTTTAATAGAAATTGTTCGATGGAAAACAAAAATTCTGAAAATAAAAAGAAAAACTCTCGCAGAGAATTCCTTCAAAAACTTGGTTTGGTGGGAATGAGTGCTTTTGTTGGTCAGTCAATATTATCTTCATGTAATAATGATAAGGCTACTGTTACCGGAAAAAAAATCAAAGTTTTAAATCAGAATCATCAACTTGTTGAGGTTGACGCATCAAGCGTTACGCCTATTGCTATTGACGAAACTACCGATTATTTACAAAAACAAGGCAGAGAAGGATTAGAAGGTAAAAAATTTGCGTTGGTAGTTGATTTATCAAAATGTAAAAATGCAAGAAAGTGCATGGATACTTGCCAAAGTGTTCATCAGCTACGTCCTGAGCAACATCATTTGAATGTATTATTGATGAAAGATAATGAGCATACAGCATCTTATTATATGCCAAAACATTGTCAGCATTGCGACAATCCGCCTTGTGTTAAGGTTTGCCCGGTTGAAGCAACATTTAAAAGAAAAGATGGAATTGTGTTAATTGATAATGAACGTTGCATTGGATGCCGTTTCTGTATCGCAGCTTGTCCTTATTCAGCAAGGTCTTTTAACTGGTACGAACCAAAAGATGCAGAGCTTTATGCGGATGTTCCTTATGATATAGAAAAAAATGTTCCTCAACGAAAAGGTACAGTTACAAAATGCACATTTAGTGCCGATTGCCTGAGAGAAGGAAAACTTCCTTACTGTGTTTCCGCATGTCCAAATAGTGTTTATTATTTCGGAAATATTTACGAAGATTCTGTTACAAATGGAACTTCAGGCGAAACCGTTGTATTATCAAAACTATTGGCAGAAAATGCAGGATACAGATTAATGGAGGATTTGGGTACAGCTCCTTCGGTATATTATCTTCCACCAAAAGACAGAACACTTATTCCTGTTGACGAAAGTAGTAAAAGTTAATTATAATATATAATGTCGGTTTCTATAAATAAAGTTGAAGAAAACAAAACGGAACGATTAAAAGAAATTGTTAATCATCTTGTTCAGCCAATGGGCAAGTCTGGAATTGGATTCAAAATATGGATTGCATTTTTAAGCATTCTGGCAATTGCAGCATTAGCAATGTATATTAAGCAAATACAGGAAGGGTTAAGTGTAACTGCTATGAGAGATATTGCTTCGTGGGGAATTTATATTTCAAACTTTGTTTTTTTAGTTGCAGTTAGTCTTGTTGGCTCATTAATAACAGCAATATTAAAATTAAACAAAATCAAATGGGCAACTTCGCTTACCAGAATATCTGAAATTATTGCCGTTGCAGCAGTGATTTTTGCACTTATTATTATAGTTGTTGACATGGGACGACCTGAAAGATTACTAAATATATTTATGTATGGTCGTTTACAATCTCCAATTGTTTGGGATATAATTGTTGTCAATACATATCTGGTAATTAGTTTATTATTGTTGTATCTCCCATTAATTCCTGATTTGGCATTATTAAGAAAATATAAAACAGATGTTCCAAAATGGCAATCAGAATTGTACAGAATTTTATCACTTGGCTGGCAGGGAACTGATGAACAATATAAGATTTTAAAAAAATCTATTAATATTTTAATGGTTTTGATAATTCCTGTTGCCTTTGCAATTCACACAGTTACATCATGGCTATTTGCTTCTACGTTACGTCCAGGTTGGGATAGTACTATTTTTGGTCCATATTTTATTGCTGGAGCGTTTATGGTTGGTGCAGCAGCAGTGGTAGTTGCAATGTACATTTTCAGAGTAAAGTATAATTATCAATGCTATTTGACGGACTATCACTTTAATATGATGGGAAAACTATTGGTTCTAACTTCATTGATATATCTGTATTTCAATGTAAATGAATTTATGGTCCCTTTTTATAAAATGAAAACTGCCGAGTCTAGCCATATTAAAGGATTATTTTCGGGTGAATTTTCGATGATGTTTTGGATGGTTCAAATACTGGGAATGATAATCCCGATAATATTGCTTCTTTTTAAGAAATTTCGTAAACCAAAGCCAATGATGATAATAGCTGTAATTGTTGTTATCGGAGCATTTTTCAAAAGATATTTAATTGTTACCCCGACTTTATTACATCCATTTTTGCCGGTTCAGAATTATCCTGAATCTTATCATCATTATGTTCCGTCATTCGAAGAATGGACTATTACATTGGGTTCAATTGCCGGAGTTTTATTGATAATTTCAGTATTCGTAAAAATTTTCCCGATTATACCTATTTGGGAAGTGGCTCACGAAGAAGGAATTGATAACGATATTTTAAACAAATAGATTTAAAAAAATATAAAATAATATAAGAATGAATGCCACAGATTACACAAATTTTACTCATAAATCGCATATTTTTAAAGGCATTCGTGAGTCGCTTCGCTATGTTCACAGATTAGAAACAACCAAAGGTTGTTTCTTCGATGTTAATTTTAAAAAAAAATCTGTGAAACAAATCTGTGATAATTAGTGAACTCTGTGGCAAAAGATATTATAAATATCAGTTTAAATCAGCGTCTAATAAACTTATAAAAAGATGAAATTAATATTATTTTTAATATTCATAATAGTAATAGTTCTTAAATCTCAGGCTCAGTGGACTATTCCGGCAGACGCTTCTCAAAAAATTAATAATGTTGAAATTACACCAAAAAGCTTAACTGTTGGAAAAAGTATTTTCAATAAAATGTGTCAGTCTTGCCATGGTAAAAAAGCCGATGGAATGGGCTTAATGAAAAGTGCCAGCCTTATTGCCGACAGTTTACAGCTTCAAAAAGACGGTGTAATTTTTTATAAAATTGCAACAGGAAAAGACCAAATGCCACCATTTCAGTCAATTCTTAAAGAAGAAGAAATTTGGGCTGTAATAAATTATTTAAGAATTTTAGTAAACCCAGATTCTGTTCCACCGGCAAAAAATGTAAAGCTTATTCTTTCAGGAACAGGAAAAGGCAATCAGCGAAAAGTTACAGCAATGGTAATGGAAAAAGGCGATTCAGCTTATATTATGCAACCCGATGTCGATATTCATTTTTATATTAAAAGAGAATTTGGACTTATGAGGTTTGGAAACGATTATAACTACACCGGATCATCTGGTAAAGTTTCGGCAATGTTTCCTACAGGTATTATTGGCGATAAAGAGGGTGTTGTAACTATATATGCAAAAATTGAAGACAGCTTTATGTTTACAGAAACAACCGACTCAATCGTTCAAAAATGGGGAAAACCAATAGTTGTAAACAATGAAGCTTTTGACGAAAGAAGCCTTTGGGCATCTCGCGATAAAGCACCAGTTTGGTTATTGTTGGTAGCAAATGGAATTATTTTATTTGTATGGCTTTTTATCATTTTAGTTATTGTTAACATTTTTAGAATTAAAAAGTTAAGCAAATTATTTATTAAATAAAAAAATGAATTTTTTAAAAAATAACCTGTTAGTTTTTCTAATAGCCATGACCTTTAGGTCGTGGAGTTAAATAATGTAAATAATCTTAGGGCTTTAGCCCTTTATGTAAAAAGAAATAAAAAAATGAACGTAGAAACCGAAAATAATATAAAAAACATTGAATCCTTTGTAAAAGAAGGTGTTAGTTTTTGGTTTAGCTCTAAAAACCATATTCGTTGTCCTTTCCCCAACAATATTAGAGAAGAGCTGATTAAATTGACAACTTCTTCATTCAATGTATGGGTTAATGAACTTGAAAAAAGCGAGAAAAATAAAATTACCGAAAGCGAATTTGTTGAAATGCTTGAAGTTATAATGTTTAACGAAGCAATTAATCTGGTTGAAGATGAAGACCAACAAATAACAATTACTTATCCATTTATGCCACGTATAGGCGACTTTGTCAACGATTTGAATTATGGAAAAGGCAAAATTGTAAATAGAAAAATAAATTCCACAAAAGAAAATAAAAAATTAATGGAAGTTTCAGTAACATCTGAAACTACATCTGAGACTTGGAAAACAGAATTTGAATTACCAGCATAAACATTAGTAAAGAATGAATAAAATGATATCGAAAATTAAAAAAGTATTAGCCTTATCAATTTGTTTAACCGTATTTATCGGAATTAAAAACCTAAGTTCACAAGATGGTGCAAACCTATTTAAAACAAAATGTGCATCGTGCCATACAGTTGGAAAAGGGCGAACTGTGGGTCCCGATTTGCAGGGCATTACCGAAAAACGAAATATAGATTGGCTTTTTAAGTTTATTGTATCATCAAAACAAATGATTGATAAAGGCGACCCAGAAGCAATTGCTACATTTCAGGAATTTAAAACTCCAATGCCCGATTTTCCATTATCACAAGCTGAAATTAAATCAATTATAGAATTTATCGACGGTGGTGGTGCCGGACTTGAAGTTAAAGTTGACCCTATTGCAGAAGCACTTCAAAAAAAAGTTGACTCAATAATTACAGGAAATAGCAATGAAAGTATCAAAAAAGGAAAAGATTTATTTAATGGTTACGCACAATTTGTAAATAAAGGTGCTTCATGTGCAGTTTGTCATAATGTTACCGACAATAACTACGGTCATGGTGGCTTACTTGCTAAAGATTTAACTAATGCTTTCACACGATTAGGTGGTCATGCCGGAATAAAAGGAATAATTCTAATGCCACCATTCCCTTCAATGCAGGAAACATATTTAAATAATCCTGTAACCGAAGAAGAAGCCGCATATATTCAATTATATTTTCAGCAACAAGATAAATTAAATACCGCTGGTCCAATTGTTCAAAAGTGGGTTTTAATAGCAGCCGGAGCATTAGGATTTCTAATTTGTGCAATATTTATTTTTATTTTATGGAATAAACGTAAAAAAAGAAGCGTGAATTACGAAATTATTAAAAGACAGAACATGGTTTCAAAATAAATCTGAAATTAAAGAAACATAAACTCAATAAAATATGATTGTTCGACAAAATGAGTGATAAATGACGAAGAGTTAAACAATATAAAAGACGAAAACTTACAAAAATGATATACAGTATTTTAAAGCACAGCGAAGCGTAATAATAATTCCTTATAAATTGCAAGCTGTTTGAGCGAATTCGCTTTGCGAATCAGCGAAGCTAACCCATAGGCGGAGTGAGTTCTTGCAATTAAAAGCGATGCACTGAGCTGAGTCGAAGTGTTTTTTGTTACTTTTTTTCGATAAAAAAAGTAAAAGAAAATATTAAAATATAAACAAACTTATGACTATCTCTTATTCGCAAGAAAGAGTTCATGGGAAAATTAAAACATAGAACAGAAGAACATTTGAACAATTGAATAACGAAAATTGAACAACAAACTACAAACAAATTAATATGAGCTGGATAAAAGATTTAATATCACCACAAACCCGCAAATGGGAAGATTTTTACAGAAGTCGTTGGCAATACGATAAAGTTGTAAGAAGCTCACATGGAGTTAACTGCACAGGTGGATGCAGTTGGAATATTCATGTAAAAGATGGTATTGTTGTTTGGGAAACTCAAGCTTTAGATTATCCCGAAATTGATAAAAACTTACCTCCTTACGAGCCACGTGGTTGCCAAAGAGGAATTTCTGCATCGTGGTATTTATATAGCCCGATTAGAGTTAAATATCCATTAATGCGTGGAGCACTTTTGGATATGTTTAAAGAAGAAAAAAAGAAAACCGGAAGTGCATATTCTGCTTGGAAAAACTTACAGGAAAATCCCGAAAAACGACAGAGATACCAGCAAGCTCGCGGAAAAGGCGGTTTACGTAGAGTAAAATGGGACGATGCTTTAGAATTAATTGCTGCCGCTAATTTATATACTGTAAAAAAATACGGACCCGACAGATTAGCCGGATTTTCGCCAATTCCTGCAATGTCAATGCTTAGTTATGCAGGCGGTTCAAGATTCTTACAACTAATGGGTGGTTTAAATCTTAGCTTCTACGATTGGTATTGCGACCTTCCACCATCATTTCCTGAAATGTGGGGCGAACAAACCGATGTTGCAGAAAGTGCCGACTGGTTTAATGCCAAGTATATAGCCGTAATGGGTGCAAACTTAGCAATGACACGAACTCCCGATGTTCACTTTTTTGCAGAAGCTAGGCATAATGGAACAAAAACTGTAGTTTTTTCTCCAGATTTTAATATGGTTGCAAAATATGCCGACAATTGGGTTCCTGTTCATGCCGGACAAGATGGTCCATTTTGGCTAGCAGTTACACACATAATTCTAAAAGAAGCCCACTTTGACAAAAAAACGCCATACTTTTTAGATTATGTAACAAAATATACCGACAGCCCATTCCTTGTAGAGCTTGAAAAACAAGGCGATACATATACTGCCGGAAAATTATTAAGAGCCAATAGAGTTGAAAAATTCAAATCAGCCGAAAAAGGCGAATGGAAATTTTTAAATATTGATGCCGAATCGGGCAGATTAGTTTGCCCAAGAGGAAGCGTTGGGCACCGATGGGACAGCAAAGATGGAAACTGGAGCACCTTAACAATTGATGGCGAAGACAATACTGATTATTATCCATTATTAACTTTAATTGATAAAAAAGATACAGTTTTTCAGGTCGAATTTACCGAATATGGACTCGACAATAAACGTCAAAGAGGAGTTCCTGTAAAATATATCGAAACAATTGATGGGAAAGTTCCTGTTACAACAGTTTATGACCTTGTAATGGCTCAATATGGTGTTGGCAGAGGACTTGAAGGTGATTATCCAAAAAACTATGACGATTCTCAAGCAGCATATACTCCTGCATGGCAAGAAGGCTTTACAGGAATTGGTAGTGCCACAGTAATTCAATTTGCAAAAGAATGGATTCGTACTGCCGAAGCTACCGAAGGAAAATGTATGATTATTATCGGAGCAGGAATCAATCACTGGTATCATTGCAATTTAATTTACAGAGCCGGACAATTGGCACTTGCACTTACAGGCTGCATTGGAAAAAATGGAGGAGGAATAAATCACTACGTTGGTCAGGAAAAACTTGCACCAATGGATTCTTGGTCAACTATTATGTCGGGTAAAGATTGGCAACCAACTGCACGCTTGCAACAAACACCAATCTGGCATTATATGAACTCCGACCAGTGGCGTTACGATGGCAATCATAATGATTATAACACAGTTCCAAAAAATGAACTTTCAGAAAAACATACGGCTGATATGATTGTAAAAGCTGTACGTAACGGCTGGATGCCATTTTATCCACAGTACAACAAAAGCAATCTTGATATCGCACAAGAAGCTATCGAAAAAGGGGCAAAAGACGACAAGGAAATAGTAAGCTATTTAGTTGATAAATTAAAAAATAAAGAAATAATTCACTCTGTTGCCGACCCCGATGCTGAAATTAATTTCCCTAGAGTTTGGTATATTTGGCGAGGAAATGCCCTAATGTCGAGTGCAAAAGGACATGAATTTTTTCTGAAACATTATCTTGGAACTCATAATAATGTAATCGCCGACGAAGTTTCAAAAAATTTAATTCACGATGTAAAATGGCACGAAAAAGCTCCAGAAGGCAAATTAGATTTAATAATTGATTTGAACTTCAGAATGGATACATCGGCTCTGTATTCTGATATTGTTCTTCCAACCGCATCATGGTACGAGAAAAATGACTTGAATAGTACCGATATGCACTCATTTATTCATCCGTTGTCGGCTGCTGTAAAACCTTCGTGGGAAGCAAAATCTGATTGGGATATTTTCAAAAACATTGCAAAATCAACTTCAGAATTGGCTAAAACAATTATGCCAAATCCTGTTAAAGACATTGTAAACCTGCCTATTGCACACGATTCTGCAGGAGAGCTTGCTCAACCAACCATTCAAGATTGGAGCTTGGGCGAATGTGAACCAATTCCGGGGAAAACAATGCACAATATTGTTGTTGTAGAGCGAGATTATACGCAGATATACAATAAGTTTATTACACTTGGCAACAATGTTCGTGGTGGTATTGGAGCACACGGAAACAGCTTTAATTGTGCAGATTATTACGACCAAATGTTTGAAGATAAAAATCATTTACAGGTAATTAATGGAGTTACTTATCCTTCAATAAAAGAAGATGATGAAGCAATAAACGCAATCCTTCACTTATCATCTTTAACAAATGGCGAATTAGCAAACAGAGCTTATCAAAATGCTGAAAAACGAACCGGATTAAAGCTAACCGATTTGTCTGAACCAAATAAATGTGTTAAGTTAAATTTCGACGACTTAAAATCGCAACCACGCAGGTATATTAATTCGCCAATCTGGTCGGGAACGATGAAAACCGGAAAGGCTTATGCTGGATTTACATATAATATTGAAAAAAATGTTCCTTGGAGAACATTAACAGGTCGTCAGCATTTTTATCTCGACCACGAAATGTATATTAAGTTTGGAGAACATTTGCCAACATATAAACCAGCTCCAAAGCCAAATATTTTGGGAGATTTAAAAAATTCTCAAGCTACCGGAAAATCAATGGTATTAAACGTGCTAACTCCTCACGGAAAATGGGGAATTCACTCAACATATACCGATAATATCAGAATGCACACATTATCACGAGGAATTGGTCCTTGCTGGATGAGTGAAATTGATGCTAAAAATCTTGGAATTAACGATAACGATTGGGTCGAAGTATTTAATGATTATGGCGTTTATTCAACTAGAGCAATAGTTAGTGCAAGAATTCCTAAAGGTATTTGCTTGATTTATCATGCTACAGAAAGAACCTATACAACTCCAAAATCTGAAGTCAGAGGCGGAAAACGCTCAGGCGGACACAACAGCTTGACAAGAGTTAGGCTTAAACCAAACTTAATGGCAGGTGGTTATGCTCAATTTACTTATCATTTCAATTATTGGGGACCAGTAGGAGTTAACAGAGATACTTTTGTTATGGTTCAAAAAATGAAGAAACTTGAATTTTAATTGGAGAATAAGTGACTGTGGCACGGTTTAAAACCGTGTCACAGTCACGTTACGTTATTAAATAAATTAACAAATTAATAAAATGGATGTACGTTCACAAATAGCAATGGTTTTTCATCTCGATAAATGTATCGGATGTCATACTTGTTCGGTTGCTTGTAAAAATATATGGACAGACCGCAAAGGTGCTGAATATATGTGGTGGAATAATGTTGAAACTAAACCCGGAACAGGTTACCCTACAAAGTGGGAAAATCAGGATATTTATAAAGGCGGATGGGTAAAAAAAGGGAAATCAATAGAATTAAGAGGTGCAGGAAAAAAGATTGGAATGACCAACCTTTTTCATAATCCGAATATGCCCGAAATGAACGATTATTATGAGCCATGGGCTTATGATTACGACCATTTGTTTGAAGCCCCCGAAGGAAAAGACCAGCCTACAGCAAGAACTATTTCTTTGGTAACAGGTAAGCCAATGGATGTAAAAGGTGGTCCAAATTGGGACGACGATTTAAGCGGAACACCCGATTATGCTCGTAACGATGTAAATTTTAAAAATATAAGTGCAGAAGAGCAGGAAGCAATGTTTCAGCTCGAAAAAATGACATTCTCTTATCTTCCCAGAATGTGTAATCATTGCCTCAATCCGGCTTGTGTTGCAGCATGTCCGAGTGGTGCAGTTTATAAACGTGGCGAAGATGGCGTAGTTTTAATTAATCAGGAAAAATGCCGAGGCTGGAGAATGTGTGTTACAGCTTGCCCTTACAAAAAAACGTATTATAACTGGAGCAGCGGAAAATCTGAAAAATGTTTGCTTTGCTTCCCTCGATTAGAATCTGGTCAGGCACCTGCTTGTATGCACTCATGTGTAGGGCGTATAAGATATTTAGGCGTTTTACTTTACGATGCTGACAAGATTAAAGAAATTGCCTCTGCTTCAGAAAATGAGCTAATTGACAAACAATTAGAAATCTATCTTAATCCATTCGATGCAAATGTAATAAAAGAAGCAAAAGAAAACGGAATTGGCGATTCTACAATAGATGCAGCACAAAAATCGCCAATTTACAAGTTTGTTAAAGAGTGGAAGCTGGCTCTTCCTTTACATGCTGAATTTAGAACAATGTCGAGCTTGTTTTATGTGCCGCCTATGCTTCCGGTAATGGGAAATAAATCGGGCGAATTATACGATACAACAACCAAAAATCTTTGGGGAAAAATTGAAGATTCACGCCTTCCTATTCAGTATTTAGCAAATTTATTTTCGGCGGGTAATCAAGATAAAATCAAAGAAATATTGAAAAAAATGATGGCTGTTCGTTATCATCGCCGTCAGGTTACAGTTAACGACATTGACGAAGCTATTATTAATGAGGCATTTGACAAAACGGGTTTATCAAAAGAAGTTGCCGACGATATTTTCAGATTAACATCTTTAGCTAAGTTCGACGAACGATTTGTTATTCCTGCTGCTCATAGAGAAGAAGCTATTGAAATGCTTCAAAGTACCGACGACCATAAAGGAAATGCAGGGTTTGGATTTAATAACGGTGTGCGAAGAGTGTTCTAATTTTTAAAAAACAACCATCAGTCGCTGATTAAATGTATAAAATGATAAAATACTCATTAATAGCAAAATTATTTAATTATCCTCAGGGAGATTATTCTGAAACAATAGAAAATTTGAATAAAATATTTCTCGAAGCTGATATTTCACTTTTGGAAAAATTCAAATTGCCATTTCAGCATTTTAGCTTAAACAGAGAGGCAGACTTGCAGGAATATTACATTAAAACATTTGATGTTAATGCAACTTGCTATTTAGATATTGGCTATGTTTTGTTTGGAGAAGATACTAAACGAGGGCAATTCTTGCTTAATATGAAAGCCGAACAAGATAAGGCAGGAAACGATTGCGGAACCGAATTTGCCGACCATTTGCCAAATATACTGACTCTTCTACCCAAAATGAACGATGCCGAATTAAGAGAAGAAATTGTAGTTTCAATTTTAATCCCTGCATTAAATCAGATGCTTAAAAATTTCAGAACAGAAGGAAATATTTACAAAACAATTCTTGAAATTTTAAAAGACATATTGGAAAGTGATTTCCAAAATTCGCAATACGAAGCATTTCAATTTCCAACAGAAAATGCTTGTGCCGGAAGTAGTTCTTGCGGTATGGATTATAGTTTATTAAAAAGAAAATATTAAAATTTATAAAATATGTTAGAGCAATTTTTATATGTAGGTTTGCCTTATGCAGCTTTATTTATGTTTTTAATTGGTAGTATTATAAGAGTTAAAAATTTCGGATATACAGTTACAAGCCATTCAAGTCAGTTTTTTGAAACGAGGCTATTGTATTGGGGAAGCAGATTTTTCCATATTGGAATAATAAGTGTTTTAGCTGGTCATTTAATAGGATTTATTGCTCCAAGTTTTGTTATTAAAATGACAACAATACCACTCGGGTTAACAATAATTGAGTCAGCAGCATTTTCATTTGCAGTACTAGCATTAATTGGAATTACAATTTTAATGTATCGAAGAATCGTAACAAGTCGTTTATATTCAGTTACAACAGGAGTTGATATTTTTGTTTATTTAATCATTGTAATTCAAATTGTAATTGGAATGCTTGTGGCATATTATAACCGATGGGGTTCGGCGTGGTATGCTTCTTCTTTAGTGCCTTATTTAAAATCATTATTTATATTTATGCCAGATACTAAAGTTATTGTTACAATGCCATTGTTAATAAAAATTCATACAGTTTCGGCATTTTTATTTTTGGCATTTGTTCCATTTTCAAGATTAATTCACTTTTTGGTGTATCCGGTAAGCTATTTCTTCAGAAATTACATTTTGGTAATCTGGAACAGAGATATGAAAGCAATGCGTTTTTCTCAAAATATGAGAGAGGGGAAGAAGCCTAGGAATAATTGATTTTGGTTGTGTGTTGTCATTTTGAGAGACTTGCATGTATGGCTACGAATGGAGGGCATATCACTAAGGATTTAATAATTCAATCAAATAATGCCAAAGTGAAATCATATCCTCTGACGATTTTCTATAATGTGAAGAATTCAGCTTTTCAACTAAAGGAAAGGAATCTACTTTAATCAAATATTCTTTACTGTCCGTCCAATCAATTGTTGGGTCAACATTATTTTCAGACAACTCTTTAATCCAGTTATTTACTTTTTCTATCCAATCAGAAGAAGTCCGGTTTTGAACATATCCAAACATACCACATGCTTTGAGATGGGAAGAATGATGCCCTCTTTTAAAACGTTCAATTCCACCTCTTAGACCACTGACGTATTCCTTATTATTTGATGATTCTGAAAATCTTTTTGCTTCAAATTCAATAATAGGAAGCGGCTTTTGATTTCGTGTCATCACAAAAACACCAATATCTGTTTCTTTATTGGATTTTGGTTGTGTTGGATTTTTACTAAACCTGAAAGGGAAATAACCTCCGGTTTCATTCTTGCACAATTCAAAGT
>MEND01000240.1:30530-37862 GCA_001768975.1 Bacteroidetes bacterium GWA2_31_9 | reverse complement strand
TACTTTCATTTTTGTATGAAACATAAATGTCTTCAAAGTATTTTTGGTCGTTTTGGTCTTTTCCACCTCCTGTTGTATTTTCTCTTCGAGAAGTAAAAATCATCATAGATTCGTCGGCAGAAATAAGAGGACTGTAATCTGGATATGAGGAGTTAACGGCATCTCCAACATTGTCAATCCATACTCTGATAGGAGCTAAAATTAATTTTTTTCCTTCATTACATTCTTGAATTTTTTTGTCAATATCTTTTCGTTTTTCTTGTAAATCTTTTGGTGCGAGGAGATTTTTATATTTTGTATAATTTTTAATAGCATCGTCAAATTCTTCATTCAAATGCTGACTTCGAGACAATAAATATAAAATATCATCGGCTACATTACTTTTCAGCTCTAGTGCCTTTTTCAAGTATTGTAATGATTTTTTTGATTCATAATTTGAATATAAATAGCAAGCAGCAATTCGATAGTTTAGTAAAGCATTATTGGGATTAAATTTATTTGCTGGTAAATAAAAATCTAAAGCAGTTTTAAAATTTCCAACAGCTCCTGTTTCAAATAATTTGTCACCTTCTTTTACATTCCGTGAGGCTTCTTTAAGTCCTTCTTTATCATTCGGAAAATTATCTTTATCAAATTCAACATTCTGACCTATAATTGAATTATAGTTCAAAATTAAAAATGCTAATAATATAAATTTTGTCATAGTCATTATTTCTTTATTATTCACAGCTAAATGTATAATTTGAGGTAGCCTTTACTCCAAGTTCTTCGGCTTTTTTCCAATCTTTACATGCTCCCTCTAAGTCACGAAGTTCTTCTTTTGCAACGCCTCTATTTAAATATGGTAAGCCATAATTATTATCCATATCAATTGCCTTAGTAAATTCTGTTATAGCTTTTTTATATTCCTTCTGCTTAAGCATTATAGTTCCTATATTATTAACTGCATAAGCATAATCCTTTTTTATTTCAAGTGCTTTATTAAAATCATTTATAGCTCCTTCGTAGTCTTTTTTATCGTATTTTGCACTACCACGGTTGTTGTAAGCAATGTAATATTCTGGTTTGAATTTTATTGCAAGTGTATAATTAGCTATGGCTTCATCTACTTTTTCTTTTTTTCTTAAAACTGTGCCTAAGTTATTATATGCAATGGCAAACTTGCTATCAACTTTTACAGCTTTTGTATAATCTTCAATTGCTTTATCCAAATCGTCTATTTTACGATTAGCACTTCCTCTGTCGTTATATGCATAAGCAAAATTAGGATCTAAATCAATACATGATGTAAAATCAGTTATTGCTTCTTTATAATTGCTTCTTTCAAATTGAATTACACCTCTGAAATAATAAGGTTTAGCATCTTTATAGCCTTTGTCAATAGCTAATGTATAGTCTTCAAAAGCACCATCTTTTTGTGCTAAAAAGTTTTTTGCTTGCCCTCTAAAATAATAAGCACTAACAAGACTGTCGTTAATTTCTATCGCCATTGTGAAATCATTTATAGCCTCGCTATATTCTTTTGTTTCAAGTCTTACACTGCCTCTGTTGATATAGGCTTTAGCAAAATCAGGCTTTAACAGAATTGCTTGATTAAAGAATTCAATAGCTTCTTTAAATTTTTTGTTTTTGAAACTTTCAGTGCCATTATTATATGCTAACTCGGCTTCTTGGTTTTCTGCAACAACAAGTGTTGAGTCTGGGTTTATTGATGCTTTTAAAGTATCGCTTTGTGCATAGCTTTGTACACAAAATAATACTGCAATGAATGCTAAATAATACTTCATATTTTTCATTTTTGATTCGTAAAGATAAATATTTCTTTTACTTTTTTTTTGTAGTTAATAAAAAAACAAAAAAATTAAAATCAAGCCTTTGATAATAAGTATTATTCGTGACTAAGCAAGTTCAGTGGCAATAACCTTAAAATATGTTTTTCTATTTTCAATATATCTTTTTTTTGTGTCAAATTTCCAGATCCATTCTTGATAATTATTTCCACTAGGTATTTTGCTATAAATTAGCTGGTTAGTCTTTTCAATCGATTCATCTTTATTAATAATGTATTCTTCAATATCTGAAATTAAACAAGATTTATTATGTCTAAGAAAGTTAATATGATTGTTTTGAATTATTTTTCTGAGTTGAATAATTTCATCTTCATTATAAATATTAAATTCATTAAGGTAGTCTATCAATAAAATATCAAGTTGATTTAGAATATTAAGTGATATAAATGCTGTATTATTTATGCTTGGATTGTAGATGTTTTTTTCGAAATCTTTAATGTCTATCTTAATTTTTGATTTTTTATAAATGTTTACGCAATTATTTGCAAACTCTACACTTCCTCCGCTTATGTCATCTGTTACGAATTCTACGTTAGGATATAGCTTCTTGATTTTATTTGTATTTGAAGGATGGTTTACGTCAATTAAATAAACTGTATTAAATTTTTTAGATAAAAATTCTAAAGGAACGTCTAAAAGCCAGCCACTACCTAAAATTGCTATATTTTTGGTGTTTATTGAATTGCAGTAATTGATTATATATTTTTTACAATTATTTAAATGTTCATCCCAGTTTTTCTTTTCTCTGTTATACCTAGAGAGAATACCTTTTTGATCTGAAATGTAACCAAATTTTGAATAAATATTTTTATTAAAATTAAAAATACTCATATAAAGTTAATTCATTAAAATTGCATTATGAATAAAAATACTATTTGCAAACATATTGTTTTTATAATAAATTATTCAATAAAATGATTGTTTTACAATCATTTTTTCTTAATTTGGCTTTTCAAATACATTGAATGAAAAATATTCTAAGAATATTATTTTTATTTATTTTTATTTTCACATGTGAGTTTATATATTCTCAAAGTCAGAAATATATTAAAACGCTTCATTCTGAATCTATTCAATACTTTAATAATGAAGATTATTTACATGCTTTACCACTTTTAATTGAATTAGATTCTTTAGAACCAAATAATTTTGAAACAAAATATTATTTAGGTGTTTGCTATTTGAATTCTGGAACAAAAGAAAAAGCAATTGAATTTTTAAATTTTGCAATTGAAAAAAATATATCAAGCATTCCAGCTGATGTATTTAAAGATATGGGTGAAATTTATTTAAAAAAGAATAAATTCAAAGAAGCTTTGGATTACTTTAATAAATATCAAAAAATTGCTTCTCACTTTGATCAGTCTCAATCAAATATTAGTATTCTTATTGCGAACACTAAAAATGCCAAAAAATTGTTTAAAGATTCTGCTGACGTTAAGATTGAGAAACTTGATAATAAGATAAATAATAATTCTCTTTCAGAGTATTTGCCAATAGTAAGTGCTGATGATTCTCATTTGTTTTATGTTTCTGCGATTAAATTTAAAAACTCGCCATCTGACTCAGTTAAAATAATTATGCATGCAACAAAAGATGCAGGAGTTTGGAAGCAGCCAAGTGCTATAATTTTTGATGATACTGATAATAATTATGAATTAGCAGGGATTTCATCAGATGGGCAGATAATTTACTTAAAACTTAGTAATAATTTATATTCAGGGAATATAGTTGGTAATAAGTGTTTAAATATTAAAGAACTAAAAGGAATTAATTCAGCATATTGGGAATATTTTATTAGCAGTACACCAGATGGAAATGAAATGTATTTTGCTAGTAATAATTTAGGAGGATTTGGTGGAAAAGATTTGTATAAAATAGTTAAAAAGGAAGATGGAAACTGGACAAGTCCAATAAACCTTGGAAGCAAAATAAATACTTCATTAGATGAAAATTATCCTTTTATACATCCTGATAAAAAGGCTCTTTATTTTTCTTCAAACGGACATAGTTCTATGGGAGGATTCGATATATATAAATCAATTAATTTGAGTAAAAATGTCTGGTCAAAACCCAAGAATATTGGCTATCCAATTAATACTACAAGTGACGATTTGTCGTTTTCGATAATTGCAAATGGAAACAGTGCTTATGTCTCACGAGTTCAGACAGATAATTCGTATTTAAATGATATTTATAAAGTTGTATTTAATAATAATGTTCCACTAACTTTAGTTAAAGGAACAATACTTTCTGGTTCTCCTTTGAAACCAATCGCTGCTAAGTTTAGAGTTATTGATAAGGAACTAAATTCTCCTGTAAAGTATGTCTATAACCCAAATCCTGCTAGTGGTAAGTTTTTGTTAATATTTCCTCCTGGTAAAAATTATGATTTAATTATTGAAGCCGATGGGTTTTTACCTCAGTTAATTAATATTTATGTTCCAAATCAAACATATTTTTATGAGTTATATCAAGAAATTTATTTGAAATCTATAAAATCTTTAGGAAAAGTTGTTGGTGAGCAAATTACAGTAAAAAACACTTTTTATGATATTAGCTCATTAGCTGATTCATTAAATAATACAATTGATACAATTAATAAAAATTACAATGTTTTATTGCAAATTATTGAGGATATTATAAATAGTACAGATTCGCTTAAAAATAATGAAATCTCTTTCTTATCGGATAATATTTATAAAGTTTCAGAAAAAAATACTAAGTCGGTTAATAAAGACTATTCTCATTTATTGGATTTGATTAATAAAGCAATATCAACAACCGATACTACTACATTAAATATTCTGGAAAGTAATACAGTATATGTTGAGAAAACTTCACAATCATTTTTTTATGCTGAAAATAAAACTACCAAATTAGTTCCTTATGTTGTTAATTCTGATACAATTTATACTGTTCAAGCAATTAATACTGTTAAGGATAAAGAATCGGAGCATATTAATAGTATTTTAACAACTCAGCCTGAACTTTCTGATTCTATTGCTGAAACCAAAAGTGAACACATCATTGATCTAAATGTTTTAAGTTCAGAGAATAAGAAAATTATTTTAAGCTATACTCTGCCTTTTGAACAAAATACTTCATCATATTTAGAAAAATATTCATTTGATTTAGTTGAGATTGCTCAATTAATTTCAAATAACGGAGGCTTGTATTTGGATATTAATGGTTTTTCGGATAGTGGCGATCAACTAACAGTTCAAAACTCGAACTTAAAAAATAGAATAAATAATATTATTACTACTTTATTATCAAATGACATTTCATTTGACAAAATTAGAACTAACGAAACTATTAATACTAATAAAATTAATAAAATAGATTTAATTGTTTATGAGATTATTGATTTGGATCAAAAGACAAAATCTGTTTCAAACAATTTAAATAACGAAAAATTGAATCCATTAAACGAAATAGTATTTAGAGTTCAATTAAAAGCATTAATAAAAAAAGAAGCAGCTGATTCTAAGTTGTTTAACGGAATTAGTGTAGAAAGAATTTATCATAATGGATTATATAAATACATAAGCGGAGAGTTTTCTGATATTAAAAGTGTTAAAGAGTACTTAATAGAAATTAAGAAACGTGGTTTTGAAGATGCATTTATTGTTCTATTTAAAAATGACCTGAGAATTGAACAACAAGAAGCGATAAAATTATTGAAGGAATTTGAAAAAAATTAAGAAATATATTATTCTTTTAATTATTTCAGTACAGTTTGTATTGTTTAATTCTGATGTTGTGTATTCACAGCAATATTCAGAATATGAAGTAAAAGCTGGTTATTTATATAACTTTATTAAATTTGTTAATTGGCCCAATTATTCATTTGATAATGAATATGCTCCATTTGTAATTGGAATATATGGAGATGACCCTTTTGATGATATTTTAGAAAATGCATTTA
Organism: Bacteroidetes bacterium GWA2_31_9; assembly: GCA_001768975.1. GTDB lineage: Bacteria > Bacteroidota > Bacteroidia > Bacteroidales > GWF2-33-38 > GWA2-31-9. Next base: position 32,081 of record MEND01000240.1, on the reverse strand, counting down.
AAGATCGAACTTTATATGATAGAAAGTGGTTACTTATCCATTATAATACTTTAGAAGAAATTAATGACTGTAATTTATTATTCATTTCTGGAGTTAATAGAACCGAATTATTGAAGGTTTTAGATGTTGTAAAAGAGAAGTCAATATTAACTATTGGAGATAATGTTGAGGATTTTTGCGAACTTGGAGGAATAATAAATTTTACGAAACAAAATTCAAAGAACAGATTTGAAATTAATAATGAAGCCGCAATGAATGTCAAATTAGTAATAAGTTCAAAATTATTGTCTTTAGCCAAAATAATAAATAAAAATGAAAATCGGTTTTAAAGACTTATCAATAAGAATAAAAATTGTATTGATAATATTATCAATCAGTTCTATTGTTTTAATATTGTCAGGGACAATTTTTGCTATTTTTGATAAAGCTCAATTCCAAAAAAATTATATCAGTAATTTATCAATTTTAGCAAATGTATTAGGCGAAAATAATACAGCAAATCTGTCATTTCCGTTTAGTGGTAAAGACGAAGCCAAAAAATCACTAAATTCATTAAAAGCTAATTCAAGCATTCAACTTGCCGCAATATTTGATGAAAACGATAATGTGTTTGCAGAATTTGTTAAAGATACTAAGCGAATATCTAATATTGAGTTGCCATTATTGGGTAAGGACACAACAATTTTTTCAAATAATTCAATTATTATTATTAGACCAATATTTTTTAATAATGAGAAAATAGGAACAATATATATTGATACAGATGTTGAAGAGTACAATAATAGATTATATAGTTTTATTAGAATTTTATCAATAATCACATTTTCGGCACTCATAGTTGCATTATTATTATCGCTTAGTCTTCAGAAGATTATATCTGTTCCATTGTTGAAATTAACTCAAACAATGAAGGATATTTCTATCAGAAAAGATTATTCTGTCAGAATCAGAAAACATTCAAACGATGAAGTAGGAGAGTTGATTGATAGGTTTAATCAAATGCTTATTCAAATTGAAAAACAAAATGAAGCACTTGAACTAGCTAAAGAGCAAGCAGAAAGTTCAGCTAGCATAAAAGAACAATTCCTTGCTAATATGAGCCACGAAATCAGAACACCTATGAATGCTATTATGGGAATGACAGAGTTGTTATTAGAAACTGATTTAGAGGAAAAACAAACAGAATTTCTAAATTATATAAAAAATTCATCCGATAATTTATTGGTCATTATTAATGATATATTAGATTTTGCAAAAATTGAAGCACGAAAAATTGAGTTCGAGCAAATAGAATTTTACTTAAAAGACTTAATATCTGGTATTGTAAATATTCTTCAGTTCAAAGCCGATATGAAGAATATTGATTTACGGGTTTCATTAGATAAGAATATCCCATCTAGAGTAATTGGAGATCAAGTGAGACTAAATCAAATTTTACTTAATTTAGCCGACAATGCTGTTAAATTTACTGAAAAAGGAAAGGTAACTATTAGTGCAAAAACTATAAATGAATCAAAAGATATTATAACTATTTTATTTTCTGTTACAGAT
>MEND01000240.1:23853-30444 GCA_001768975.1 Bacteroidetes bacterium GWA2_31_9 | reverse complement strand
TTTAAGAAAGCTATAAAAGATAGTATTGAAGCTTTAAATCACGATGTAAAAAATATAATTGACGAGTCTAATCATAGTCAAATAAAAATTTTAATTGCAGAAGATAATAATATCAATCAAATTCTTGTTAAAACTCTTCTGAATAAAAAGAACTTTATCGTTGATACTGTTGAAAATGGATTACTTGCATTTGAAAAAGTACGGGATAATAACTATAATATAGTATTAATGGATTTGCATATGCCTGTTTTAGATGGATATGAAGCCACAAAAAAAATTAGAGAAGAATTAAGTAGTCCAAAAAATAATATACCAATTATTGCACTTACAGCAGCTGCAATTAAAGGCGAAAAAGAAAAATGTCTTAGTATTGGAATGAACGACTATCTGTCAAAACCATTTAAAGCAGAAGAATTATATTCAAAAATTTTAGAAAATGTTTAATTTTTAAAAATTATTATATGAACTCAAATAAATATAAGTACATTAATTTAAGCTATTTAAATGAAGTTGCTGACGGTAATAAAGATTTAATTATAGAATTAATTGAAATTTTTAAAAGTCAGATTCCTGAGTTTAATGATTTATTTAACAGTTATTTTGCTAGCTCTAATTGGTATCAAATAGGCTTGGTTGCTCATAAAGCAAAATCATCTGTGGCAGTTATTGGTATGTCAAAATTGGCTGACGATTTAAAAATTTTAGAAACATTATCAAAAAATTCTGAAAAAATAGATACTTATCAGGCTTATATTGACAATTTTAATGAATCTACTAAGCATGCTGTATCTGAATTGGACGATTATATTAGTAAAATTTAAGTAATTACTTGACTTTCTTCTTTTAGTTTCATATTTTTACTAAATAAAAGACGTTAAAGTCTTTTATTTAGTAATTATGAAAAATTATAATATAGTTCAAGGTGTTTTGATTATTTTATTGTTTTGGAATATTCAATTTTCAAAAGCACAAACCAAGCATAATATTCAGGTTTCAAATTCAGAATTTTCACCATCATTATTAACAATAGAAGACGGAGACACTATAGTTTGGTCTAATAGTGCTGGATTTCACAATGTAAATGGGCAGAATTCAACTTATCCAAATAATCCTACTTCATTTGGCAATTCATTAGGAACAGGGTGGACATATAGTTTTGTTTTTACAACGACAGGCACCTACGATTATAGGTGTGATGCTCATTTCAGTTCTGGAATGACAGGAAAAGTTATAGTTAATAATACATCTTATGTGGAAACTAAATATAATAAAAATAAATCTACATTATTTTACCCTAATCCATTTACAAAAGAATTGATGTTAAATATAAATGGTTTGCAAATTTCTAATATAAATATTTATAGTAGTATTGGCTCATTGGTATATAGTAGGAGAGTAGATTCTAATAATTTAGTTTTAGATTTAGAGATGATCCCAGTAGGAATTTATATTATTAATTTAACTTCAGATAACGATATTCTTTACTCAAGAAAACTCTTTAAAGAATAATTCAATATTATTTTCAACATGCTTATAAATTAATACTTTTGCAAAAAAATGCAGAATGATAAATGAATTTGTCGGTTGGTTTGGAAGTATAATGCTCAGTATATGTGCTATTCCTCAGGTTATACATACTTATAAAACTAAAAAAGCCGGTGATTTATCTTGGGGCTTTTTATGGCTTTGGTTTTGGGGCGAAATTTTTACACTGATTTATATTGTTTACAGCGATATGGATACAAAAATATATCATATTCCTCTCTATATGAATTATGTATTTAATACTTTATTAGTTGTATATTTAATCTATGCTAAAAAGTATTATAAACCTATAATATCATAATTTCGAATTAATTATTGCTAAACACTAACTTATCGTCAATATAAGTGATATTTACAGTAGAATTTGTGCTTATTTTTCCTGCAAGTATCTGTTTTGAAAGTTCGTTCAGAATATATTTTTGAATTACACGTTTCAAAGGTCTTGCACCATACTGATTATCAAAACCTTCTTTTGCAATCCATAAAATTGCTTTTTCATCAATTTTTAGTTCAATGTTGTTTTTTGTCAGTGTCTCAGAAATATTATTTAATAGTAATTTTACAATTTGAATTATTTGCTCTTCAGAAAGAGGAGTAAACATAATAATTTCATCAACCCTGTTCAAAAACTCAGGTTTGATAGACTGTTTCAATAAATTAATAAGCTCTATTTTAGTTTTTTCAATAGTTTCCGTTCTGTTATTAGAGTTGATATTCTGAAATCTTTCGAATATAATGTTTGAACCAAGGTTTGAGGTCATTATTATTATTGTATTCTTAAAATTCACTAATCGACCTTTATTGTCGGTCAGCCTCCCATCATCCAATACTTGAAGCAAAATATTGAATACATCTGGATGTGCTTTTTCTATTTCATCTAAAAGGATTACAGAATATGGTTTTCTTCTCACAACTTCAGTAAGTTGTCCGCCTTCGTCATAACCAACATAACCAGGAGGTGCTCCAACTAAACGTGAAACAGAATGTCTTTCCTGATACTCAGACATATCAATTCTTATCATAAGATTTTCATCATTAAAAAGAACTTCTGCCAATGCTTTTGCTAATTCAGTTTTCCCAACACCTGTAGTTCCAAGAAAAATAAACGAACCCATTGGTCTTTTAGCATCTTGTAATCCGGCACGACTTCTTCTTACAGCATCTGAAAGGGCTTCAATTGCCTCGTCCTGACCAATTACTCTTTTATGTAATTCAATTTCTAGGTTAAGTAGTTTATCAATATCGCTTTGAAGCATTTTGGAAACTGGAATACCTGTCCATTTTGAAACAATTTCGGCTATGTCTTCAGCGTTTACTTCTTCGTTTATTAAAGCATTATTTTTTTGAATTTTTGATAATTCTTCTTTAAAATTCAGAATATCTGCTTCTAAGTCTTTTATTTTGCCATAACGTATTTCAGCAACCAAACCATAATTGCCTTCACGTTCAGCCTGATCTGCTTGAAATTTATAATTTTCTATTTGCTCTTTCTGTTTTTGAATTTTGTCTATCAAACCTTTTTCGAGTTCCCATTTAGCTCGTAGCTCTGTTCGGGTTTCGTTTAGCGATGCAATTTCTTCAGCCAGTTCGTTGATTTTTTTTGAATGCCCTTCTCTTTTAATTGCTTCTCTTTCAATTTCTAGTTGCTTAATCTTTCGTTCAATTTCATCAATATTTTCAGGAACGGAATTCATTTCTATTCTTAATTTTGAAGCAGCTTCATCAATAAGATCAATTGCTTTGTCAGGAAGAAATCTGTCGCTTATGTATCTATGAGAAAGTTCAACTGCTGCAATAATTGCTTCGTCGAGGATTCTAACTTTATGATGAGTTTCGTATTTTTCTTTTATTCCTCTTAAAATTGAAATAGAACTCAATGTATCAGGCTCATCAACCATTACTATCTGAAAACGACGTTCGAGAGCTTTGTCTTTCTCAAAATATTTTTGATATTCGCTTAAAGTTGTTGCTCCTATTGCTTTTAAATCGCCACGTGCGAGAGCAGGTTTTAGTATATTTGCAGCATCCATAGCACCTTCGCTTTTGCCGGCACCAATCAATGTATGTATTTCGTCGATAAATAAAATAATTTCACCATTTGAGTCAACAACTTCTTTTACAACAGATTTTAACCTTTCTTCAAATTCGCCTTTAAATTTTGCACCCGCAATTAATGCACCCATGTCTAAAGAATATATTTCTTTTGATTTTAAGTTTTCGGGAACATCTCCGTCAACAATTCTATGAGCAAGTCCTTCTGCAATTGCAGTTTTTCCGACACCTGGTTCTCCAATTAATATTGGATTGTTTTTAGTTCTACGCGATAGAATTTGCAATATTCTTCTTATTTCATCATCTCGACCTATAACTGGATCAAGTTTCCCTAATCTTGCTCTTTCGTTAAGATTTATTGCAAATCTGTTAATCGAATGATAAGTCTCTTCAGCTGATTGACTATTTGCCTGTGAACCTTTTCTTAAATCATTAATTGCTGATTTTAAGCTTTTTTCATTTATTCCAGAATCCTTCATTATTTGAGAAACCTTATCTCCAGATAAAAATATTCCAAGAATTAAAAATTCGAGTGAAACAAATTGATCTCCATTTTCTTTTGCAAAATTCTGAGCCTTAACTAATGCATTATTTGAATTATTTGATAAATATGCTTTGCCTCCTGAAACTTTTGAATATGAAGATATTATTTTATTAATTACAGTTACGAAATTGTTAATATTGACGCTTAATTTATTGAAAATAAATGTAATTATATTTTCATCAGTATTAAATATAGCTTTTATTAAATGAGAAGGTTCAATTGCTTGATTATTATTTGATTCAGCGATTTGTAACGCATTTTGAATTGCTTCCTGCGATTTTATTGTGAAATTATCTAAGTTCATTGTATTTATTTTTAGACAGACTTGTCAAATTTATTGCCATATAGTATATATTACATAAAACGGAGAAATTTTTAAAATAAATGATTATTATTCTGACATAATGACATAGTTTTTTTTTTATTATTCATAAAGCTATTTTATAGTACATAATTTTATATTTTATATCATAATTTTGACAAATAATTCAAATTTTTTGACAAATATTCCGTATAATGAAAATCATTCACTTATGATTAAGTTTTTCAACTATGGAATTTACTGATAATGATTATTTAACTGCAATACGAAACAATGATTCAGCTGTTATTAATGCATTTTATAAAACCTATTATCCTGTTGTACATTATATTATAAATAAAAATAGTGGAAGTGCGGAGGATATAAAAGATATTTTTCAGGATACCTGTGAAAGCTTATTGAAGTTAGTGAAAAATAAAGATTTTGAACTAACTTGTAAATTAAGTGTATTTTTATATTCTGTTTGTTATAAAAAATGGCAGAATGAATTGAGATTGAGAAAAAATACATCATTATTATGTAGTGGAATGTCAGCTTTGAATAATGATTGTGTAGATATTCCGGTTGAATTTTATGATATTTTAGATATGAATTTAGAAGAAAAACTTGTTGCAAAGCATTTTAAAGAATTACAAGAAGATTGTCAAAAAATTCTTTCATTAAGTGCTGATAATCATACAACAAAGGAAATGGCTGATATGCTTAACACTTCTGAAGCTTATGTAAAAAAACGTAAAAGTATGTGTAAAGGATTTTTAATTGAGAAAGTTTTAAATGATCCTTTATTTTTAGAAACAAAAGAAAAGAAAATTTATGCTGAAGGTTCTTTTTATATAATAGAAAAGTATATTAATAATGACCTTGATGCTAGATTTCGTGAAGGTTTTGAACAAAAAATGCAAACAGATGATAGCTTAAAATCTCAATTGCAATTTCAATTAGCTATAAACAAATATATCCCAAATTCAGAAACGCTTAAGTTTCGCAATATTCTTAACAACGCTCACAATGAAATGATTGCGAATAATGAAATAATTAACAACTCTTATTCTAAACTGGAGTTGCAAAGAGTAAAGAATATCTATGAAGGAAAAAGAGACTCTGATAATGGCAAGAATAAGAGATTTTTAAACAGAACCTGGCTTTATGCAGCTGCTACAATTATAATTGCTGTTAGCATATATACATATAATTATGTTTTTAATTATAGTTCTGAAAATGTTTACCTTGCATATTACGAAAAGTATGAATCACCTGGGAATATACGAACTATAAATCAAGACTCTTTAGACATTAATTTAAGTATTTCATACTATGATAAAGGTGAATATAGCAAAGCAATCGACGGCTTTTATAGTATAGATAGCTCTAATTCAGCTTATCAAATGGCACATTTTTATATAGCAATGTCGTACATCGAATTGAAACAATCAGAAAAAGCTATTTCAGTATTAAATGAGCTAACTAAGGACAAGCGACATAGTTACTATTATCAATCTAACTGGTATTTAGCATTATCGTATATTCAACTGGAACAAACCGAAAAAGCAAAAAGCGTTTTGAATTTATTGGTAAATGCTGAAAATCATTATAAATCAAAGGCTAAAGAAGTGTTGGATAAATTGAAGTAGTTTGTAGTTTGTAGTTTGTAGTTTGTAGTTTGTAGTTTGTAGTTTGTAGTTTGTAGTTTGTTGTTTGTTGTTTGTTGTTTGTTGTTTGTTGTTTGTTGTTTGTTGTTTGTAGTTTGTTTGTTGTTTGTTGTTTGTTGTTTGTTTGTTTGTTTGTTTGTTTGTTTGTTTGTTTGTTTGTTTGTTTGTTTGTTTGTTTGTTTGTTTGTTTGTTTGTTTGTTTGTTTGTTGTTTATTGTTTGTGAGACTATAAACAATATTCTCATATACACTTTTGCCCATATACCCATATAACCATATACCCATAAAACCTTATACCCTTATACCCTAATAACCATATACCCATAAAACCTTATACCCTTATCTCCTAATAACCATATACCCATATCCCCATATCACCTTATCCCCATATCACCTTATACCCTTATACCCTTATCCCCTAATAACCATATACCCATATCCCCTTCAACTTGCCAATTTTCCCCTTTTTCTCAAAAACA
>MEND01000240.1:0-23802 GCA_001768975.1 Bacteroidetes bacterium GWA2_31_9 | reverse complement strand
TTTACTCTTTTGTAAAGCAAAATCTTTAGAATCGCCAGTATAAAGATTTGTATAGAAACTTTTCATTAACTTAAAACCTGCTTTGTCGGCAACTTGCCATAAAGTTAAAATAATGCTTGAACTTCCCGAAAAAGTTAATGCACGTGCCAAACTCAAAATACCTTCTCCTTTAGCTAATAATCCATCACCAGAATTACAACTACTCATAATTATTGTTTTTCCCGAAAAATCCATATTGTAAATTTCGTTAGCATATAAAATACCATCTTCGGTTGTGTCATTTGAAGAGCTTAAGTAAATGCCTGAAAATAATGGCTCTTTAGCGTTTGCAAACGAATGAGCCGAAAAATGAATAAAATCGAAATTAGAATAAATGCTTTTGAAATTTTGTTCACTTGCCATACTATCAAGTAAATGCTTGCCATCAAACAAAAGACAGACTTCCTTCGCTTCCGATTTAATCAATGGCAAATCTGAAATGTTTTTAATATTTTCGTATGATGGAGCAACTGCTAAAATTTTTGATGCAAAACTCTCAGTTTTTTTTTCTTTGAAAATTAAATTAGCCGAAAGACCATAAGAAATAGCATGATTTTTTATTAAATAATCTACATTGCTGTAATCGGAAAATTCTGGAACAGAATCAGAGCATACCAAAGCATCGAACGACATTTTCGATATTTGATAATCTGGAATTATTATTAATCTCTTATTATTGATCCATTTTTTTACAGTGAAAATCAATTTATTGTAAAGGTAATAGCCTGATTTTAAAAGTTGTACATAGCTTTCATAATCAGACGAAAACTCAGATGTTAACTTGGAATAATTTCTAATTTGATTAAAAAAATTACTGTCGATTTGGAATTGTTTAACTTCAAAGTTTTTCGATGTAACGCAAAATATTACCAACATCGAATCTCTTATTGCATATTCAAGTAAAGCCTCATCTGAAGTTAACTTTTGCTGAATTTCCTGAATACTAATAACCTGATGCGAATATTTTTGCTTATAATAATCTGGATAAACATGCTCAATATTATGAATTAAACTATCATAACTTTGTGAAACCAAAAATTCTTCTTGCTCTAGCTTTTTTATTTGAACCGAATCATGTGTAATGCTTTGCCTTTCATCATAAATTGATTGTCGCAATTCGGCAGATTTACTTGCAAGTTTTCGCTCTTCTTTAACAATATTATCAGGCACACCTGAGTAGCGAATACTTTGCAAATCTTTTATTTCCATTTGCAATACTGCCGATTTTGCTTTTTCTGATATTTCAAAAGCTTTGTTTTTATATTCTTCGACCTTTGTTAATTCATATAATTTTAAAACTACTTTAATTGTATAATTATAAATATTTCGCTTATCGCCCGAGTAAAATAATCTACTACCGCTGTTAATATAAGATGTTTGCATTTTTTCGAGCAATTCTATCGTAAGCAAATATGTTTTGTAGCTATACATTAAATCATTAATATTATTTGATTCTTCGGCATATTTCTCTTTAAAAGTAAAAGCTTTTAATTCTAATGCATATAATAAATATAATTCAGAATTGATTTTTAATTTGTTTAAATCAGGATTATTATATCTATTAGTATCAGTAAAGTTAGCTGTTGAATTAATTATTGCATATTGGAAATGTTCTAATGCTTTATTGTAATTTTTTGAATACAACATGGCATTTCCTAGATAGTTTAAATAATAAGCCGATTGGCTGTTATTAGATTGAAGCTTTTGAAAATATATAATTGCATTGTCAAGATAATGTTGGCTTTTAAGCACATCTTTGATATGTGCAGAATAAAAGTAAGCTATTTTAATATTTGTAATAAAATAATCATCGTTTGAATTACAACAGTTTAGAGCATTATTAATGTGATTTTCAATTTCATTACTTTCGTTTAAAAATAAATAACAATAAGCCATATTAATATAAATATCAGATAAATCTGTATTTCTAACATTATAACTTAGTGCTTTTTTAAAATATTTTATTGCGTTATTAAATTGATAACTGTTTTTTAAAACTATTCCATAATTATAATTAAATCGTATTTTTTCTGCTACTTCAATTTCATTATAATCATTACTGTTTTCAAACTTGTCAAATAATTTAATTACTGAGCTGAAATTTCCTGTTTTTTCGAGTTCAGATATTTCCGAATATAAATTTTTAAGTTCAATACTTGCCTTATTTTGAGAAAAAACATAGTTGCTTTGAAAAATAATTGAGCTTATAATCAGGCATTTAGCAATTGTTGTGAAAAAAAGTTCGAAATCTCGGGTAACCATTTAGCTGTTTTTGCAATATATGATTGTAATTAACTTAAAAATGTTGAATTATGAAAAAGTTTATTAAGAAAAACGAGAGAATTTTTTCCGAAAAATTATCGGTAATTGATTTAGTAAGTGTAATTGGTGGCGAAGATCCACCACCACCACCACCACCTGATCCGATTAAAAAATAGTTTGGATTATTAATGAGTATGAAAAACGTCAATTTTTTGTGTAGTAAAAAATCGGTTTTTAACATAAAAAAAGAAGGTTCAAACAAAAAGTTGACGTTTTCATTTTTACAACTTTCATAATGAAAAAAGTTAAATCGCAGAATATCAGCAAACAAAGTTTTAAAAATTATGTCGAAGAACATGTATTCAAAAATGAATTTCTGACACCTTATAATGTGAAGACCAAGCAAAGCATATTAATAAATTTAAAAAATGGTGAAAAAAAAACAATTGAATATTTATACAACAAGTATAAATCTTTAGTAGAAAAACGACTAAAACCTTTAAAAGCACAAAAATATGAAATTGATGAAGCTTATAGTGAATTTTTTAAAGATTTGTTACTTCGTAATGAGTCAGGAAGATTGCCCGAGATAACAGATTTTGCTGGTTATATAATTAGCTCTTGTAATTATATTTTAATAAAAAATCGTGAAAAAAAATTGAACGAAACCAGTTATAGTGAAATTGTAACAGAACAAGTAGATGAACAATACGATTACGAATACGATACATTTGAACAGTTAGCACTTGATAAAATTGCTTGCCTTAGCGAGTTTGAAAAAGAAATTGTTCATAAAAGTTTTAATAATGAAAACAGAAATCAAACAATGTCAAAATATAATCTTACACAAGCCGAATATTATAAAGAACAAAAAAGATTAAGGAATGAATTAATTTCTCAAATAATTGATAAATATGAAAAAGATAAATGAAACCGACCTTGAACTTGTAGATAGCTACATTAAGAAGGAAATGTCTGAAGATGAAAAAATGATGTTCGAAGAACGTCTGAAAACAGATATTAAAATGAAAAATATATTGCTTGCAAGTTTGGCAATAAATAGTGCATTAACAAAAGAAAAATTGAAAAAGCAGATAAATCATCTTGCCGCACAACATATTATATATAAGCGTAAGAAAAAAATAGTTTACTCATTTTCTTTAAGCTCTATATTGTTGGTAGCAATGTTTTTATCATTATATTTTGTATATCAGAATAAAGACAATAGTCAGCAATTGTATGCAGAATATCACAAAGTATATGAGCCACAAACTCAGGTTAGAGGAGTTGAGTTAAATGATAAGTTGCAAATTGCTAAAGTGTTATACGAATCGAAGCAATATTCGCAATCGCTTGAAATGCTTCAAGAGCTTATCAGTCAAGGAAATGAAAACGACGAAGTGAACTTTTTTAAAGGGCTAAATTTGCTTGAATTAGATGTTAATCAGTCAGATATAGTTGCTTCGCTTTCGAAAGTTAGTAAAAGTAAAAGTTCATACAAATATTCTGCAATGTGGTTTTTGGCTTTGAATTATATAAAAATAAATCAATCAGAAAAAGCAAAACCCTTATTAATGTCATTAAGTCAATCAAACAATTTTTACAGCAAATCTGCCAAAGAAATTATTGAGCAATTATGAGATGTTGTGCAATTTGTAGTTAGGTGAATTTATAAACAAATAAAATTAAAATGAAATGAGAATTGAGGATATTGAATTAAAAAGAGAAGTAAGGCATGTAATAAGTAAAGAGAGATTTGATTCATACCGAAAAATACTTTACTCTGTTAGAGAATTTAAGCAAATGAAGTTAGCAGAAGATATAAGTTGTAAAAGAAAATTTAAGCAGTTATGGAGAGTAATTAAGCCAACTTTGGAGATTATTGTAATTATGTTACCTAATAAAATAATGAGACAACAAGTTCAGAATATTATTAGTAAAGGTGATTATATTATGTGTGAAACGAAAATTAATGAATTACATGTATCAGACTTCATAAGTCAATTATCAATGATGTTTTCTAAAATTGAAGAGCAGATATAACTAAACTATAAAAGGATATTTATAAAAATGAACACATTTAAAATTTTTAAAGCAGTATTCGACTCAAATCCAGACGCATTGCTTGTTGTTGAATATTCCGGCAAAGTAACTATGATAAATAAGAAGCTTGAAATAATGCTTGGATTTAAAGACGAAGATGTAATTGGACAAAATATCAATTTCTTAATACCAGATTACAATTGCGAAAAGCATGAAGAATATTTTAAGCATTTCGTTGAACAATTATGTGATAAACCTGACGAAACTGATAAATTATTCACTATTAGTAAAAAAAATGGAAAGAAAATCTATGTTGACGTACGATTAAGACCTGTTGATTTCTCAGATAAGGAATTAGCAATAGTTTCGATAAGAGATATAACGGAGAAAATAATATCAAAAAAGAATCTTGCAGATTCAGAAAAACGCTACCAGAATACACTAAATAATATGATGGAAGGAGCTCAGATTATTGACTTCGATTGGCATTACATATATGTAAATGATGCATTTGTGAAGCATTCAAAGTATAAAAGAGAAGAGTTAATGAATAGCACAGTGTTGGAATTATATCCCGGTATTGAGCAAACTGCAATATATAACATATATCTTAAATGCTTTTCTGAAAGAGTAAGCACTCATCTCGAAAATGAATTTACATTTCCTGATGGCTCTATTGGTTGGTTCGATTTATCGTTTCAGCCTGTACCCGAAGGGATTTTCATATTATCAATAGATATTACCGAACGTAAATTAGCAGAGATTAATCTGCAAAACAAAAACGCCGAATTGATAAGAATGAATAATGAACTAGAGCAGTTTGCATTTATTGCTTCTCACGACCTTCAGGAGCCATTAAAAACGATATCATCATTTACCGAACGAATTAAAAAAGAGTATAAGGGAAAATTTGATGAAAATTATGAAAAATATTCAGACTTTATTTATAAATCGGTTGACAGAATGAAGCTATTGATTAGCGGATTACTAGAATATGCTTGCATAGGTAAACGAAATAAACCTTCGTTGATAGATTGTAATACAATTTGTTACCAGACTGTTGCTGACTTGTATTCGTCTATTAATGAATGTAATGCAGAACTTGATATAAATGAATTGCCTGTATTAAATGGCTATGAACAGGAATTTAGTCAATTATTTAAAAATCTAATTTCAAATGCTCTAAAATTCAGAAAAAAAGATATTGTTCCAAAAATTGAAATTAAAGCAAAAAAACAATCAAAAAGCTGGTTATTTTCAGTAAAGGACAATGGAATTGGAATTGATGAAAAAGACTTTGAACAAATTTTTTTGATTTTCCAAAGATTACACAATAGAGCTGATTACGAAGGCACCGGAATTGGATTAGCTCATTGCAGAAAAATTATTGAATTACATGGTGGGGAGATATGGCTTGAGTCTGAATTAAATAACGGAACGACATTTTATTTTACAATACCAATTATTTCTTTAAATTCTGTTCATGAAATTAAAAAACATAAATATGCTTAACTTAAAAAAATTAAAAAGTATTTTGTTGATAGACGATGATGAAGCAACAAATTTTTATAATCAGTTAATAATTAAGGAAGCAAACATAACTGATACAATTTATATAACTCTTAATGGAAAAGAAGCTCTAAATTTTCTGACTAGTAAAGGACAATATGGTTCAAATAATGATACCTATCCTGCACCATCATTAATTTTACTTGATATAAATATGCCAGTTATGAATGGCTGGTCATTTATAGAAGAGTATAAAAGGCTGGATGATACACAAAAAGCCGAAATTATAGTTGTTATACTTACTACTTCATTAAATCCTGACGATATATTCAGAGCCGAAAATTATAAAGAAATTAAAGAGTTTATGAATAAACCATTAACGGTTGATATTTTAATGGAAATATTTGAAAAACATTTTAAGGATAAACTGTAATAAAAATATTATCTGCAAGTCGAAGAACGCTTTACGACAGACAGTACATAAAAAATAGTTTGAATTTTGAAAACAAAAGACAACAAAACGCCAAGGACGAAGAAAAAAAGATTTTCCCTATTTGATAAAAATGAGGAAACTTTACTGCATTGGAAAATTAAATATCCAATAGGGTTAATTTTTTGCCACCGCACTTTTAGAAAAGAAAAAGAAATTGCCGACACACAAAGCAAAAGTATAGCAAATCGCTACAAACCTTTGCACAAGATATTTTTGTTAGATACTTGCTTTTCGCCATAGCTAAAAAAATTACATTTCGATTTTTTTAATACAAAAAGTATTTTGTAAATTGTAAAACATTTTTTTTAAATAAATTTCTTTAACCAATTTAATATAACAAATTATGAAAACACATATTATAACTCTATTTTTATCACTATTATTTTTAAATAGTTATTCTCAATCTTATGATGGTGATTTATCAGTAACTGTAAATCCTGTTCAAACAATCTTTAATGTTACTCAAGGTAATGATATCACCTTAAAAATTTCATATACAGGTACTGCATCATACGGTTGTGTTCATCCTGCTTCTGCTACATTTTTTGTAAATTACTATTTAAAAAATATTACAACAGGTGTAGAAACTCTAATTAAAGAAAACGATAATTTAGGATTTAGTGCAGATTGTGTTTGGCAAGGACCATGGGACTCATGGAACGGTTCATATGAAAATAATATAATGGTAAATATACCATGTTCAATAAGTTCTGGAAATTACTATTTATCATATAAAATAGTTAATTTAACATATTATTCAGATATTGGTCTTCCTCCTTCATACGTTTTTAATTCAACAAATACATCTGGGTCACCAGTTAGTTGTTCAAGTATTAATTGCACTTTAAATAACATTGCACAAGTCAATATTACTTCTTCAACACCAAACTTAACTATATCTACGACTTCTACAAATTTAAGTTGTTCTATGAGTTTAAATGGAACAGCTACTGTTTATGCTACTGGTGGCACGGGCTCATATACATATAAATGGAGCAACTATTCTACATCACAAACAATAATATATTTATCAGAAGGCATTTATAGTGTAACAGTTAATAGTGGTAATTTATGCAAAACAAGTTCTGTTACTATCACAAAACCTGATGAAATAGTAACAACAATTTCTACAACTGGTGCATTATGTGGTGGTGGCGGTTCTGCAACTGTTACAGCTTATGGAGGCACACCACCTTATACGTATAAATGGAATACCAATCCTCAACAAACTACTGCTACTGCTACAAATTTGAATGTTGGGAATTACACTATAACAGTAACAGATGCAAATGGATGTACAAAGACTCAAAATGTTACAATAAATACAAATGATGGCAATATTAATTTAACAACAAATCCTGATGGACATTATTTTATAAATACTAATGTTGTTTGGGATGCTGGTATTGGCAACAACCCTTTTAATGCAACAAGCGAAATTGTAGTTGACGATAATATGGATATTATTATTGAGGCGAATGCATCTTTAACAATAAAGAATTTAACTCTTAAATTTGGTACATCATCAGGTTTTTGGGTTAGAGGTGGTTTATATTCAGGTTCAAAAGGTGCTAAATTAATTTTAAATAATACTACACTAACTTCAACCTGTAATAATATTATGTGGAATGGTGTTAGTTTAGATGGACCTGGTGCTTGGTATCCACAAATACCCTTTAGCAACACACGACAGCCATTCCTTAATATGAATAACAATTCTAAAATTGAAAATGCAATAATTGGAGTTGGTGTTCAGGATGGGGCAATTATATATGCTAAGAATTCTACTTTCAGAAATAATAAAACAGCTACGTATTTCTCAACAAATAATAATAGTAATTTAAGTTATTTTAGTAATTGTAATTTTATTACCGATGCTACTTTAAATGACCCTACACTTGTTCCATTAAGTTTTGTGTATATGTGGCAGAATAAAGATGTGAAATTTTATTATAACACTTTTCAAAATACTTATTCTGGTGCTACAACAAAAGGTATAGGTATCGAAAGTTATAATTCTTCTTTTAAAGTTATGTCAAGTTGTAGTACATTATTACCTGCCGGAACACCTTGCCCCGATGCTAATGTTTTAAAAAATACATTTTCAAATTTAGCTTATGCCATTAAAGCACAAGGTGGCAGTTATATAACTATTGATAAATGTGATTTTACTAATAACAATCGGGCAGTTTATATTAAAGCCATTAACAATGCAACAATAACACGCAATACATTTGATGTTGGCAATACTCAAGCCGACACTACTTATGGCTTATACCTGCATGGTTGCAGAGGGTATAAAATTGAAGAAAACACTTTTAAAAATGGATTAGCTGGTATGTTTGTAAACAATTCTGGAAATGTTCCTAATATTGTATATAATAACAAATTTGAAAATCTTTCTGCTAGTAATGCTGCAACTGCTGCCATTGCACTTAACATTAATAGCAATTATTGGGATAATTTCGATGAAGACTACGACGATCCTACTACTTACATTGGTAATAGCGAAGGATTACAATTCAAATGTAATAAATTTAGCAATAACGAATACAGCTTGGCAGTTATTAATGGAGGGATAGCTTTCTATCAGGGAAATAATTCAATTGATCCAACTCAATTAGCAGGTAATACATTTTCGCATAATAACCCTAGTGTTGCTAGTGATTTTTATATTGAAAATACAGATATTAATCAAAAATATAAATACTTTGAACACGACAGCTATTCAACAAAATTAATGTATTATACTTCTTCAAAAATTGATGCAATACCAGTTGCTGGTGTAACTTATATTGAAAGTAAAGCATGCCCGTCAAGTTTTATAAATAAAAAATCTGTTTCAGTATCATCAGCTGAATATGAATTGCAAAAAATGCTAACTGATGTAAGCAATATGGAATATGATTTGCAAAAAAATGTAGATAATGGCAATAAGCAATTGCTACTTGATTTAATCTCTTCTGTTAAACCTCACACTTTTAATTCACTTTGCAATGAATTGCTTTCTTCTCAGTATTTATCTGATGAAGTACTTGAGGCATTTATAGATGTACCAATAACTGGTCAATATAACAGAAAAACAGATGTGTTATTAAAGAATTCTCCTCTACAGGAAAAAATTAAACCTTTATTAGCTACAATTTCTTATCCGCAGCATTTTATTGATTTATTGATGCAGGCACAGAACGGTATAAATGCAATGGAACAAAAAGAAGGTGAAATATTGGCATTAAAAACCGAAAGAGGTAAATTACTTACCGATATAACTATTGAAAGTGTTAATAACGATTCTGTACCAGAGGTGAAGGATTCGCTAATCAATTTATTAAAAAAAGAAAGCGATTATCGCACAAATATGTCATTAATAACCATTTTAATAAACGAGGAACGATATTCAGAGACAGATGTTCAACTTGATTTATTACAATCTCAAATACATAGTTTGCCACAATCGAAACAAAGCGAAATAAACGATTGGATACAATTGCAACAAATTGTAAAACAGGTAAATTATAAAACTTTAGGTCAATTGCGTGAAGTAGTAAAACCAAATATGGGATTTTTAGAAAAACTTGCATTGCAAGAAAATAAAATGGGTTGCGAAACAGCACAGGTTTTAATAGAAGAGTCACAATATGGAAATTATTATGAGCCAATTAAATTGCCATCGGCTAACAACCCAAAGTCTATGCAAATTAATAATCAGGGAACTAAATCTAATGTAAACTACAATACAATTGATATTTATCCAAACCCTGCAACTAATCAACTTAATATCAATACCGACTATAATATTGATAATAGTATTGTAAAAATATATAACACATTGGGCGTTTTGGTAAAAGAAACAAATCTAACTAATGTTTATTCAATTGATGTTTCCGATTTATCGAAAGGAATATATATGCTCCATGTTTATAGCAGCAACGAGCATTATACAAAATTAATTAAAATTATAAAATAACAATTTAATATAACCTTTACAGATTGTAAAATCTGTAAAGGTTTTGTATATGAAATTTATAATAGTTACCATATTATTATTAGTATTAATTAAGTGTTATTCTCAAACAACGACATTTAACAATATTATATTTGATACATTACCTAACCTAGTCCTAAACATTGAAGTTTTAGATAGTGGATATGCATTAATTGGTGCAACAGCATTTACAAATTTTGACAGATATGTTATTATTAAGTTTGTTGATAATAACGGTATTTATAAATGGAAAAAGTTATTTGGTGAAGTAAATATTAAATATTGGGGAGGTACTCAAAATTCATTTATTAAAACTTATGATAATGGTTATGTTTTAGCTGGTCAAAAAGTAAATTTACAAACTGGAAAGAATGCTGTATTATTAATGAAATTTAATCAGTATTTCGATACAGTTTGGACAAAAACTTACCTTACAGACACTCTTTTTGTTGCATCTTACCAATGTGTACAAGCCGATGATGGCGGTTTTGCATTAGTCGGCACAATTCAAAAACCACCTTCAAGTTCATTACCCAAAACACTTTTAATAAAAATCGATAGTATGGGTAATATGTTATGGCATAAAGAATTTAGCTATCCAACATATCAGGCGTTCAATATTACAAAATCTTACGATGGTGGTTTTGTAATAGGAGGAATGTCCACTAATGATGATTGGGGGTTAATAAAAACCGATAGCCTTGGTAATCAAAAATGGATTAAAACAATAGGTAATCCAAACTGGGACGATAGCAGAGTAATGGGATTAATAACTACAAAAGACTCTTGTTATATTATAACTGGACCTTATGGTATAAATAAAATTAACTATGAAAATGTTTATAAATCGCATATTGTAAAAATAAACAATAATGGTGATATTATTTGGGATAAAATATATTACGAAACCTATTTTCCAAATAATCATCCTATTGGAGATACAATTTATTCCTATTTTAATTCCGTTATTGAAACCGATGATGGCAGCCTTTATGCAACAGGCGTAAAACAACATAATAATACTAATGTTTATAGTAAACTTTATAAGTTTAATTCATCAGGAGACACAATATGGAGCAGAGAATTTCCACTTCAAGCTTATTTTGCATATCTCGAAACACTAAAATCAACATCAGATGGAGGGTTTATTTTGGCTGGCTGGGGCGACACATTTTATTATTCTCCCACTCAACAAGCTTGGTTAGTAAAAACAAATTGTATTGGTTTTGATAGTCAGCCATTAGCCGATTATTCATTTATAGTTGACAGCAATAATATAACTCTTAATAACTTGTCGCAAAAAGTTGATAGCTGTATTTGGGATTTTGGCGATGGTTCACCATTGCTATATTCGCATATATGCGATTCTGTTTCACATATTTACGCCGATACAGGCTCCTACTCTGTTTCGCTAATTGCATACAATGGCTGTACAATTGCCGATAATGATACAATTACAAAACAAATAATTATAGGAACATCAAAAATTGATGATATTAATTTTAACAATTCAGAATTAAGTATTTACCCTAACCCTTCAAGCGGTCAGTTAACAATAAAAACTACAACCGAAGCAATCGAAGCTATTGAAGTGTTCAACTGTATAGGAAGTAAAATAGATGAAATAATTGTAAAAGCTATCTACAATTCATATATCTACAATTCTAAAAACTTAAACGGATTATATTTTATAAAAGTAAAAACTAAAGTAAATGTTTATACCACTAAAGTAATATTCCAATAAATTTAAAAAACGATTGCAATTATTAAAACATGAGATATATAGCTGTAATATTATTCCTTTCAATCTTTATTAAAAGTAATGCTCAAACAATAACTTTTAATAAATTTTTGTATGATACAATACCAAATCCTATTTTGAATGTAGTTTCAACCGACATGGGTTATGTTATAGTCGGACCTGAATTAGGAAATAATAATACACAAAATATAAAAATAACGTTTGTTGACTTATATGGTAATAAAGTATCAAGTAAAACAATTTCAAAAGACAGCGTAGATTTTATATGTGGCTCACAAAATTCATTAATAAAAACCATAGATGGCGGGTATGTTTTAGCTGGTTCTAAAAAAGACTATTTGGCAGCAACCAACTCTTCTCTTTTAATTAAATTTGATAATAATTTTGATACTCTATGGACTAAAACATTTTTAACAGATTCTTTATTTGTACATACATCTCAATGTGTTCAAACAAATGATGGTGGCTTTGCATTAGTAGGTTCCAAAAGAACCGATAATAATGATTCAGAATCGTTACTTATAAGAACAGATAATTTTGGCAATATGTTATGGTATAAATTGTATAACGATTCGGCTGATGCAAGTTACCGTATTTCAAAATCATTCGATGGTGGCTTTGTTTTAGGAGGTGAAACAACAAGGCAATATCCTTTCGGCGATTGGCGTGTAATTAAAGTTGATAGTATTGGAAATGTAAAATGGTCTAAAATAATTGGTAGCCCAAATTATTATGATAACTGGATAATTGGTTTAATTACTACAAAAGATTCAGGTTATGTTATGTCTGGTGGTTATGGTGTAAGTGAATTGGACAATCATTTTAACCAAAAATCAAGAATACTAAAATTAAATAACGAAGGCGAAATTGTTTGGGATAAAAAATATTTTGAACCTTTTTATGACGCAGATTCTATGTATGTTGACACAAATTCATCCGTTTTTATGTCAGTTATAGAAGATATAGATAAAAACCTATATGTAACAGGAACTAAAAATAATAATCAACGTACTTACAGTAAATTATATAAATTAAATCCTCAAGGTGATTCGCTATGGAGCAGAGAGTATCAAGTCCCCGAAAATGTAGGCAATGTATATCTTAATGTTCTGAAAAAAGTAAACACAGGAATTATAATGGCTGGTTATGGTTATATTAATGATTCTTCCAGTATTCCACAAGCCTTTTTAGTAAAAACAAATTGTATTGGTTTTGATAGTCCTCCATTATCAAATTATACATTTTCAATTAATAATAATATTGTAAATTTTAATAACCTTTCACAAAAAGTAGATAGTTGTGTTTGGGACTTTGGCGATGGCTCTCCGTTTCTTTATTCGCATATATGCGATTCGGTTTCGCATACTTATAGCGATACAGGCTCCTACTCAGTTTCACTTGTTGCTTATAATGCTTGTACAGTTGCCGATAATGATACAATAATAAAATCAATAAATATTGAGTCTTTGAAAGTAGAAGAAATCAGTTTTAATAATTCTGAATTAAGTATTTATCCCAATCCCTCAAATGCTCAAATAACCATAAAATCAACCAACGAACCAATCGAAACTATCGTAATCTACAATAGCATTGGAGTCAAAATAGATAATATAATTCTAAACAATAATAGTGCTTCCTACATTTACAATTTCAATAATATAAGCGGTTTGTATTTAATTAAAGTAAAAACTAAAAAAAATCAATACTATCGAAAAATTGTTTTCAGATGATTTTACAAATCAGTAGTCCTGTATATTTTTGGATAGACTTAGTCAAGCTAATGGTTGAAAGGAGACATAAATAACTAATAAACTATGGACAAATCTTTTAAATATTCAGTAAATCTCAGCTTTGAGGAGATTAAACTGCCTGCTTTTCAAGATATTTTAGTTTTAGCAAAAAACTCACCTCATGGAGTGATAGGCATATCAAAGTCTTTTGAACTACTTGCACCAAATGGTTTCGAAATTATTAAAATCGAACATGATAAAGTAGAGGCATTGCTTGTAAATAAACGAATTTTAACCAAGATTTCTTCCGAAAGAATTCTTAAAATCCTAAAAGAAAAAGTATTCAATTTTATAAGCGAAGGCGAAATTTTAAAAGTCGATTTCAAGGTTATTGTGTCGTGTGTAATAGAATAAGTTCTGAAAAATTAATTTAAAAAATTAAAAAAAAATGGCAACTATTGTAGAGTTTATTAAAAACGATTTTTCATTTACCGATCCGTATATAAGTACCGATTTGATTAAAAAACAACTAATTAACACAAAAGCGGTTGTAATAGGCGAAGACGAATCATATATTGGTTATGTGACATCAAATGATATTGTTAAATCTCAACATGTATTGGCAATTGACTGTATTTCAGAAAAACCTGTATTAGAATACGATACAGATATTTATAAAGCTTTGTCAGTAATGCAATCGTCAGGTTTAGAGGTGCTTTCGGTATATAAAAACAACGAATTTGCAGGGCTGTTGTATAAAAACGATTTGATTGATTATCTTTTAAAATCGAATGAAGAACTCAAAATAAGAGTTAAACAAAGTTCAGAAGAATTAAATAAGCTAAAATCTGAACTCGAAAATATAGTAGAAAACAGAACTAAGGAAATTCAGGAATTATTAAATATTAAAAAGAAAATATTTTCAATAATTGCACACGACTTAAAAGCCCCATTAGGTGGTATTTTGGGATTTATAAACTTATTGCTTAAAAAATATAAGAGTTATGATTATGCTAAATGTGAAGAATATATGACAATAATAAAAGTCTCTACCGAAAGATGTATTAGCTTACTCGATAATATGTTAACTTGGTCGAGAGCCAAAGCAGGAAATGTGTTTTTTGCCCCGGAGCCACTCTGTTTGAAAAAAACAATTAACGATGTAATAGATAGTATTTCAGTGCAATTAAATGTAAAAAATATTGATATTAAAACCAACGTTTTAGCCGAATCTGTATATGCCGATAAATTTATGTTTGAAACAGTTTTAAGAAATTTAATATCAAATGCAATAAAATTTTCAAATAGCGACAGTTTAATCGAAATAGAAACAAAACATGATTCAAGTAATTTGGTTGTAATTGCCGTAAAAGATTATGGATTAGGCGTTTCAAAACATGTAATAGATAAGCTTTTTAAACCAATCCCAATTAGTACACTTGGTACACATAATGAGAATGGGACAGGATTAGGATTATTAATATGTAAAGAATTTGTCGAAAAACATAGCGGTACAATTAAAATAGAAAGTAGTGAAAATGTTGGGACATCTGTTATTTTTTCAATTCCAAATAATTAAATTTTAAATATTGTAACAAATGTATTGCGAAGCTAACTACTTTTCAGGGTTATTATTTAGTTGCCCATATAAAAATGAACTAGAGACATGTGCTTTTAAAGAAATTCGAAAAATAGATTTAGACAAACGAATAGAATATTTTTTAAATACAGATTTAGAAGAGCATAGAGATTTAATTACAAAGCATCTTAATTGTCAGAATAAAAACGATTATAAAATCATTAATGATTGTGATTAGAATAATACAATTAGCTATAATGTAACTAATCAGTCTATTTAAAATGCTAAAACACAAACAAATGCCACAGATTTTTCACAGATTAATTGTTTTTAAGCGTTCAAGAGACTTCGTGTTCACAGATTCAGAATAATAAAATATTTAGAATTTTCTCAGATAAAAACAACCTTTGGTTGTTTTAAATCTGTGAACTTAGAAAAGCGACTCACAGCCTGTCCCGAATTTACTTCACATGAGCGTTAACTTAATAATTAATTTTATGCTATAATGCAGAATATTACAGATATACAATTATTAAAAACAAGTTCCTTTGGGAACGTAATGTTGGTAGAAAATAACATCCCCTCTAATTTGAATCCCTTTAGGGATGAAATATTTTCTTCAAAAATCAATATTTTATTTCGTACCTACGGCACTTTTTTGTGGGGCTTAAATTCTTTCTACCAATATATTGTCCCTAGCGGGACAAGTTAAGTTAACGCTAATGCGAATTTACTTCGGGAAATGCTTTTTGAAATAAACAATAAGCGAGTAATCTGTGGCAATTATGTTTTAATTTAGAAACAAATTAGTTACCTATTTCTTAACTGCTTTTCCCGAAAATATCATTGTAGTTTCATCGAATATATTCAAGTTATAAATTCCATTAGTAAGGTTCGATACATTTTTTAAAGATATTGTGTTAAATCCTTCATGAATGTAGTATAAGTCGTTATTTATTTCACGACCGTTCATATCAATTATTTTGATTTTAATATTTGTTGTAGCATTAGAGGTTAAGTCTATTTTAAGTTCTTCTTTAAATGGGTCAGGATAAATAGTTTTTATTTCAATAGTAGAATTGTTTGCACTGATAACTGATACTGGACCATAGAATTTTAATTTGCCATCAATATCTACTTGCATTAATTTAAAGTAATTTATTCCTTCCGTTGAACTTGGATATGAAAACGAATAGTAATTTACATCATTTACAGTTCCATTTCCGTTTACAAATCCTATTTCTGAATAATTAATACCATCAGTAGAATTTTGTACATAAAAGCCACTATTATTTAATTCACTTAATGTAAACCATGTCAATATAATATTGCCATTGTCGGCTATTCCTTGAAAATCAAGAAGTTCTACAGGCAGTGTAATGACTTTTGCTTTAGTTTCGCTAAATGATAAAATATCTGTAGCGTTTATAATCATTTCGTTTGATATTGATGCAAAATCCTCGTTAACAGATGATTTTATTATTCCTGCTTCATCAATTTTTCCATCAAAGTATAGCTTTTTTAGTGATGAATTAAAATCCTGAGTAATTTGAGCTCCAATATTTACTCCTCCGTTTTTATTTTTGGGAACAAGAGTTTGATTAGTGTGGGAATCTAATTTTCCATTTATAAAAATGCTCATTCCTTGACTATTCCATGTTGCTACAACATAATACCAACGTTTGTCTTCGATTTTAGTATTTGAAAATAATTTTTTATTTGAATTATTATCGGATATTGATAATAAAACTTTTCCATTTTTCCATAATTGAAGAGAGTATTCTTCGTCGGAAAAATTCTTTTTATCACCTTTGTGAATAATTCCGCCATAATCCTGATAATCTGATGTATAAATCCATGCAAACAATGTTCCTTCATCTGCAAGTGATAAATTATTATTGTCGTTTAGGTGAATATACTCTGACGACCCATTCATATCAACAGATTTGTCATTAATTCCCTGATTATATCCAGGTGAATTGATTTCGGTTTGATTAAATTGATATATTGAATAATTGTCATAATTGTCGTCAAATGACCAATAAGCTATATAATCAGATTCAAAAACTGTATCTGTTAATGCTGGGGCTGATGCGTTCCCAAAATACATTTCAATAATGTTATTTTGTGATGCTTTTAAAGTGTCGAGTAGTAATAAAACACTTAAATCTCCTGTATTTAAGTTGTAGTTTTTAATTTTAGTTTTAATTTTTTCATTTTTACTATTTACAAAAACTATATCAGAAGCATCATTTTTGGCAAGTTTTCCACCATTAGCATTTGATTTGAAATCAATATCCGAAAAATTTATTTGAAATACAAAATTATATAAATCAGATTGTTGATAAGAACCTGTATTGATATATATTGTTTTATTCCAAGCAAAATCTGTTAAATTAATAGCCGTATTAGCTTTCATCGCAACATATGTTCCTAAATTGCTAATGGCTAAGAAAATTATAAATGCGAGCAGACCTACTCCACCTATAAGTGCAGAATACATTAATATTGGTGTTATTTTGACAGTGGTTTTAACCCGTGGTTGTAATTTAATACGTTTCATAATTGATATATTTAAAAATTATCCAATTGGAATATTTTGATCAGAAGAATCTTTCTCTCTTACAGGAGCATCAAAAATGATAAAAGATTTATTTTTTTCATCTTCTATTTCTTTTTCAACTTGTCGGCAAGTATTCATTACATTGCTAAAAGCTTTTAAATTTTCTATTAAATTTTTATCAATGAAATTCACTGGGATATAGGCATTTGATGAAACAACTGTGTAAAAATCTTTAACTTGTTGTTTTTGAATTTCGATGCTATCGACAATCATATAAGTATTTGCAATAGCCATATTATTAGATATAGAGCTTTTAGAAAAAATAAATACGACAATAAATGTGATAAATATTTTGAATAGTGTTTTCATAGTTTTCCTTTTTTTGTTTAGTTAAAAGTACTTGCTATTGTGTTGATTAATTAGAGCTAAAAATGTGATTTTAATAAATGAGTGTTTTTGCGTAGAAAATTGCTTAATATACTTGCAGAAGTTGTAAGTAAATTCCAAGTTCCAAGATCCAAGATCCAAGTTCCAAGTTTCAAGTTCCAAGTTCCAAATTCCAAATTCCAAATTCCAAATTCCAAGTTCCAAGTTCCAAAATCCAAAATCCAAATTCCAAGTTTCAAGATGAGGAAAGTAATCGGTATTCAGTAAACAGTAAGTAGTAAGCAGTCAGACAATGACACTGAGCTACAGAGTAGCGAAATGTTTATAGTAAGCAGTTGGCAGTCAACGATGCAGAGCTACAGAGTAGCGAAATGTTTATAGAAAAGGAATCTAACAAAAATCTTGTCGCAATCACTAACGAAAATCAAAGCTCTAAAGCTCCATGCGACAAACTAAAGTCCCAAATTCCAAGTTCCAAATTCCAAGTTCCAAGCCCCAAGCCCTAAATTCCAAGCTCCAAACTCAAAATCTCAAATCCAAATCCAGAATTTGATTATCAATGTGTTGTTTTTACATTCTTGCATTGATTCTACTTTGTAGTGCTTCGTACATCGTTTGACGAATTCCTAAACCGTAAATCCTAAATCGAAAATCGTAAATCCAATTTATCGGATTAAATTAAACGACCCTTTTTTGCTTAATATTCGGTTTTCATAAGTCTCAACTTCAACATAGTACATATATGTATCTTGTTCTTGAGGTTTTCCATTAAACTGTCCATCCCAACCAACATTTGTTTCATTAGTTTTGAAAACCATTACGCCCCATTTATTAAATATTATAAAATCTTTAACCGATTTAATTCCCCAACCTCGTGGAAAAATCACATCATTTTTGCCATCTTTATTTGGAGTAAATACCGATGGCAAATCAATAGTGTATTCTTTTCTAATAAAAACAGAAACTTCTTTGGTTACATTAAAACATCTGCTACTATCGGAAGCATTTACAACATATTGAGTGCTTTCCATTGGTTTAACAGTTGTTGTATTACATGTGTTGCAATTAATCCACAAATCGGGTTCCCAAACAAATGAAGCATTTGACTGCGATGTTGCACTTATTGTAACTGTTTCTCCAATAATAATTGTTGTATCTTTTGAGGTATATAAAAATGGGATAGACTGAACAAGAACGCTTATTGAATCGAAATTTATGCAACCTTTTTCGTCTGTAACAGTAACATAATAAATTGATGAAGTATCTGGTTTTTCAGTAATTATAAGATTATTACTTATTGAATCTTTGTTTAAATACCACTGGTTTGATATTCCTCCATCAGCAAATAATGTAATGGTTTGTCCTTTACAAATTAAAGTGTCATTAGTTGTCATTATTGTTGGTAATGGATTAATTATTAGTGTTTTTGAAATTGTATCGTTACAACCTAAATCATTGGTAGTGATTAAAGTCAAAATGTAATTTCCTGAATCTGTTAAATTAACAATCGGATTTTGGTCAGATGTTAAATCTTGATTATTCAAATCCCAATCCCATTGAATTGCTCCAACCGAAATATCTGTTATCTCGAAAGTATTATACTGACATCTACCAAGTTGAGGCATCTGAAATTCGGCTAAAGTTAGAATTATATCAATTGAATCTTCAATAGTTTTGTTACAGGTCATTAACGAATCGCTAAACAATAGTAATGATAGATAAAATTTGCCAAATATATCGTATGTATGTGTGACACTTTCTCCGTACTTAAATGTTCCGTCGCCCATATCCCACTTAAAATTGTTGACATTAATTTTATTATCTATGCTAAATGTATATTCTTGATTTCTGCAGATTATATCTGGCTTTACAATTTTTGCATAAGGTCCGCCAACATGAATAAAATTTTCTTTAATAATACTTGTTTTGCAACCATTTGATGTTGACACTTCCAGCGATATAGAATATTCGCCCGGTAAATTAAAACTATGTGATGGATTTTGTTCATTTGAAGGATTATTATCGCCAAAATTCCAATTATAATTCAAGTTAGTATGT
Source organism: Bacteroidetes bacterium GWA2_31_9 (assembly GCA_001768975.1). Classification (GTDB taxonomy): domain Bacteria; phylum Bacteroidota; class Bacteroidia; order Bacteroidales; family GWF2-33-38; genus GWA2-31-9. Next base: position 3,392 of record MEND01000240.1, on the reverse strand, counting down.
GTTGCAGATAACGATGTAAATTTTACCATTAGTGGATAACAATCTGAAAATGTAGTATCTGTGGTAATTTCAATTTCAGGATATGACTGAATATGAATATATGAATTTAATGTCAGTATTGAGTCGCATCCATTTGGATATACAGTTTTTAGCGTAATATTATAACTTCCTGTATCGCTATAAACATGAATAGGAGAGAGCAGATTTGAATTTATTCCATCGCCAAATGACCATAAATATGTCAGACTATCTTCATGATTAATGTTAGAAAAAATAATAGAATCGCCTATACATGCCAACGTTTTTGAAACTGAAATTTTTGGAAAAGGCTTGTAGGTTCTTATGCCATTATAAACACTAACAGAGTCTGAACAGCCGAGTATATCAGCTGTCTTTAAATAAATAGAAAATGTATCTTTTAAATTGTAAATGTGAGTTGGCGACAATTCATTAGAGTTAATTAAATCGCCAAATGACCAAAATGAAGTAAACAATGTATCGGATTGTGTAGTGTTTTGAAATTCAACAGATAAAGGCAAACAACCTTCTGAAGGACTTTTTGAAAATGATGCTATTGGCTTGTATGTTTTTATATTTCTTGTTAATGTATCATAACAACCATTTATGCACTTTACAACCAGACTTATATTATTATCTCCTCTATTATTGAAAATTTGCGATATAGTATCATTTGAATAATCAATCAATTGCAAATCAGTATCTAACCATTGATACTTGGAGTATATTGATGAAACTAAATATGAAGTTACATCTTTAGAAGAGTCTGGATTAAATGTCACTTTCAGACCGGGGCAACCAATTAATGTATCACAAGAAAAATCAGCAATAGGTTTGCGAACAGTAATTAATCTTTCCCAATAATAATCACAAGTTTTTGCATCGTTATAAGAATTTAATTTTACTAAATAATCGCCACTTTGAGTATAAGTGTGTGAAATTGTATCTTGAAATGACGAATCAATTATTCCATCGCCAAAATCCCAATACCAGCGATTTGCATCTATTATTCTACCTTTAAAAGTATATTTATATGAATCGTTGCAACTGAAAGATGGAGTAAAAGTTCCTATTGGACCATTTACAAAAGCAATGTTATTAGAATTAAAGATAGTACTAAAACATCCATTATAACCTATAACTAACGATGCACTTACATATCCTGTATCCATAAAAGAATGTGAAGGAGAATTAATAATATCAGATTCTCCATCGGAATATTGCCAGCTCCATGAATTTATATAGTTATAAGAAGTTGACGTATCGACAAAGAAAAATGGATTATTGGCACAGGTAGAATCATTTCCAAATAGATAAAAACCAGGTGTTTGAGGAAATCCTGTAATAATTGACACTTTCATTGTATCTTTACAGCCAAGTGCAGATTCAACCGCCAGTGATGCTTCAAAACTGCCATCATCTATAAATGAATAACTTGGATTTAAATTACTTTGAATTATCGTATTGTTAATATTCCACTCAAAATTTACGATTGAGTCAATTGCTGAAAAATAAGAAGTTGCATTCTGAAACTGAACATTTAAAGGAATACATCCTTTTAATAAATTATTATAGCCAATAGAATTATTTGGAGTAAAATACGATTTTAATAAATTAACTTCAATATTATTAACAGATACAGAAGTATCGGAGCAATTATTTGAACTGGTAACTATTAGATAGTCTGTATATTGTACATAATTTAGTGAAGGACTTGTAATTGTGTCTTTAGGATTTTGTAAAGAGCTGTTTTTATCATTTCCCAACTTCCAATTCCATAAATTTGCGTTATACGACATATCAGTATAATTAATAATAGTGGGAGTAGAGCAAATGTAATGTTTATCGGTACTGAATTTTGCTACAACACTATCAATATGTATTGTATCTCGAAATGATGAAAAACAATTTGTTCCATTTTCTGCCATTAATGTAACAATATAATCGCCACTATAGCTGTACGAATGAATCGGATTAGGCAAAATACTAGTATAACCATCGCCAAAAGTCCAAGCATATTTTTCGGAGTTTAAGGAAGTATTTACAAAGTTGATTTCTGATTTTTTACAAAAAATTTCTTTAGATAATGCAAATGATGCTCTGATTGCACCAATTTTAATATACTCGTTTTTGATTTTAGTTATTGAGCAACCTATATTATCGGTAGCTTTAAGACTTATTGTATAATTTCCACTGTCGCTATAAACAATAGAAGGATTTAATAAATCTGATGTTGTATTATTTCCAAAATTCCACAAGTAAGTAACATTAGTATCAGCAGTTGAAAGATTTGTAAAAGATACGTTATATGGTTTTGAGCAAAGAATACTATCCGATGTTGTAAAATCAACTATTCCAATATCAGAAGTTTTAACATATTCATTAACAAATTTACTGTTTTCGCAACCATTCTGGTCTTTAACTTTTAGAGTTACATTATAATTTTCGGGAGAAGTGTAAATGTTTGTAGGATTTGCTTCATAGCTCATTTGACCATCGCCAAATATCCATAAATGTTCTTGAAATGAAGTATTATTCGGTGAAATGTCTTTAAATGTTACACTTAGCGGAATACAACCTGTTCGGGAAGTTGTAGTTGTAAAATCTACAATTGGTTTTGGATGGACTGTAATGTAGTTCTTTTTAAAAATTGTATCTGTTGTATTTCCAGTTGAAATTATCAATTTTACATCGTAGATGCCTGGTAAAATATATGCAACTTGAGGTTTAAATAAATTTGATTGATTACCATTTCCAAATGTCCAATATAAAGTCGAAGATGAATCTGCATTTGTACTGAAATTTACTAATAATGGGACGCATCCTTCATTAACTTCTGCCCAAAAATCGTTTTGAGAATAAATCTCAGTTGATATAAAAATACTAATTAAAAAGCTTAAAATAATCTTCATTTTATAAGTGTAAAATATTAATAAATGTAATTGGATTATATTACGCATATCAGAGCAAATGAACGTAATTATATAATTAGGTGTTTTTACTTAGTTTTGAGGATAAAACTACTTAATCATCCATAGAATTTAATATTCCTTTAAATCCGCAAGTCTAAGATGTAAGTATCCCGATTTATCATCGCATTGGCGTTAACTTAAGCCAAAAAAAATTTACAATATTGTATTATTGTGCTGAAATTTAACCAAATACAGTCTTGCCAAGCAAGTTCCTTTTAGGAACGTAATATTGGTAGAAAATAACAAGACCACCAACCTTAATCCCTTTAGGGATGAAATATATTCTTCAAAATCAATATTTTATTTCGTACCTACGGCACTTTTATGAGGATATAATCATCTTTCTACCAACATATTGTCCCTAGTGGGACAAGTTAAGTTAACCCTGTGAGATAGCTAAGT
>MEND01000239.1:2102-5013 GCA_001768975.1 Bacteroidetes bacterium GWA2_31_9 | reverse complement strand
ACTTTAAATATGTTGAGTTTTTCCTAAAACCTATTTGGATTCAGTATATCACTGTAATGGTTTCAAATTCTGAAAATATCAACCTCTTCCTCTCCCTTTTCAAAGGGCGTGAAGATATATTCGCTGTTCGTTGGGAGAAAGGAAACAAATCGGGCTATATGCCCGCCTATTTTTATGACCCTTATCGTTTAAGGGCACATAAAATGAATGGAGGTACATTTCAAACTTTTACAGAGAAATCATATCTGAAACTTACTGATGAACAAATTCAAAAGCACTTAGGTGGTTTTCATCAAATTGGAGTTTATCCACTTTTACAAGATAACACCACTTGGTTTTTAGCAGCCGATTTTGATAAAGCTAATTGGCAAAAGGAAGTAGTTACTTTTCTTAAAGCTTGTAAGGAAAATGAAATTCCAGCATACTTGGAGCGTTCCCGCTCGGGAAATGGTGGACACGTTTGGATTTTTTTTGATAAACCTTACCCTGCTATTAGAAGTCGAAAATTATTCATATCAATTTTGGAGCAGTCGGGTGCATTTTCAATGTTTGACAAAAGTTCAAGTTTTGACAGACTGTTTCCCAATCAGGATTTCCTTTCAGGAAAAGGTTTCGGAAACTTGATTGCTTTGCCACTTTTTAAACCAACTTTTGAAAAAGGAAATAGCTGCTTTGTCAATCCCGAATCATTTGAACCTATCACTGACCAATGGAACTTTCTGAAAAACATTCAAAAGGTTACCACGAATCATTTAGACGAACTCTATGAAGTCTGCCTTCCTGCAAGACAAGGATTAAAGTCAGGTGTTCAAATTAATACCCCGATATCAACAGAAGGCAAACTGAACATTTCTTTAAACAATAATATCAGGATAAGTAGAAGCGGTTTGACTCCTACTCTTATCAACTTCCTGAAAGAAGAATTGAATTTTGCTAATTCAGAGTTTTTTATTAAAAAGAAATCAGGAAGAAATACATTTGAAACAGCCCGATATTTTAAATTGGTTGAGGAAACCGAAAGTGAGATTTTCATTCCAAGAGGTTTTATTGGAAAACTTTTGCGGTTTTGTAAAGAATCACAAATAGAATTTGATTTTGTCGATGGCAGAGTACTTAGACCATCAATTTCTTTTGCGTTCAATGCTAATTTGCGAAATCATCAGCTTGGAGTAATAGAAGCGGTTTATAAAAAAGATTACGGACTAATTGTAGCCCCGCCAAGTTCAGGAAAAACAGTTATTGGGTTAAAAATAATTGCCGATAAAAGACAACCTGCACTTATTATTGTTCATCTAAAACAACTATTGGAGCAATGGACAGAACGAATTGAAGCATTTTTGGGTATTCCCAAAAGAGATGTTGGTGTTATCGGGCAAGGAAAGTCAAAAATCGGAAAGCAAATTACTGTGGCAACTATTCAAAGTTTGCCAAAACAAATAGAATCTGTTCAAAATCAATTTGGAACTATCCTAGTGGACGAATGCCACCACGTCCCTGCTGAAACTTTTAGAAATGCGATTGAAAAATTACAAACCTATTATCTTTATGGATTAACCGCTACTCCTTTCAGAAAATATAGTGATGGTAAAATTATTTTTACACATTTAGGTGAAATCATTGCAAATATTCAGCTCACAGAGATTGAAAATTATAAACACGCAAAAATCATCATCCGCAACACCGAATTAGATGTTCCCTACAACTCTAAAACAGACAATTTTGAATCTTTATCAAAAATATTGGTGCACGATACAGCCCGAAATAAACAGATATTGGAAGATGTAAAAGCGGAATTGAATCAAGGTAAAAAAGCAGTTATCATTACCGAACGAAAAGAACATATTGATACGCTATATTTGTTTTTGAAACAATCGTATGAAGTGATTTCATTAAGCGGAGAAGATTCAGAGACTTCCAAAAAAGTCAAATGGAAAATATTACAAGAAGGTAATTTTCAGGTTTTAATTACAACAGGACAATATTTTGGAGAGGGAACAGACTTACAGAACATTAACTGTTTGTTTTTGGTATATCCATTTTCTTTTGAAGGTAAACTAATCCAATATATCGGCAGAGTGCAACGCTCGGAAATAAATCCAACTATCTGCGACTACAGAGATTATAAAATTGATTATCTTAATAAGCTTTTCCTGAAACGCAATACTTATTATCGAAAAATTGACAAGCAAGCAACCTTGTTTGATGAACCAAAGGAAGAAATCACAACTTCAAAACACATTTTAACTATAAAAATGAAAATCAAAGTTTCAATCGAGGAATTGGAGTTTCATTACGGAAGTGTAGCGTTCAAATATCCAATTGTCGAGATGAATACGGAGCTTCAATTTCAGATTGAAAACAATGAAATACGGTCTGAATTTGATGTCTTAAAACCCTATTTCTCCAAAACCCTAAAATCAAAAACAATATCCGTTGAATTGTTTGCCGAATTTGAAAACGGAAAATTGGTTTCTCAATTAGCACTATCAACGGATATTGACCATATAAATAAAGAGGTCGTTGAAGGAGTAAAATTTCAGTTTCTGAATAAAGGATTGCTCAAGCAATTCACTCCCAAAAAGCAAAACATCCTTACTTCTGACGAATTACAAGAGCAGAATAAAATTTATTCTAACGCTGAAGAATTGTTGAATGAAATTCTGAAAAATAAGCAATACAAACATTCACAACACATTCAATACTTAGCTGAAAGACACGAAAGTCAAGTAATGAAAATTCGTTTTGCTTTAAATCCATTTTCATTTGTTTTTCTCCTTGCAGATGAGAATAATTATTTTATTGTATTGGAGACTTTGGACACCGAAGAAGCGACTTATATTTGGCATACATCTAAAAACAAAGTATCATTAATTGAGGAAGTTAAACAAATTGACAACCAATTAAGTGTTAT
>MEND01000239.1:0-2060 GCA_001768975.1 Bacteroidetes bacterium GWA2_31_9 | reverse complement strand
GCCAATGCACAGACCAAAAATTGCAAAAGAGCTTCCACCTTTGCCACCCGAAGGTAAAATTATTTTTTTAAATACCTTCCCTCAAAAATTTTTAAAATAGCCGATACACAAGCCAAGTAGACAGAAAACGGAATTAATAAAATGACAGCAAAAACTCAGAAATACAGCGACTTGGCAATGACGGTGGACATAAGGCCAGCTTACAACAGGCGTTTGGCTCAATGGTGGGTGACGTGGTTAATTGAACATTCTTCCTCGCATCAACTTTTTTGGTGTATTGACAGTGAAGTGCTCCGAAATCCGCCACTGCACCAAGCGCCAAAACGTTAGCGGTTATTGGAAGAAAGATACCAGCGAATTGAAAATATAAAATATGCTATCTTTGTAAAAAAAAAACACAAATGAACAATATTGAACAAAACAAACAGATAGACTTTTACAATAAAGTTACAAGTTTGCTAAAAGAAGCCCGTGAGAGTGTTGTTCGTTCGGTTAATAAAACAATGGTTTATACCTATTTGGAAATAGGTCGAATGATTGTGGAAGAGGAGCAAAGTGGTAAAGAACGTGCTGAATATGGAAAACAAATTTTAAAAGAATTATCTAACCGTTTAAGCATCGAATTTGGGAAAGGATTTTCTGTAACTAATCTTCAACAAATGAAGAATTTTTACAATGTTTACGGAAAACAACAGACAGTGTCTGCTAAATCTGAAAATGCAATAGTTCAGAATAATAATTTACAATTAAGTTGGTCGCATTATTTGTTTTTAATGAGGATTAACAATATTGATGAAAGAAACTTTTATGAAATCGAAACTATAGAAAATAATTGGAGTTTAAGAGAGTTGCGAAGACAGTTTGATACATCTCTTTATGAACGACTATCATTAAGTCGAGATAAAAAAGCGATAAAAGAACTTGCAGAAAAAGGACAAATTATTGAGAAAGCAAAAGATAGTTTGAAAGACCCTTATGTTCTTGAATTTATTGGATTACCAGAAAATGAGAAGTATTCAGAAAGCGAATTAGAACAAAGAATTATTGATAAATTAGAACACTTTTTACTTGAACTTGGAAAGGGATTTACATTTGTTGGACGACAAGTAAGGTTTACATTTGATGAAGAGCATTTTAGAGTTGACCTCGTATTTTATAATCGACTTTTGCAATGTTTTGTTGTTATTGATTTGAAAATAGGTAAATTAACTCATCAAGACTTAGGACAAATGCAAATGTATGTTAATTATTACGACAGATTTGTAAAACTTGATACAGAAAATAAAACGATTGGAATAATTCTTTGTAAAGACAAGAAAGACACTCTTGTTGAAATTACACTACCTGAAAATAACGAACAGATTTTTGCAAGAAAATATCAAACAGTTTTACCAAGCAAAAACGAATTAAAGCAACTAATTGAAAATAAAGATGATGAATAACCAACAAGCCGCTAACAAAGGCTGAAATCAAGCGGGCAGAAAGTGCAGATATGAAGGGCAGTGCATCTAATAAACTTCATTGCAAGTTGACAGGGAAGTACTCCGAACGGCGAAGCCCTCACGAACACCTTAAAAAAACAATTTATTTGTGAGTAAATGCTCACCAGTTTTTAGCCGCAACCGATAGCTGCCATTTCAGGATAAGACATACAGACAACTAAAAATAAAATTCAAGAAATTAACAAAGAAAGCAAATCAATGGAAAATTACATCTTATCTACAGACAGTGTAAACATACACTATACAGAAACAGGAAAAGGAAATACATCCATAGTTTTTGTACACGGTTGGCTCGGAAACATAAATTGGTGGAACAATCAAGAGACTTTTTTAAAAGAGAAATATAACATTGTTAAAATTGATTTAGGTGGTCACGGAAAATCGGGCAAAACAAGACAGAATTGGACTGGCAAGCAATATGCTGACGATATAAAAACGGTTATAAATCAAATTAATACGTCCGAAATTATACTTGTTGGTCATTCAATGTCTGGAGCATACGTACTTGAAGCATTTATAGATTTACCTAAAGTAAAAGCTATTGTTTTGGTCGACACT
>MEND01000238.1 GCA_001768975.1 Bacteroidetes bacterium GWA2_31_9 | reverse complement strand
TTAAACTAATTAACTATATGATTCTTTACAAAAACATAAAATTGAATTTAAATAATAAAGTTTTTTTAACGTGACAAAATTATGCTTTATCTGAGAATTAAAATATATCACATAAGCAGATAATGAGGAAGTTCTTAAATAAATTAAAATATATATAACTTTATCCTTTGTTGTTTTTCATGGAAAAAAGCCACTACTAAGCTAGTAGTGGCTTTTTATGTATTATGTTTTTGGAAAAGAAACAGTAAAAGATGTTCCAATATTTTCTTGTGATTCTATTGTAATTGTTCCATTATGCAGTTTCATAATACTTGAAACTAACGAAAGACCAATACCATGACCTTTTATTCCAGCAACATTACTTGCTCTGTAGAATGGTTCAAATATATTTGGTAGGTCTTTTTGTGGTATTCCAATACCTTTATCTGAAAAAATTAGAATTATTTTATTGTTATCATTCTTTAATTCAATGCTTACGTTATTGTCGTTAGAATATTTACAGCCATTATCAATTAAGTTGACAAGCACTGTTCTTAAAAGCATTTCGTTTCCTAAAACAATTAAACCTGATTCGTCAGAAATAGACAAATCAATATTAACAGCGATGTTATAATTGTTATTTCTTTTTAATATTTCGCTTTGAACTTGCCATATTATTTCATCAATTCGGATTCTCGAAAAATCTGTTTTATTATTTTCAGAACTTGTTTGAGCCAGCAATAATAAGCGATTTGAAATATTATTTAAATTTTTCATGTCGTCTAAAACAGAAAAAATAATTTGTTTATATTCATCATTACTACGATTTTTCATAAGTGCAACTTCCATTTGACCCGAAATAGAGTGAAGCGGAGTGCGTAATTCGTGAGATGCTTTTGCAATAAAATTTTTCTGAATATGAAAAGCCATTTCAAGCCTGTCGAGCATATTGTTAAATGTTTGGGAAAGTTTAGCTATTTCGTCTTTTTTGTTGCCTTCGTCAACTCTGAGGTTTAAGCTTAAAATAGAAATTTCGTTTACTTGCTTAATTACTTTAGAAATAGGAAGTAATGCTCTACCCGAAAAAATCCAGCCCGAAATAAATGCAATTAATAAAGCAAAACAAAAAACCATAATTATAATTTTAAGCAAATTAGCTAATCGCCTAACACCATAAAAATCTTCAGCACCAGCAATAACAACAAAGCGGTCGTATTTATCGGTATATAAAAAACCAATTATTTCAAAATTTTCCTGAACAAATTTTATATTTCTTTCGATTCTTATTTTGTTTAAAAGGTTAATGTCAATTTTTATAGCCCTTGCTTCATCTGAAGTATATAATATTTCATTTTTATAATTATAAATAATTATTTTTTCTCTTGGTAAACTTACAGGATTATCAGTTTCAATTTTTCTTAATAATTCGGCATCAATTTCATCAACTTGAATAAGTAATTTTGCAACATTTTCGGCTTTATCTTGTAAACGCTTGTAAAAATCGTCTTTGCGGTATTCTGCCGAGAAATAGTAAATTGCAGAAGATGAAAAAATAAAAATCAAAGCAACTATGCTAATAAATTGAAAAGTAAGCTTTGTACGAATTTTCATTTATAATTTTTTTTTGACAAAATTAACAAGTTTTCTTTTTTTTGACAGGATTTACAAAATTAACAGGATTTAGGAATTTAGAATTTAGGAATTTAAAGAGAGTATTCGGTAATCAGTATTTGGTAATCAGTAAATAGTGAGCAATCGTCAGTTGGTAGTACACAATCCACAATAATTGATAGTCAGTTTGCAATCTCAACTTCAAACTCCAAACAATTTAACAATATAATTAATCTATGTTAATCAATGTTTAAAATATAACCCATCCCAACTCTAGTATGAATATATTTTATTGTAAAGTCCTTGTCAATTTTTCTTCTTAGCAAATTAATATAAACATCAACTACGTTTGTTCCTGTATCAAAAGTTATTTCCCATACTTTTTCGGCAATTTCGGCTCTCGAAACAACTCTTCCTTTGCTACGCATTAAAAATTCTAAAAGTGAAAATTCTTTTGCTGTGAGGTCAATATCTTTACCTTCTCTTCGGGCTACTTTTTTATTCAAATCCAATTCCAGTTCGCCTACTTTCAGCACATTAATTGTTTTGGATATTCCATTTATTCTTTTTGTTAGCGAACGTATTCTAGCAAGAAGTTCTTTAAATTCGAAAGGTTTAACCAAATAATCATCTGCACCTGCATCAAATCCTGTGAGTTTATCTTCGGTAGTACCAAGAGCAGTAAGCAAAAGTATTGGAACATTTGGCTTTACTTCTCTAATTTGCTTACATAATTCAATACCATTAATATATGGTATTATTACATCAAGCAGTATTATATCGTAATTATTTTTTGATGCGAGTTTTTTTCCCATTTCACCATCAAAACAAATGTCAACATCAAAATTGGCTTCTTCCAGTCCGCTTTTGAGAAAATCTGCAACTTTTGGTTCATCTTCAACTACTAAAATTTTCATTTTTTTTAATCTTTAATCATTGTTTCTTTATTTTCAAAGATAATAAAAATGGCTTTTAATAAATGGTTTATCTGCAATCTTAATAGTCTTTTCATATTGTTTTAAGTCTATTTTAATCTTTATGCTGTTTGTTTACAACAAATTAAAGTTTCTTTTAATGCACATCTTCAATTAGACAAACTTTTTAAAATTATTCACTAACAGAATATCTAAATAAAGTATAATGTTGATAGTTATATAAATGGAGCTTTAGCTGGTTTTAGTGAATTTGAATTAGAGTAAATAGCAATTTTTTCATATATAAATATCTATTAATAGTATTAAAATGAGATACTTAGTAATTGTTTTTATAATCGTATTTGCAAACTTATTATTTGGACAAAATTCATCTCATGTTGTTATTACAGAAATAACCCCAAGTCTTGTTAGTAGCGACCATACTTCAGAAGGTTTTATGGTAACACTTACAAGTGGGCGAATAATTCATTTTTTTCGCTTCGATGCTGGTATTGATGGAAATCATACTGGCAATACAGGAAAAGTTGTAAAACGATATACTGACGATGGTGGATTAACTTGGAGTCCTAATAGTGTGGTATTTGAAGATTATTTAGATAATAGAAATGTAAATGGAGGTTTAGTTGGCAATGATAGAATTGTACTAATATTTAGACGATTTCAAGCAAATTCATCAACACACATAGATTTGAATCTGATTTTTAGCGATGACGGTGGCGAAACATGGTCGCCAAGAGAAATTATTAATTCAATTGGAGTTTGTTCCGATACTCACACTTTAATAAATGTACCCGGAAAAGGATATTTGAATGTTTTCAGCAATAATTTTTATATTGAAATTAGGTTTAGTTCTGATGGTGTTACATGGAATGATATAAGTTATACATGGGACTATAGAGCAACCGAACAATATAGAATTAACGAATCAAGTTTTGCATATACAAAAGAAGGCAAAATAATCGGATTAATGAGAAATGAAACTTATGCAATTGGAGGCAATTATTTTCAGGTTGTTTCGGGAGATACAGGCTCAACATGGTCTAATCCTATTAGTACAAATATTGCTGATGGTTATTTTTGTCCTTCGCCATGTATTTTTTATGACGAAAAACACGATGATTTATGGGCTATTGCAACTGACAGAAGAGGCGGAAATAGTTCTAATATTAACAATTTACATTCTGAATTATGGATATATTCTAACAAAGTTGAAGATATATTTTCAACTCCACAAAACTGGTCTTTAAAAGAGAAAATGAATCGACCTAATCCAAATCTATTGCGACTATATGGCTATGCAACTTATGCAAAAAAACTTGATGGTAATTATTTAATAGTTTTTACCGAATCAAATAAAAAGTCAAATAATAATGAAAATGCAGATTTTTATCAGTTTGAAATAAAATATATTGAAACTATTGCACCTATTACTAACAACCTAACAGCTTGTTATAGCGATTCAGATATTGAACTTACAGCATTTGGATATGATATTAAGTGGTATGTCGATTCAACTTTATCAACTTTAGTATTTTGTGGAGCAGTATTTAATCCAGAAATATTAACTTATGGTATATATAAATATTATGTTACTCAAACCGATTCAGTTTATGGTTTTGAAAGCCCTCCAGCAATTGTTACCTTAACAGTAAATCCTCTTCCAATTATTGCAATAAATTATGATTATGTTACAATTTATAATAACGAATCTGTTCAGTTAGAGGCATTTAATGCAATTAATTATAAGTGGGAACCATCAATTGGTTTAGACACAACAATTGGTCAAATTGTAAATGCAAAACCCACAGAGTCTCAAATATATACTGTTATAGGTACTGATATTAATGGTTGTACAAATTTAGCTTTTGTTACTGTTAATGTCGATTCTCTAGTTGCAATTAATGATAATTCTGAATTTTATGAATTGTTAGTTTATCCTAACCCAACTTCCGGAAGATTTATTATTGAACTCCCTTACAACAATGTTAATCAAATAGCTATATTAGATATTAAAGGTAAAACAATATTAAAGCAAGATGTCGTATCTATTGAAAGTAATTTCAACGAATCATTCGATTTAAGTAATTACTCCGAGGGCTTTTATTTTATTCAAATTACGACAGATAAAGGAACATATTTAAGAAAATTGTTACTTTCACACAATTTTTAAAAAATATTTCTATTAACACATTTTTTCAATTCAAACAATTCACTGTTTCACATGCTCAATGTGCCATGAAAGTTGGTACTGATGGAGTTTTATTAGGAGCATGGGCAAATGTCGAAAATGCTTCTACAATTTTGGATATTGGAACAGGCTCAGGTTTAATAGCTTTAATGGTAGCTCAAAGGTCAGATGCTGAAATTTATGCAATTGATATTGACAAAAATGCTTTTTTGCAAGCATCTGAAAATGTCATAAATAGTAAATGGAACGAAAGAATAAATGTTGAACAAGTTGATTTTTATGACTTTGCAAAAAACTCAAAATTGAAATTCGATTCAATTATATCAAATCCTCCATTTTTTAAAAATAGCCTGAAAAATCCCGCATTATCTAAATCAATTGCGAGGCATGATGTAGCTTTAAATTATGAGCAATTAATTTCAGAATCTGTAAGAATCTTAACCAAAAATGGAAATTTATCTATTATAATTCCTGCAAATGAGTTCGAAAATATTGAAAAATTAGCCTTTCAAAACAATCTTAAAATATCAAGAAAAACTTTTGTTAAGCCAGCTCCTGCAAAAAATCCAATAAGAGTTTTATTAGAATTAATACATTCTAAAAATAGTTGCAATATTGCAGAAAATGAGATTGTTATCGAAGACGGAAATCGACATTGCTACACCGCAGAATATATTTCTTTAACAAAAGACTTCTATTTGAATTTTTAAAATCATACTTTCGTTTAAGAATTTTTAGATACATTGTAACAACATAAATTGATGCTGAATTGCTTTAATAACTATACACGCTTAATAAACAAAGTAAAATATTGTAATTAAAACAATTCATAAAATCACAAAAGAAGGTTCAGACAATATGCAAATCAAAAAAGAACTCATACAGCAAATACACAGCATTATTGCCACTGCAAAAGATAGAGCAATCCGTTCGGTGGACACCGAAAGGGTGCTAATGTATTGGCATATAGGTAAGGTTATTTTAGAAGAAGAGCAACAAGGGAAAGAACGTGCAGGCTATGGCGAATTTCTCATAAAATCTCTTGCCCAAACTCTTGAACCACAATATGGAACTGGGTTTTCGGTTAGGCAATTAGAGTTGTGTAGGCAGTTTTATCGCACTTTTCCAATTACGAACGCACTGCGTTCGCAATTCAGTTGGACACATTATCGCAGCCTTATTCGTATTGATAATCAGGACAAAAGAGAGTTTTATATAGCAGAAACCGAAAAAAATAATTGGACTGCGAGACAACTAGAACGCCAAGTAAATAGCCAATTATTTGAACGCTTACTAATAAGCAACGATGTACAATCTGTTTTGGCAGTAGCCCGAGAAGAAAAATTACCAACCGATGCCAAAGAAATTATTAAAGACCCAATGGTGTTGGAGTTCTTAGGCTTAAAAAGAGAAAGTACCTACTACGAAAAAGATTTGGAGAGTGCCATTATCACCCATTTACAGGATTTTATTTTAGAACTGGGCAATGGCTTTGCCTTTGTGGCAAGGCAAAAACGCATACACATAGAAGGTGATGAATTTTTTATTGACCTTGTTTTCTTTAATCGGCTATTACAATGCTTTGTTCTTATTGAAATAAAAACTACAAAACTTAGCCATCAGGATATTGGGCAGCTACAGATGTATGTTAACTATTACGACCGCTACGAAAAGCAAACATTTGAAAACCAAACCATTGGTATTATATTATGCACCGATAAAAATGATGCTGTAGTAAAAATTACACTACCCGAAAACAACAACAACCTCATAGCCAGTAAATACCAGTTGTATTTGCCAACTGAACAACAACTAATTGATGAAGTGAAAAAAGAAATTGAAAAATTAGATAACAATTCCGAAATCTAACAATGTAAATCAACGTCCCAAAGCATATAAATATGAAAAAAGTAAAAAAACTTACAACTATTAAAATTTCAAAAAACAACGAAATTGTAAAATCAGAAGTTATTTATAATGAAAATCAAGATATTTTATCGCATATAAATTATGACGATTTCGGAAACATTGAAACTAAAATTGAATTTGAATTTGATGAAAAAGGAAATTGTATAAAGGAAACAAATTTTTACGATGAAGAGTCCATAAGTGAAACTATTACAAATGTTTATAACGAGAATAATAAAATTCTAAAGTCAGAAACAGAATATGGTGATGGTTCTATTTCAATAAAGTCTGTTGCTCTTAATTCAGATAAAACCGAACAAATAATTGAAACTCACGACGAAGATGGAGTTTTGGAATCAAAAGAAGTTAATCAGTATAATGATGGTTTGTTAGTAAAACAAATGGTTTATGACGAAGATAATAAGCTTGTTAATGAAACATTAAATGAATTTGATGAAAACAAAAATTTAATAAAAAGAGTAGAAAAAAATTATTTTGAAAAAACAGAATTTATTACAAATTTTGAATACAATGAAAATCATAATTTAGTTAAGTATCAAAAGCTTACGCCAAAAGGAATTATTCTTGAAAAGCTATTTATTTCTTATGACGACCAAAATAGAGTAATCGAACAAAAATATTCAGACAGAATTATTTACAAGTATATTTTTGATGATGAAAAGAAAACAAAAACAGAAGAGCGATACGACCAGCAAGGAGTTTTAAGACTTCAAATTGTTTCAGACATAAGCAATGGCGAAGCAATTCAATTTGAAGACTATATGGCTTATAGAGTTGAATACAAATACGAATATTTTGAATAAATTAAGAAATGCTTTAAGTGTCATGAATTTAAGGCACTTAGAGTAATATGTTAATGTTGCTATTGACAACTTAGGTAATGTAAGCAAATTTAGGGTTGTATTAGTCGTTCCAATAGGGTCTTTTTTATTCGCAGAATATAATTTTAGATTCATATTCACTCAAATTGTCGGTTAAAGAAATAAATTTAGTACTTGAATAAGTTCATCAGTAAATGTAAATTTGCAAAAAAAATGATATGCAAAGTTTAATATTAAATAATATAGAGAAAATTAGAGCTTTATGTATGCTTTACAATGTTAAGTCGTTATTTGCTTTTGGCTCAGTTTGCACCGATAAATTCAATGATAAAAGTGATGTTGATTTACTTATTGCATTTAAACCCATGGATTTTGGCGATTATGCTGATAGCTATTATGATTTAGCAGATAAGTTTGAGCTTTTATTTAATCGCCCTGTTGATTTAGTTACAAACAAATCATTATCAAATCCATATTTCATAGATTCGATTAACCAAACCAAAACTTTAATTTATGAATCCTGACTTAAGAAAATACTTGTTTGATATAAATGAGTCGATTGAATCCATTGAAAATTATCTCGGAGAAAAACGTGATTTCAAAGTTTACAGTTCAAATAAAATGCTTCGTCGTGCTGTTGAACGTGAATTAGAAATTATTGGAGAAGCAATAAGTCGTATCGACAAAATGAACTCGTCTTTAAATATTTCAAGCAAAAAACAAATTATAAGTATGCGAAATCGTGTGATTCATGGATATGATAAGATTGATAATGAGATAATTTGGGGCACAATAGTCAGACATTTACCAGTCTTGAAAATTGAAATAAAGGATTTATTAAAGATTATCAAATAAACGATTGTTTATAAATACAATCAAAACATGCAACTTAAAAACAATAATGTCAGTATATCAGATTTAGGCTTAATTGACTTCGAGAATGCTTGGATAAAGCAAGAAGAAATTTTTAATTCAATTGTTGAAACAAAGCTTTTTAATCGAAATAATCCTGAGAACGTTAAACAAACATCAAATTACTTGCTGTTTTGCGAACATCCACATGTATATACTTTAGGAAAAAGCGGAAAGCCAAATAACTTGCTTGTAAACGAGCAATTTCTTTCACAAATAAAAGCTACATATTATAAAATAAATAGGGGAGGAGATATTACTTATCACGGACCTGGTCAGATTGTTGGTTATCCAATTCTAGATTTAGAAAATTTTTATTCAGATATTCACCGATATATGCGTGATTTAGAGGAAGTAATAATACGTACAATTGCCGAATTTGGATTAGTTGGCGAACGAATAAAAGGAGCAACAGGAGTTTGGTTAACATATAATAATTCAAAACTACCTCGAAAAATATGTGCAATGGGCGTTAGAGCAAGTCGATGGGTTACAATGCATGGTTTTGCATTAAATGTAAATACCGATTTAAGCTATTTTAATCATATTAATCCATGTGGATTTACCGACAAAGGAGTAACTTCAATTCAGGAAGAACTACATCAAAATATAGACAGCGAGAGTGTTAAAAATTTTATTATAAAACATTTTGCAGAAGTTTTTCAGGTCGAAATTAATTAATAACTTACAACCCTAAAAAATGGCGGGAAATGGCAAAAAGATGGGTAGTAAAACCTATAGGAAACAAAGACGAAATAAATTCAATATCTAGTGCATTAAATATTGATAATGCGTTAGCAAATTTACTTGTTCAGAGAGGAATCAAAACTTTTGATAATGCGAAATCTTTTTTTCGTCCATCTTTAGACGATTTGCACGATCCTTTTCTTATGAAGGATATGCACGATGCTGTTGAACGTCTGGAATATGCTCTATCTGAAAATCAAAAAATACTTATTTACGGCGATTACGATGTCGATGGAACTACATCAGTTGCAATGGTTTTTTCGTTTCTGGAAAAGCGACATAAACTTATTGAATATTATATACCCGACCGATACGGTGAAGGTTATGGAATTTCATATAAGGCAATGGATTATGCACATGAAAACGGCTTTTCCCTAATTATAGCTCTTGATTGTGGAATAAAAGCCGAAAAAAAAGTTGTTTATGGCAAAAAGTTAGGAATAGACTTTATTATTTGCGATCATCATAATCCTGACGACGTTATTCCTGGAGCAGTTGCAGTACTTGATCCCAAAAGACCCGATTGCAAATATCCTTTTAAAGAATTATCAGGTTGTGGAGTTGGATTTAAATTTCTTCAGGCATTTTGTATTAAAAATAATATTCCATTAGAAGAATTATTCATGTACTTAGATATTCTTACCGTAAGTATTGCATCTGATATAGTTCCAATTGTTGATGAAAACCGAATTTTATCTTTTTTTGGTTTAAAACTTTTAAATTCAAACCCATCAATTGGCTTAAAATCAATTATGAACTTATCAGGTACGATTACCGAAATGTGTATCAATGATATAGTATTCAAAATTGGACCACGAATTAATGCTGCAGGCAGAATAAATAGCGGAAATAGAGCAGTTGAATTATTACTTGCCGGAAATGAAAAAGAAGCTTTCGATTTTGCCGAAGAAATAAATAAATTTAACACACATCGCAAAGATTTAGATAGCTCAATTACTCTGGAAGCTCTTAATACTATTAAGGATAGCGATATCCTTATGAATAAAAAATCTACAGTATTATTTAAACCCGAATGGCATAAAGGAGTTCTTGGAATAGTTGCATCTCGATTAATTGAAACTTATTACCGACCAACAGTTGTATTAACTCAATCTGATGGCATTTTAACAGGCTCTGCAAGGTCGGTACCTGGCTTTGATTTATATAAAGCAATTGATTCATGCAACGAATATCTCGAAAATTTTGGTGGACACATGTATGCAGCAGGATTGACAATGAAACCTGAAAACTTTGAAGCATTTAAAGATAAATTTGAAAAAATTGTTTCAGAAACCGTTTTAGAAGAACAATTAACACCATATATTGATATTGATGCAGAAATTAATTTTTCAGAAATTAATGATAAATTTTTTAGGATTTTGAAACAAATGGAACCTTTTGGACCCGAAAATATGCGTCCAGTTTTTCTTACAAAAAATGTATTTGATTTTGGTTCATCAAGAATAGTAGGAAAAGAAAACGAACATTTAAAATTAGATTTGATTCAAGAAGATGATCCATATAATGTTTTAACTGGAATTGCTTTCGGACAAGCAGAACATTTTGAGATAATTAATAAAAAACAACCTGTTGACATTTGTTATTCTATTGAAGAAAATAACTTTCAAGGAAAAATAACTTTGCAGTTAAGAATTAGAGATATAAGAATTGCAGAATAATCAATTCCGAAATTTTATTATTCCATGAGTGATTTGACTAAAAAGAAAGATTTTTTAATTGATATTGAAGGAGTTTTAAGAAAAAAAAATCCTAACCTATATAGATTAATTCCACGTTTTATAATTGCCTACATTAAGAGAACTATTCATCAGGATGAAATGAATGATTTTTTAATTAGAAATCATGAAAAGCAAGGAATTGATTTTGTAAATGCAATTGTTGATGAATTTAAAGTAAATATTTGGATTAAAAATGAAGAAAATATACCTACTTCCGGAAAATATATTTTTGTAGCAAATCATCCATTAGGAGGATTAGAAAGTATGGTATTAATGCAAACAGTTTATAAATACCATAAGTCATTTAAATTTATAGTAAATGATATTCTAATGAATATTCAGAACCTTTCATCAGTTTTCGTACCTGTAAATAAACATGGAAGTAATTCAAGAGAATATTTTAATATTTTAGAAGAAACATTTGCTTCAGAAAATCAGGTCCTTATGTTTCCAGCTGGATTAGTCTCTCGAAAAATTAATGGAATAATTCAAGACTTAGAATGGAAAAAAAGCTTTATTACTATGTCACAGAAATATACGAGAGACATTGTTCCTGTTTATATAACTGCTCGAAATTCAAATTTTTTCTATAACTTCTCTAACTTTCGCAAAAAAATTGGCATAAAGGCTAATATTGAAATGATTTACTTACCAGATGAAGTTTATAAGCAATATAATTGTGAGATTGGACTTACTTTTGGAAAACCTATCCCTTATTCAACTTTTGATAAATCTAAAAAAGTGAATGAATGGGCAGAATGGACAAGAAATCAGGTTTATAGCCTAAAGAATATCTAAACTTGAAATATTAAGTTTTTTTTATCAAAAAAAATTTACAATTTTAACCTCTAAAGCAATAAATAATAAATGGACAAGGTAATAGACCCAATATCCTTAGATATAATTGAAAGTGAGTTAACTAACGAAAGATTCGTTAGATATTCTAATTTTGGAAATAATGAAATTTATATTGTAAATGCTCATAATTCTCCAAATTTGATGAAGGAAATAGGTCGCTTGAGAGAAATTTCATTTCGTACAGCAGGTGGAGGAACCGGAAAATCAATTGATATTGATTTATACGACACTTGCGAAAATCCTTATAATCAGCTTATTGTTTGGAATCCTGAAGATAAAGAAATTGTTGGAGGTTACAGATATAAAATTTGTAACTCAAATGTAACTGACGAAAATGGAAATATTAATATTGCTACTGGTAGTTTGTTTGAGTTTTCTGATGAATTTATAAGTGACTATTTACCGTATTTAATAGAACTTGGTCGCTCATTTGTACAGCCTAAATATCAGTCAGTTGTGTCTGTTAGGAAAAACATCTTTTCATTAGACAATTTATGGGATGGACTTGGGGCATTAGTTGTCGATAATCCTTCTGTAAAATATTTCTTCGGAAAAGTAACAATGTACAACACATTTAATGTGGAAGCTAGAGATATTATACTATATTTTCTTAAAACATTTTGCCCAGACAATAAGAGATTAGTTTTTCCAAAAGAACCAATACAATTAATTACAAAAGAGGAAAAATTAAAAGAGTTATTTAAGGGAGCTAATTACGAAGAAAATTACAAAATCCTTTCTCAATCGGTTAGAGTACTTGGCGAAAATATTCCGCCTCTTGTAAATTCTTATATGAATCTTTCTCCAACAATGATGACATTTGGAACCTCTTTAAATCACAAATTTGGAGAAGTTGAGGAAACAGGTATTATGGTTACTATAAATGATATCTATCAGTCAAAAAAAGATAGACACATCAATAGTTATGATATTACCAGAACAAGAAAATAGGTTTAATCTTTATTTTCAATTCTCATTTTAAGCAAATACTTAAATCTTTTAGTAGAATTTCTAGTTTCTGTTTTGATACTACTTCCCAAATAAATTATATATTTGACTAAAATGCCGAGATTGAAGATTGTCATATTTATTTTTATTCAATTATTAACATTCTTATCTATTGTTGTTTATGCACAAAGTAAAGAATTAGACTCTTTATGGAATTTATATAATAATGCCAAACACGATACCAACAGAATAACGTTATTAAATGAAGGAATTGGTTATGTATATGAACTAATTGATGCCGATTCTTCAATACTATTCTATAAAAATGCCATTTCACTTGCCGACAAAAATAAAGCACTCGGCAATCAAATCTTATTTCATAAAGCCACATCATACTTATATATTGGAAATGTGTATTATAACTTAGGAAATTACGATGATGCCTTGATTAATTACATGTATAGCTTTGAAATTGCTAATAAAATAAAAAACAATAAAATTTTATCTTCTTGTTTCTCAAATATTGGTCTTATCTATTCTAGTAGAGCTAATTATGACTCGGCTATTTATTATTACAATAAAGCATTAATCATTAAAGAAACGAGTAATGATTTAGATGGTGTTTATAAATGTTTTAATAAGATTGGAAATGTATATTCTGAACAAGGAATATATGATAAAGCTATCGAATATTATATGAAAACTTTAGAAATTGCCGAGCAGTTAAATGATAAAAAAGGCATAGCACATTGCTTTAACAATATTGGATTAGTGTATTATTACCAAGGAAGTAATGAAAAGGCTTTAGAATATTTTAATAAGTCGATAAAGATTAAAGACGAAATAAATGATGTCTATGGAATATCACAGACATACAATAATATAGGGCTTATTTATATGGATCAGACAAAATTGCTTCTTAAATCTGATTCCATTATCGTTTATTATGATAAAGCAATTGATTATTATCAACAATCATTAAATATTGCAATAGAACTACGTGATAAAAGAAGTATAACTCAGAGCTATTCAAACATTGGAACTGCATTTATGGAAAAAGCTATGTTTGTTAAAAATGTAAAGGATGCCAACATGTTATACGATAAAGCATTATATTATTATAACAACTCTTTGAAGTTGGATGAAGAGTTACAAGATAAAAATGGAATTGCTACAGTTTATGGAAATATTTCCTCATTGTATTTATTATTATACAATCAAAATAATATGAATCAGTATTTGCAATTAGCACTTGAAAATGGAAAAAAATCTATGATACTTGCAAACGAAATTAAATCAGCTTCTTTAACGTACCAATTATCTGTGATTTTGCAAAAAGTATATAAAAAGCTTGGAAATTATCAGAAAGCTCTTGAATATGCAGAAATTTCTAATCAAACTAAAGATACTTTATTTTCGCAAGAAAAAACA
>MEND01000237.1:20948-25562 GCA_001768975.1 Bacteroidetes bacterium GWA2_31_9 | reverse complement strand
CCAATAATTTCGATAAGTTGTTCGTCTTTAAAATCATAAAGTAAACGAGTTAAGGTTTCGAGAGCAGTTCCAACCATGTTTGCCATATCTTCGCGAGGTAAAACAATTTCGACAAATTCTTTTCCTTCACTATCTTCCTTAAATTTATCGTTCAATAAAATCAACGACAATGCAACTCTCTCTCTAGCTGTACGATGTGCATACGTAACTACGTTATTTACCATTACTCCAAATTCGTGGCTGAGGTTTTTTAATAAAGTTAATGATAGAATTGGAGAACGATTTAAAATTTTAAGAAATATTTCTTTAGGAATGTAGCCAACTGTAGAATCTTCAAGTGCAGCCGACGAATCAGTATATTGTTCTTCGCTCAATAATGCCGAGTAACCAAAAAATTCACCTTTTGTACAAATATAAATTATCTGCTCTTTGCCTTCGTTGTAGTTTTTGTACTTCTTAATTTTTCCTTCTTTGACATAGAAAATACCTGATGGATAGTTTCCTTCTATAAAAATATTTTTGTTTCGCTTATATTTTCTGTAGCGAATATTATCTTCAATTTCTTTTAAATCTTCGTCAGGAAGGTTAGATAAAACAAACTCGGAGTTAAATTTAAATTTGCTTATTATTTGTTCGTCGGTGTTTTTCATGTGTTTATATTTTAGTATTTGCCAGATATTGACTAGTTTAATGTTTTTGCTTTTTTGCCACAGATTACACTAATTATCACAGATTTGATTCACAGATTTTTTTGAATTAGCACAGATAAAACAACCTTTGGTTGTTTTAAATCTGTGAACATAGCGAAGCGACTCACGAATGCCTTTAAAAATATGCGATTTATGAGTAAAATTTGTGCTATCTGTGGCATTTATTCTTTTTCTGACATAAATTTTAAACAAAATTAAAAATTAAATTCGATGTCAAATAATAATTTGATTAATATCAAATATTTATTTAATCTTTCTTAAATCAATATACTTTATTTAACATTATCTTCGCACATTGTTATTTTTTAAATAAAATTATTTTATAACTGTCTGTTTATTATAATATTGAATCGATATGAATGACATTCAATTTCTGTTATTTTCTCTTGTTTCTACCGTAGTTGGCTGGTTGTTTATTGCTGTATTGCCTTCAGATAAAAAGTCTGTAGTAAATAGTTTGTTTGTTTTTATAAATGCCTTACTATTAAGTATTCCAGCAATTCATGTAATTAATGGAAACGAGATAAATTATATTTTCAGAAATGTTGGATTTTTTGGTGATATTCCATTGAGGATTGATGCACTCTCAGCTTGGTTTATTCTGATTATTAATTTTACAAGTCTTACCGGAGCTATATATGGCATTGGATATATGAAGCAATATTCTGTTCAGACTAAAAATCTGACATTGCATTGGATTGAATATTTGCTTTTTCAGATTTCGATGGTTTGGGTGTGTATTGTTCAGAATAGTCTTGTTTTCCTTGTAATTTGGGAAGTTATGTCGCTTTCGTCTTTATTGCTTGTAATTTTTGAGCATCAAAACATTAAAACTTTAAAGGCTGGATTGAATTATCTTGTGCAGATGCATATTGGTGTAGCATTTATAACTGTCGCATTTTTATGGGTTTACATAGCTCAAGGTACAATGGATTTTGTAGCAATTAAAGATTTTTTTGCTGTCAACTCTAACATTTGGTTATTTCTTTTGTTTTTTATTGGTTTCGGAATTAAGGCTGGTTTTATTCCTTTGCATTCGTGGCTGCCACATGCACATCCTGCTGCTCCATCGCATGTTTCGGGAGTTATGTCAGGAGTTATTGTAAAAGTTGGAATTTATGGAATTTTCAGAGTTGTAACTTATTTGCAAAGTGATTTTGTAATACTTGGCGAGTCAATGCTTGTTTTATCCCTTTTTACTGGACTTTTTGGAATCATAAACTCAGCTATGCATCGCGATTTTAAGAAAATGTTGGCTTATTGCACTGTCGAAAATATTGGAATTATTGGCTCTGGAATTGGATTAGGTTTGATTGGAATTGGCACTGATAGCAATGTTTTGACGGTTTTAGGTTTTTCGAGTGCATTATTACATGTTTTGAATCATTCGTTATTTAAATCGCTATTGTTTTTTTCGGCAGGTTCGGTTTATCAACAAACTCATACTCGTGATATGGAGCAACTTGGTGGTTTGATAAAAAAAATGCCACAGACTGCTTTAATATTTCTTTTTGGAGCTATTGCAATTGGCGGATTACCACCATTTAACGGATTTGTTTCGGAATTTATTCTTTATTCAGGATTTTTTAAAGGATTGTGGTCGCAGGATTTATACCTTACATTTTTGATGATTTTTGCCATTGGAAGTCTGGCTTTTATAGGTGGAATTTCAATTTTTACTTTTACAAAAAGCTTTGGGGTTATTTTTCTTGGTTCGCCTCGTAATCAGCTTCATATTGAGCCTGTTGAAGTTCCGTTTCACATGCGATTGCCACAATATATTATTATTGCAGTTATGCTTTCTATTGGAATTTTTCCTGTATTTTATATTACAAAAGTAATGGCAATTATTTCTACCACATTTCCGGCTGTAAATCTTTCGTTTTTAAATTATGATTTTTCAATTTTTACAGCAATTTCTTCAATTGGAATTTATGCTTTACTTTTTATAATCGTAATAATTGCAATTTTAATTGTAAGGAAAGTTGTTGAAAATAAGAAAGTTGCTGTTTCTTCTGCGACTTGGGGTTGCGGATATGTTGCTCCAAATGTAGCAATGCAATACACTGGAAAATCTTTTTCAAAAACACTTGGCAAGTTATTAAGTTTTATTGTTTTCGAGAAGAAAAAATATAACGAATTAAAGCCAAATGAGATTTTTCCTGAAGCGAGACGACATTCTGCATTATACACCGATTTTGTCGAATTTAGAATTATTGATAAAACATTAAACAGATTGTTGTATTTTATGGATTTATTTCAATTTATTCAGAATGGAAGCCTGCAACGATATATTCTTTACGGATTAATTTTTATAATATTGATTTTTTTTGGAACTTATCTTAGTATAATTTAATGATTTATATAAATTCATTCATATTATCACTTTTAATTTCAGTTTTGGTAATTCCGTTTTTGTCATCGAATTGGAAAGGATATGTTGCTATATTTTCTGTAATATTGTCGGTAATTTTTAGCAGTATTCCTGCAATTGATGCTTTATTAGGAAACAGTACTGATTTATTGCTTTCAGGCTCATTAGTTACTGGCGAAATTCCAATAAAAATTGACCCACTTTCAGCCTGGTTTATTCTGACAATAAATTTCACATTTATTACAGGTGTAATTTATGGCTCTAAATATATGCAAGCATATTCAGGACAGAGTGAAAAGCTTTCTGTACATTGGATTAGCTATTTATTTGCTCATGCCGGAATGTTAGCAGTTTGTGTTGTTCAAAATATGATAGTTTTTTTGGTAGCATGGGAAATTATGACAATAAGTGCATTTTTGATGGTAATATTTGAAGGACACAAAGTTGCCACAAATAAAGCGGGCTTAAACTATCTTATACAATCTCATATTGCTGTGTTTATTCTTGGGCTAGCATTTATATGGATAAGTATTAAAACTGGAAGTTATAATTTTGAGACACTTAGCTTATTTGCTGAAACAGAGAAACCGCTTTACAGCTTTTTATTGATGACATTATTTTTTGTGGGATTTGGTATAAAAGCTGGATTTGTACCTTTTCATACATGGTTGCCTTATGCTCATCCTGCTGCTCCATCGCATGTTTCGGGTGTTATGTCGGGAGTGCTGATTAAAATTGGAATTTATGGAATTTTAAGAATGTTGATTTTACTAAACACAAATTTTTTGGCAATTGGTTATTTTATTCTTGCAATTTCTGTTCTTACAGGAGTTTATGGAGTTATGTTAGCTATAGTTCAACATAATCTGAAAAAATTACTAGCTTATCATAGCATCGAAAATATCGGAATTATTGGAATTGGAATTGGAGTTGGCTGTATTGGAATTGGTTATGAAAATACTATGCTTTCTGTTTTAGGATTTGCAGGAGCTTTGTTGCATGTGCTGAATCATTCCTTATTTAAATCGCTTTTGTTTTATGGTGCTGGTAATGTTTATCAATCAACACATTCGATGAATATTGAGCATTTTGGGGGTTTAATTAAAAAGATGCCACATACAGCGTTTTTGTTTTTAATTGCAGCACTTGCAATTTGCGGACTTCCGCCTTTCAATGGATTTGTTTCAGAATTTATTATTTATAGTGGGTTGTTTAAAGGTTTTAGTATTGTCAGTTTTCCTTATCTGCTTTTGCTTGTTTATGCTTTATTCGGATTGGCGTTGATTGGCGGACTTGCAATTCTTTGTTTTACAAAAGCTTTTGGAACTATTTTTCTTGGCTCGTCTCGATTTGAATTTCAGCATAAAGTTGTAGAAAGTCATTGGGTGAAGCTTTTTCCAATGTATCTGATAGTTTTATTTATTGTTTTAATCGGAATTTTTCCGGGATTATTTATTCGGTTTCTGTCGTTGCCTGTTGAACAAATAACTGGTTATAATCCTTTAAATCAGCTTGCAAATGAAACTAATT
>MEND01000237.1:0-20937 GCA_001768975.1 Bacteroidetes bacterium GWA2_31_9 | reverse complement strand
CTTGGGGATGCGGATATGTAGCTCCAAACAGTAAAATGCAATACTCTGCAAGTTCTTTTGTGAGAGGATATAGAAAAATTGCTGAACCATTATTATCTATCAAGAAGCATAAAGTTGAAATAAATAGCATTTTTCCTGAAAAAGCCTCACACTCAACTCATGCCGAAGATAAAACAGAAGAAATATTGTTTGATTGGCCTATCAGACAATTGCGTCAATTTTTAAATTATTTTCATTTTTTACAAAATGGTAAGCTTCAGTATTATATTTTGTACGGAATGCTATTTATCGGATTATTGACTGGAGTTCCGCTGGTAATCCATCTATGCGAATTATTTGTTAACTTTTTAAATAAGTTCTGAGATATGTTGAGTTTTGTATTAATAATATTAGTCAGTTTTGTTTTTACAGGTATTGTAATCAGAACTAAAAGTCTTGCTTCGGGACGAAAAGGACCTGGAGTTTTTCAGCCAATGAAAGATATTTTAAGATTGTTCAAAAAAGGTGCTGTATATAGCGAAACCACAAGCATCATTTTTCAGATTGCACCTTCAATTTATTTTGCATCAATTATAATGGCAATTTTAGTTTTGCCTTTTGGACATTATAAAGGAATTATTTCATTTTCTTATGATTTTGTGTTTTTTGCTTATGTGCTAGCAATGGGAAAATTTTTCAATATTATTTCGGCACTCGACACAGGAAGTAGTTTCGAAGGAATGGGAGCAAGCCGTGAAGCCTTGTTTTCGATGTTGGCAGAACCTGCATTTTTTATTTTGATGGGTTCACTAGCTTTACTTACAGGGCATACTTCGTTTCAGGAAATTTTTATGACTTTTCATTTTGGCTCATATACATCTTATGCAATTGGAACTTTAGCGACTTTTGTTTTAATAATAATTTGTATGATTGAAAACAGCCGAATGCCAATTGATGACCCAAAAACACATCTCGAACTTACAATGATGCACGAAGTTATGATTTTGGATAATAGCGGATTCGACCTTGGTCTGATTTTGCATGGAACTAATATGAAATTTGCACTTTACGGAGCTTTGATTGCTAATTTATTTATGGGAAATTTGCCATTGTATTATAGTATTCCATTATTTATTTTCATTCAAAGCTTGTTTGCAGTTGTTGTTGGATTACTTGAATCGTTTTCGGCAAGGTTCAGAATGAGTCATAATGCACAGTTTATTTTAGTGTTATCATCGGTTTCGTTGTTGGTGTTTTTTAGTGTGTTGATGGTAATGGGGAAGTTCAACTAATTAGAAGATAGAAATTAGAAGTTTGAAGTTTGGAACTTGTGGCTTGGAATTTAGGACTTGAAAAGGGTATGATTGTAAAAAATTATTAATAAAATTGAAAATATTATGATAAACATTTTACTTATTGTTTTCACGATGTCATTGCTGTTTTTTGCAATAGGGAACAGATTAATGACTTATGTTAAAATTTTGGCATTGCAAGGCGTTTTATTGTTTGGAATAGCATTTTATGGACTTATTGAAAGTAATTTGGCTACTCTTATTATTATACTTTTAGAAACAATAATTGTAAAAGCAATTGCAATTCCATTGTTTTTAAGGTATGTAATTATAAAAAATAATATTACAAGAGAAGCTGAACCTTATTTGCCAAATTTTGTGTCGTTAATTATTGTAACACTAATAATTGCAGCAACTTTTATGGTTTCAAATGTAATTCATGATATACATAATCATAAAATATATTTTGTTGTGGCTCTATCAGCATTATTTAGTGGTTTGTATTTTATGAGTACTCGTAAGAAAATTATAACACACGTAATATGTTATGTATTAATTGAAAACGGTGTGTTTATTTTGTCATTAGCGGTTGGAAAAGAAATGCCAATGCTTGTGAATTTGGGCGTTTTATTTGATGTTTTTGTAAGTGTTTTTCTGTTGGGAATTTTTATAAATAAAGTAGGCGACGTACTTCAAGATACTGATGTTTCGCAATTAAGCAATTTAAAAGATTAATAGAAAGTTATGATTTTAATATACATAGCAGCTTCGTTATTGATTAGTGGAATTTTGTTTTTTAACAAAGTCACCATTGTTCGTAAAATATTAGTTTTACTCTTTTTGTTAATGCAAATCATATTTACTGCGTATGAATTTACACATAAAGGTTTAACCGAATTTAATTTTTTTAAGGCTGATGCGTTAGCAATTCTGATGCTGATTACTTTAACAATTATCAGTATTCCTGCACTATTGCATAGTTACGATTATATTTATAAAGAACAGGATAATCGAAGAGCAAGAAGCATTTATTATGTTGCAATGATTATGCTGATTATGGCATTATCTGCCGCATATTTGTCGTCGCATATAGCAGTTACATGGATTTTTGTTGAATTGACAACATTAAGTGCCTCAGCCTTAATATTTCATAGAAGAAATGCTGGATCAATAGAAGCAACCTGGAAATATATTTTTGTTTGTTCAATAAGTCTGGTATTTGTTTTTATTGGAATATTGTTTTTAAGCCTTGCTCTGGGCGATACAAATCAAGAAACTCTTCACTATGAGACATTAATAGAGCTTGCACCGAATTTAAATCAGTTTTGGCTTCGTTTGTCTTTCATTTTTATTTTTACTGGATTTACTGCAAAACTTGGTTTAGTACCAATGTACACAGCCGGAATTGATGCCAAAGATAAAGCTCCAACGCCAGCAGCGGCTTTGTTTTCAAGCGTTCTGATGAATGTTGGATTTGTTGGAGTTTTCAGGTTTTACGAAATTATTTCACACAATCCATTGCATCAATGGGCAAACCATGTAATAATGATTTCGGCATTTTTATCAATATTTATTGCAACTGTTTACATGCTTAAAGTTAAGAATATTAAGCGAATGTTGGCGTATTCGAGTATCGAACACATGGGCGTAATTATGCTCGGGTTGGCTGCCGGAGGAATTGGATATTATGCTGCTATTCTGCATATTATATTACATTCATTTGCAAAATCTGCACTTTTTTTTCAAATCGGGCATATTTATAAAACTTATAAAACAAAAAATACTTATTATATTGGTAATTATTTTAAGTATAATATTTCTGGAGCAATCTTTATGCTTATAGCCTTTATTTGTGTTACAGGAATGCCTCCTTCTGGATTATTTATTAGCGAATTTTACATTTTTAAAGCTTTGTTTCAGGCTAATTATTTATACCTGCTTATTCCATTACTAATATTGCTTACATTTATTTTCTGGGCTTTAGGAAGGAATTTTTTAAAAATATTGTTTACACCACCAGTCGATTTTGACGAAAGTTGCATCGAAAAGGTAAACTCTTATGAAACTTTATCTCAATATATTTTAATGGGATTAGTAATTTATCTTGGATTAAATCCGCCTGTTTTCTTTAATGATTTGATTCAGGAAGCAATTAAAAATTTAATATAATGATATGAATTACATTGAAGTAAATAATAATCAGCGAATTTCTGTTTTTTCAATTCCGGTTTTGGAATACGATATTTTTGCTGATGTAATTGCAAATTTTCTTACAAAAGATATTAAATATCATTGTGTAAATTATTTTGGTTTTCCTGAAAAGGGAAATGTTAAACTTATTTGCTGTATTGCAGATGATAGCAAACATTCTATCAATGTGTTATCGTCAATTGTGAATTCAAACGATAAATTACAATCAATTACTACAAAGCATTTTGCATTGCACATTTTTGAGCGTGAGATTCACGAAAATTTCGGAATTGATTTTATCGGTCATCCATGGCAAAAGCCTGTCAGATACCCATTTAATAGAGCCGACAAAAACAACATTATTGCAAATTATCCTTTTTATAAAATTGAGAGTGAAGAGTTACACGAAGTTGGCGTTGGACCAATACATGCTGGCGTTATAGAGCCTGGACATTTTCGATTTATTTGTAATGGAGAACAAATTTTGCATCTCGAAATTCAACTTGGTTATCAGCACCGAGGAATTGAACAATTGTTTCTGGAAAAGAAAAATTTATTACAAAGAACTACTCTTGCCGAAAATATTGCAGGCGACACAGTTGTCGGACATACAGTAGCTTTTGCTCAGGCATGGGAAAGCTTATGTGATTTTAAACCAAGCGAAGCTTTACAATTTGAAAGAGTTTTGGCACTTGAACATGAGCGAATTGCAATTCACACTGGCGATTTAAGTGCAATTTGTACCGATATTGCTTATCAGTTAGGTAGTTCTGTTTTTGGACGATTGCGTACTCCTATAATTAATTATTTTCAGCAATGGTGCGGAAATCGTTTGGCAAAAAGTCTTATCAGGGCTGGCAAAACTAACTTTCCATTTAGTGAACAATTAGCTGAAAAATGGTTTGAGGTAATAAATGCTTATAAACCTGATTTTAAGGAAATGAGTAGCGAAATTTTTGATATGCCTTCAGTTTTGGCACGACTTGAAAAAACAGGAACTGTTTCAACTGAAACTGCAACTAGTATTGGTACAGTTGGAATGACTGCTCGTGCAAGTAATTTGAATAGAGATATTCGCTTTTCGCATCCGGCAGGATTTTATCAAAAGTTAAACTATCAGCCAATATTAGGCAAAACAGGCGATGTTCATGCAAGAGCAAAGTTAAGAATGGGTGAAATAAATGCTTCGATAGAATTAATTACAAAAATGCTTGATAAATTTCCAAAGCATGACATTAAAGAAAATGTGATGGAATCTCCTTTAGCAGATTCGTTTGTTGTTTCGTTGGTTGAAGGCTGGAGAGGAGAGATATGCCATTGTGCAATTACCGACGAAAACGGTGAATTGAAAATGTATAAAATAAAAGATCCTTCACTTCATAATTGGCTTGCTTTAGCTTTATCGGTTAGGAATAATGAAATTTCTGATTTTCCGATTTGTAATAAAAGTTTCAATTTGTCTTATTGTGGAAATGATTTGTAGAATATAAGCATAATCTTAATAGGTTTACAAATGTAAAGCTATATAGAGTTGTCTGTACCAATCATAGAGCGATAAGTTATGCAACTTAAAGATTTAGGTAGCAAGTTATGTATAAACGATTAAAACGGATAGTAATCAACTCTCAAACTGTAGGGTTGTTTGGCATATATAATTGTTGCCAACAATGCGAAAAAGAAAAAACTAAAGACAATGAAAATGATTTTTAATCACAAAACCACTAAAAGAAAATAAAATATGACTGAGGCATTTTTTGAGCTTCCTTTCTTTACTAATCTATTAATTTTATTAGTTGCAGCAAAATTATTAGGAGAATTGTTTGAACGTTTTAAACAACCTTCGATGATTGGTGAAATATTAGCTGGAATAATTTTAGGACCAAGTTTATTAAATTTAATTCATAGAACAGAAGACATAAAGGTAATCTCTGAACTTGGAATATTTCTTTTAGTAATTATGGTTGGTCTAGAAATAAATATTAATTCAATACTAAAATCTTTAAAAGGGAGAAATTTGATTATTTCATTAATGGCTTTCTTTATTCCCATAATCTGTGGTACAAGTATCGGTTTTTTATTTAATCAAAATATTATGACATCTTTATTTATAGGACTTTGTGTTGCGATAACTGCTCTTCCTGTAAGTATAAGAATTTTAATGGATTTAGGTAAAATAAATACAGATGTTGGACAAAAAATAATTTCAGTAGCGATTTTTGACGATGTTTTAGCACTGACTATACTTGGTGTTTTAATCAATATAAAGGATACTGATTTTTCTGTCTTTTCAATTTTAAAAGCAGGTTCAGTTTCTTTACTAAAGTTGGTAGTGTTTATTGTAATTTTAAGTTCTGTATATATTTTAATAAAGAAAGTTCTTCGTAGGGGCGATTATATTGAGAATTCATTGAATAAACTCATATCATTATTAAAAGGTAAAGAGCCATTATTTGCTTTATTTTTTGTATTTATTTTATTGTTCTCAACATTTACAGAAACATTAGGGCTACATTTCATCGTTGGTGCTTTTTTTGGTTCAATGTTGATAAGTGAGCAATTAATAGGAAAGGATAATTTGAAATCTATAGAAAAAACCACAGGTAATATTGCAATGGGTTTTTTAGCCCCTATTTTCTTTGCGGGCATTGGTCTTGAGTTTAATTTCTTATCTATCAGTAATATTGGACTTTTAATAGCAGTAGTCTTTGTTTCATATTTTTCAAAAATTATTGGGGGTTATTTCGGTGGAAGATTTGCAGGTCTTAATGGAAAAAAGTCTTTGACTCTTGGAATAGGTCTTAATGCAAGGGGAATAATGGAATTAGTTATTGCTAATATTGCTTATAATGCTGGACTAATAAATACAGAGATTTTTTCAATACTTGTTATAATGGGAATTCTAACAACCTTAACAACTCCAATCTTGTTAAAAAGAGCATTTAGAAATGAATTATAACGCACAGTTGGGAAACAAAGTCTATGTACAATATTGGTTCAGTAGTAATTCATTCGTTATGTCAGCATAAAATTTCGTGTTGGTGAATAGGAAAGTAGCCATGCAATTCTTTACTGCATATTGCCTCGACCGATACAATCGTGGAAATGATTTATAATAAATATAAAAATCTAAAGCCCAAATTTTAAAGGGAAAAGAAAAGCAAAATTTGATTTTTCTTTGTTAATTTTGAGGCTTTGTAGTAAATAAAAAGTAAAAAAATGATTAATAATTTAAAAATACTTTATCATCAAGGAAAACAGTATATTCCAGATGTTACTACTGTTGACGTTCCAGGTATTTTCAGAGGAAGACCGATAATTAGTAAAACTGTTGTTGATGAAAATAAACTTATAAACGTTTGTCCAACAGGAGCAATCGGAGCAAATCCTGTTAGCATTGATTTAGGAAAATGTACTTTTTGTGGCGAATGTACTTTTGCTTTTCCCGAAAAGATTTCATTTACCAAGGATTATAAAATATCTGCAAATTCAAGAACAGACTTGATTATTAAAGAAGGAGAGGAGTCGCAAATTTTGCTTAATCCTGAGCAAATTAGAACTGAAATTTATAACTTTTTTAGTGGTTCACTAAAGCTTCGTCAGGTTTCAGCCGGAGGCGACAATAGTTGTGAGTGGGAGTTGAATGCTGCCGGAAATGTAAATTTTGATATGGGAAGATTTGGAATTGAGTTTGTTGCATCGCCACGTCATGCCGATGGAATAGTTATTACAGGACCAATTTCTGAAAATATGGCTGAACCATTACAAATTTGTTATGATGCTGTGCCAGATCCTAAAATAATCATTTTAGCTGGAACAGATGCAATTAGTGGAGGTATATTTGATGGAAGCCAAGCTTTAAACAGGGAATTTCTTAAAAAATATCACATTGACCTATATGTTTCCGGAAATCCAGTTCATCCATTGACGTTTATAAACGGAGTTCTAAGTTTGATTAGGACAAAAAAATAAATTACTCAGCAATTTCCTGTTGGAGTTGTCTCCAACAGGGTAGTTTGAAATTGTCGGTGAAAACACCAACAATGGAAATATAAATTACTCGGCAATCATTTTCTTAAAATTGCTTGTGTAGTATTCTTGCATTTTATTGTCTTTGTCGGTATATATGAAATAAGCCTCTAAATCGGGTCTTGATTCAACAAACTTTTTGCTTGCTTCATAGCCCATAACCATAAACGTTGTTGCATAAGCATCGGCATAAATACATTCTTTGGTTAAAACTGTTACACTTAACAAATCGTTTTTAACCGGATAACCAGTTTTTGGATTAATCGTGTGAGCGTATTTGACACCATTTTCGACAAAAAAATTACGATAATTTCCTGAAGTAGCTAATGACATGTTCTTTAGCAAGATAGTAGTCTGTAGTTCACGGTTTTCAGCATCACTATTTTCTATTGGTTTATCAATTCCAACCTTCCATACATTGCCATTTTTATTTACTCCAATAGCTTTTAATTCTCCGCCTATTTCAACTAAATAGTTTTTTACCTTTCGGTCTTCTAAATATTTCGAGACAATATCGACGCTATAACCTTGTGCTATTGCATTTCCATCGAGCATGATATTTGAATTTTGTTTTATTATTTTATTTCCAGATAATTGAATTTTATCAAATCCTACATATTGTAATAAGCTATCAATTAATAAGCTATCAACATGTTGTGCAGTTTCAAACCCAAAACCCCAAGCATTTACAATGGGAGCTATGGTTATATCAAATAATTTGTCGGATTGAGTATAAACCTCCTCTGAAACTTTAAGCAAGTATTGAAAATCCTCACTAATTTCGACATCCGATTCGTTGTTGTTAACTCTTGAAATAACCGAGGTAGAATCGTATGTTGAGAATACTTTGCTGAATTCTGCTATTACTGAATCAATTTCTTCTCCTGTTATAGTTACATCTGATTCTTCAAATGTGATATGATATGTTGTGCCTTGTGTTTCGCCTTCAAAGTAGTTGTATGGCTTTGTTTTACAAGAATAAAGAATACAGATAACTATTATTGTGAATATTGTTTTTTTCATTTTTTTTAAGAATTAGATTACATAGATTACAATAAAAAGAATAAACCTTGCTAAATAAAAGATTATCAATATAAAAACCCAAATAAGTATAACGGTATAACATTTTCATAACCATATTCAATATCATCTTTTACAATAAAAGCATTTTCAGAATCTTTAATTTGCTTTCTTGTTTTGTTTTTTCCACCAATTTCAAAAGTATATTTATTGTTGACAAAAAAGTCGGCTGAATCTGAATAACAAATTTTATGATTATGTGAAATCTGATTAACAAAAAAAGTTTCTCTAATTGAGCCTATATTTGGTTGTTCGGTACATAACGCATAATACAAATTAGGATTGTGTAAATAAATTTTCTCAGGTTTATTAAGTAAATTTATTCCCATTGTATCTTTATTCAATAAAAATAATATCTGTGCTCTAAAAAGTATATCCAAATATTTCATTAGAGTACTTCTTGTCGTTTCAATCTGTTCGGCTAACTGCGTGATATTAGGCTTATATGGAACCATCTGAGGTAAAATAAGAATTAACTTCTTTAACTTCACAATTGACTTGTAATCAATCGATTCTATTGCAAGTAAATCGTTTTCAATAACAAGATTTATTGTGGCAAGCAACCTCGATTGATAATCAGATTCATTATCATTACAAAATGGGTAAAAGCCATTTTTTAAGTATTCAGTAAAATACTGGAAAGGTTTAATTTTATTAGTAATGGTATTAGAAATTTTTTCGGGAAATTCTAAAATATCATTTAATGAAATCTCCTCAAAGTCAATTTTATATTTTATTGTTAGAAATTCTCTGAACGATAAACCTGCAAGATTATAGATTAATGCCCTTCTACTTAAATCGTGGCTGCCTTTATAAATTTGCAAAGCCGATGAACTTGTAAAAATTACCTTTAATTCGGGAAGATTATCGTATATATTTTTTAACTCCTGCGACCAGTTCGGATATTTATGTACTTCATCAATAAAAAGGCACTTACCTCCCTTTTTTACAAAGTTTTCCGCAAAATAAACAAGTTCATTTTTTGTAAAATATAAGTCGTCTAAGCTTATATACATTGCTTGTTTATTTTCGGAATAATGTTCTACCAATAATTGTAATAGCAGCGTAGTTTTGCCAGAGCCTCTTGCTCCACTTATTCCTATTAAACGATTGTCTAAATTGATTTTTTTAAAAAGATAACGTTTAAATTCGGTAGGTACATTCTGAATTTTTTTTTGCGATAATTCTATTAATCTTTCCATTTTGCACTATTTAAAGTACAAATATAAGCATAAATTGTATTATAGAAAGTACAAAATTGCAATTATTTGTATAATGTGATAAATATCAGCTATTTATAGTTGAGATTTTTTGTAAATTCAATTTGCTTTCATAAAAATTTGCCCATAGGGTATTAATGACAATAAAAACTCAAACCACAGTTTAATGTTTTCCCGTAGGGAATATACAGCATTATAAAGGTGGATATTGAAGTTTGCCATATTTCTTTTTTTGTTAATGTCCTACAAACAAAATTTATTTATATATTGTATTTTATTGACATTGAAGCCCTATGGGCTAATAAGCTTATATTTCTCTGAAATCAATTAGAGCTTACGATTTTTTAATTAAGCTATTCAATCAACACAAACCCCGCCCAGAAATATGGCTCGTAACCTTTATCGAACATTTCTTTTTGGGCTATTTTAATGAATTATTATCAGAATATGTAGTAAAAAATTAGATGTATCAAAATACAGATTGTAAGATTCGTTCTAATTGAGATATTAAATAAAAAGGTAAATTAATAAGTTTAAATTCTTTACCTCCTAATGTTTTTACAGTATCAATACTAAATTTATCAGAGTAAACACGAACTGCAACATTGTGTGGTGCTGCATCCATAAATAAATGTAATGAACGCAATCTACCTGTGTCACCAGATTTAACTTCTATTGGAATTATAAGTCCGTTAAAATTAATAATATAGTCTATTTCTGCAACAGAATTTTTTTCTTCTCTTGTCCAAAAATTTCTTTTGTATAAAACATTAGTATTATAAGCTAATATTTCTTGACCTATTATTTGTTCAGAACTAATACCTTTCCAAATTGTACTAATTTCATCTGAATTAAAAATTTCATGTTGAACACCTGCGGCATAGTTAACCAAGCCTAAATCAAGCCATTGTAGTTTTGGTGATTTCTTGAAATTCGGACTAATTGGCAATGTCGTATTTGTAATAGGATATACTAATTCGAGCAACATTGTTTTTTCAAGTGTCCGAAAAGCCTCAGCCATTTCACGCGAACGATATGATGAACCTCCAAAGTTTTCAAATTTAATTCTTTGCCCTGCATAAGCAAATCCTGTTCTTAAAATATGTCTGATATATTGCAACATAGAATTATTGCTGGAGTATTTCTCAACATCGTCGTTAAATCCGGTTAGCAATGTTTGATATATGGAATTTAATTGTACTAAATCTCTGTTTTCTGCATAATTTGCAATTACTTCAGGCATACCGCCAATCAGCATATAGCGTTTAAAATGATTTAATATTTTATCATGAGCATAAGCCGGAATTTTCAACGATTCAATTAATTCAATTGATGCAGTATCTTTTATTGCATTAAGATACTCCATAAATGAGCATGGTCTTAACGCCATATATTCAACTCTTCCAACAGGAAAAGAAATATTTCTGTTTAATAATGTTTCGAGTAATGAACCTACTGCTATTACATGAATTTCAGGTTTTTCTTCATAAAAATACCTTAGGTATCTTATAGCATCAGGTGAATATTGAATTTCGTCAATAAATATCAATATACTTTCTTCGACTTTTTCTTTGTTACTCACATAAAATATTGCTTCAAATACTTCTGAAAATGAATTTTTGTTTTCAAATATTTTTAAATGCTCTCTATTTTCAAGATTAAGATATATATAGCTTTTATATTTTTTTGAAAATTCATTTACAATTGTCGTTTTTCCTACCTGACGTGCCCCTCTTAAAACAAGTGGTTTTCTGTTTTTCTTTACAGACCATTTATTTAATTCATTAATTATGTGTCGTTTAATCATACATTTGTAATAAATCCAAACATAAATGTAATATAATTTGTAGTAAATCCAAACATAATTAGATGATATTTTGTAATAAAACCAAACAAACTATTCAATCAACACAAAACCAGCCCAAGTGCAAAGCTCCAAGTTTCAAGCTCAAAGTTTCAAATTCCAAGTTTCAAGTCTCAAATTTCAAGCTCAAAGAACGATTGGGTTGCAAAGCTCAAATCGTAAATCTCTAAATCGTAAATCGTAAATAAAAAGGTTGTTTATACCCTTCAAAATAAGGGCAGTTACAACCATGTTTTCTAACACATAAAATAAATGTATGTTGTTTATACCCTTCAAAATAAGGGCAGTTACAACGGCGATGTAATTGCTGTATTTACATTTTTTGTTGTTTATACCCTTCAAAATAAGGGCAGTTACAACAAGCTTGTTGGCTTTATTATCAAGATTATAGTTGTTTATACCCTTCAAAATAAGGGCAGTTACAACAATATTGATTATCTGTACTCACTAATCAAAGTTGTTTATACCCTTCAAAATAAGGGCAGTTACAACAGAATTTAAAAAAAGCTGTAAAGGAATTATGTTGTTTATACCCTTCAATTGCGTTAGCAATCACGAACTCCTTGAGAAATCAAACAATTCGTGAGTAACATAAGGGCAGTTACAACTTAATTTTCTTTATATAATTATAACCAATTGTTGTTTATACCCTTCAAAATAAGGGCAGTTACAACATCGAAAGAATCAGAATCATTATGTCCTTTGTTGTTTATACCCTTCAAAATAAGGGCAGTTACAACTAGATTCTCTGTTTTCACAGGTTATTCAGAGTTGTTTATACCCTTCAAAATAAGGGCAGTTACAACTCCGAGAACACAATCAAAACGGCTCCACATGTTGTTTATACCCTTCAATTGCGTTAGCAATCACGAACTCCTTGAGAAATCAAACAATTCGTGAGTAACATAAGGGCAGTTACAACAAACTATTATAGCCGGTGCGGATTTATCTAGTTGTTTATACCCTTCAAAATAAGGGCAGTTACAACAATTCACAAATAAATATCAATCAAGCTTATGTTGTTTATACCCTTCAAAATAAGGGCAGTTACAACTACTGTCGAATAACGATATAAAAGAATTAAGTTGTTTTTACCCTTCAAAATAAGGGCAGTTACAACACGTCCCTAGTTTTGAATTAGTTGTGGGAGGTTGTTTATACCCTTCAAAATAAGGGCAGTTACAACACTAAACGATTTTGATGCTGCCGAAAGCATGTTGTTTTTACCCTTCAAAATAAGGGCAGTTACAACTCCTACTGTTGAACAAAAAGATTGTACTAGGTTGTTTTTACCCTTCAAAATAAGAGCAGTTACAACCCGTCCGGAATGTGTAAATTTCATGTTTGAGTTGTTTTTACCCTTCAAAATAAGGGCAGTTACAACCGAAGATTTTCAATCCCTAAAAAGACTTATGTTGTTTATACCCTTCAAAATAAGGGCAGTTACAACATCATCATACGCATTTTCACAATTAACAGGGTTGTTTATACCCTTCAAAATAAGGGCAGTTACAACTTACATCAACGTATTGTTGATTTTCAAGAGGTTGTTTATACCCTTCAAAACAAGGGCAGTTACAACCAGCTGACTTCAATCAAGGCGATTTATTCAGTTGTTTATACTCTTCAAAATAAGAGCAGTTACAACAGTGGAATTATAGCAACTTATTTTGTTTTAGTTGTTTATACCCTTCCAAATAGGGGCAGTTACAACTATATATTTATAAACCAATAACTTAAATTAGTTGTTTTTACCCTTCAAAATAAGGGCAGTTACAACTTTTTTGCAATAAACCCTAACGTATGCGGAAGTTGTTTATACCCTTCAAAATAAGAGCAGTTACAACTTTATTCAATTATTCAATTCGGATTCAGTGGTTGTTTATACCCTTCAAAATAAGGGCAGTTACAACAACGTGAACAGCGTAGAGTTGGTGGTAAACGTTGTTTATACCCTTCAAAATAAGGGCAGTTACAACTCCTAGTATGGGATGGCAATGAATCCAATAGGTTGTTTATACCCTTCAAAATAAGGGCAGTTACAACGGTCTCACCAGATTTCATACTCTTGATACAGGTTGTTTATACCCCTCAAAATAAGGGCAGTTACAGCATACAGCGATTAAATATCAGAAAGAATTCGGTTGTTTTTACCCTTCAAAATAAGGGCAGTTACAACATCCCCTGTAGTTATATGTTAAAATCTTCTGTTGTTTATACCCTTCAAAATAAGGGCAGTTACAACCAAATTGACGACATATCAATGATTGGCCTTGTTGTTTATACCATTCAAAATAAGGAGTTTATTATATTCATTGACTTGTAAGCTATATCAAAATTTCAAAGAACTAATTTTAAATCAAGAATGCTTTTCCAAGGAGTTTTTAAATTCGTTAACGATTTGTGAACTAACTTTATGA
The DNA here is from genome assembly GCA_001768975.1 of Bacteroidetes bacterium GWA2_31_9. Lineage (GTDB taxonomy): Bacteria > Bacteroidota > Bacteroidia > Bacteroidales > GWF2-33-38 > GWA2-31-9. The sequence continues at coordinate 6,866 of MEND01000237.1, read as the reverse complement.
AAATACTCTGCATAAGTTTCTTCATTGTTTTTTTTGTAATATTTTTTCATTAATTCAAATGCTTCCAATTTTGGTAATTGGTTATGCCCAAATTTGTTTCGTACATGAATAAGAAAATATGCCAAATGAATTTCTTTTGCAGATGTTTCAATATCTTTTATTGAAATATGTTCTAAATCGAGCAATTTATCAATTTCGGTATAGTTTAATTTTGAGTTTTTTCGTAGCACTCCATTAATAACATAGGTTTTGAAATTTGGATTAAGGTCTTGTTCAAAATGCTTAGGATGGTTTATGCCATCAAACTTTTCTTTTTCGAGTAGAAAATGTTCAAATTCCTGTATTCCTTTTAATAGTTTTTCACGCCTTATTCTTTCGTATGAGTTTGGCATATTTTCTAATTCGTCTTCGATTTCGAGTTTTTTCCAAACTTTTGATTTATCATACTCAAGCAATTGAATTACTTTATCGTCGGTTTCGAGTTTTCTGAATTTACCAATGTCTTTAAGCTTTACTTTTGGTTCTTCAATCTGACCATTACATAATGAAAGTGGTATGGTCATATTCCAGATAAAATTTTCGTTCATTTTATTATCAGATGTATCGCCTTTTTCTCTATTCTTTTGTACATCGGCTATTAACTGGTTTTTAAAGCGTTCGTCAGATGTTTGATATAGCTTTTTTAAGTTAAGTTCTATATTGTTTTTAAAAACAACGTTAAACAATTCGTCAACCATAAGTTTAATAAACAAATCCTGCGATTTTATTTGTTTTATTTTCAAATCTTGTTTGTACCTGAAATATATAAACTTATCGCTTTTGTTCAGGTTTTTCTTATTCTGAATGCTTTTGATATTATTAAGTTCAAATTTTTCAAATTGTTCTTTATAATCTCTTGGCATATCGTAAAAAGACTGAAATTCATGCTTATCGGAGTATGTATATTGATACCAATCGGCAAAAAGAGCCGAATTGCTTTCAACTTTAACTCCTTCGATATATGTTGGCTTGTTGTCAAATATACCACGTGGCAGGCAAATTGGTTTTGATAATAGTTGTTCTTTTTGAGCATTTGTAGATTTAATTATGTAATATCTTTTATCGAAAACCCTGTAAATGTCTTTAATGCCCTTTTTTAGTAATTTAGGTTCATCTTTAAAATTGCTGATGAAGCTTTTAAAGCCTTCTAATATTTCATCTCTTTTAATTAAATATTTTTCATAAAACTTATCAAAATGGAATTCTCTAAAGGCTGAGTTTAAATCATTTCCAATTAATTGGTCGTTATCGAAATTCCAAAACATATTTAACAAAGCTTTTGCATCGTTTTTATTTCTATCATAAAATGCTAAAAATTTTTGGAGTTCGCTATGATGAAAACCTTTCCATTCTTTTCGGGAAGCTTCGGGCATAAATCGTTTTAAATCGTATGCTATCCAAGTTGCTTCTTGCCCTAATTCTTTAGAATAAAAGATATGTTTTCTTTTAGCACCTGTTCTGAATTCTGCTCTATTATTTTTAATAATATTAAGCTTATTTTCGGTAATTTCAAGCTCTCGGTTAATTGCAAGAATAATTTTTTCGGCATTTATTTTATCTTCATTCGGTTCGCTCTTTTTCAGTTTTTTTGTGATTAAACTATTTGATAAATTTTGACCTTTTTCAAAACCTGCAATTGTTTTATATTGATTTACAATTTTTTCTACAATAATATTTTCAAGTTCTTTACCAGATTTTTTATTAACTAATAATTCGTAAATTAATGCAGGTAGCTCATTTGAACTTAATAGTGCAGTAGGGTCGCCATATTTGATGTTTTTATTTTTTTGATAAATAATTTTTATTATTTCCTCTTTAGATTTTCTTGTATTTCGTTTCTTCGCAGGATTTGTTGTACATTTTATTCTGTCAATTGCTATCTGGCATTGTTTTGCTTCTTCGGTATTATGAATTAAATCAATATGAACCGGAATATTGTTTTGAATTAAAAGATAGCTTGGGTTAGGAAATAATTCCCATTCAGAAGTTTCAAGTGTATTTTCGTTGCTAAAATAATCGCTTTTGTACTTTGCAATTTCAGTAAGTTTGCCAAATACATTGATTTTTTCCTTTATCATTCTATCAGAAGTAAGCATGCTTCCCTGAATTTGTTTTTCTCTTTTATCGTGTACAAAATTACCTGCTGTAACAAAAAACTTTAATGTAGGGAAATTTGCAAATTCGTCTAAGAAACGAATAGCAAAGTAATTGAATTTATCGTCGTATCTTTTTCTGATAACAGGATGAACAACAATTGAGTTCTCCATTGACTTTTTGTTTTCTTCATTATCTTGAACATATTCGTTTATGTCTTCTAAAAATTCATTTTGCTGTTCTTTTGAAAGTGTTTGATAAACTTCGTGAGGGACTTTATTTAATTCATCAATCATTTGCATTAGAAGGGTTTCTTTATCAAATGTGTTTTTTACCCGCTGTTTGAGTCCTTTGAAAGTCAGATATGAAAAAATCCAGTGTGTAGCCATATATTTAAGACTATTATTGAATTTTGAAATTTCATATTCTCCATTTTCGCCAATAACTTTTCCTTTAAAGCCTTCGAGATTAGATTTGAATTGTTCAATTTCTTTTTTTGAAAGGAACATTGAAAGTAAAAAGACTAATCCACTGATTGAAAAGTTTAGTTTTAATTCTGAATCAATTTTGTCATCGGGCAATATTGATTTGTGATAGTCTTTTAATATTGTAACACCAGCATTATTCTTATAAACCATGTGGTTGAAAGCATCGTTGTAAACAGCTCCTTCAACGTTTTCTGTAATATTCCATGTTTTAATTTTTTTCTCTTTTAATTCTGCCTTTTTTAATTCAATAAGCTTTTTCAATTCTTTATCTAAACCATCTTTTAGAGCTTGTTTGGTTTTGTCGGTTTTCATTTTTTGTTTTTTGATGTCGAGGCAAACATTTAAAAGATTTTTATCTAAAAATTTAGCTACATCGGGATTGATTGAAATAGGTTTGTGGAAATAATGTGTGTAAAAATTTCTTAAATCAATTATAGTATCAATTAGTAATGAAAAATTTGTTCTGAAATATTTTCTTTTTGCAGTTTCTTTTTGTTTTAAATCAATTTTCTCAAACTCTTTATCTGTAATTGCCAAGTCTAAATAATCAATAACTGGTAAATATTCTTTCAATATATTTATACCTCTTTCCCAGTCGGTATAAGATTTTTTATCAGTAAAATAATTATTGATTATTTCTTTGATGTTTTTTTCATCTTTAAGACTAAGACGAATTCTAAACTCTTCAATTATTTGCTCAATATTATTATTGGCTAAATTTAAAAAACTACCAAAATAATGTTTGTCTTCATTTTTGGTATAGTAATAATAAATACCTTTACCTTTTTGTGTTTGATTTTCCATAATATTAAATTTATTGATTGTTATTAGATTTATTTTCGTTTTGATGAATTCTTTCTACATAGTAGCTCCATAATACTTTTTTAACCATTAATTCTCTTAACCATCTGGTATTTGGTATGAGAATAAAAAACAATACAAGATTAATTACTGATATACAAATTGCTGTGTCAATTTGCCCTTTTATATAAGTTCCAAAAAATGTAAGTGATAGAATTATAAGTGAACCCGGAATTAAAAATACTGAAATAGTAAACATATTTCTGAACCAAAAATAAAGGCTTTGAAAATTTTTTGCTGCTGAAATTTTATCGTTTGCTTCAAGGTAATAATATGCAAAATCGAATAATTTTTCACATGCTTCATATTCATTACTTTGTTCTATTTCGTGTTGTTTTAACCTACAATATTCCTTATTCAGAAATGGAATAATTGGCTGAATTGCTTCATTAGTAATAGAAATTTTTTTAACTGAAATATATACGATATTTTCAAACCACTTAAATTTTTTAATTTTAAGTAAACGATTTGCAAAAACGTGAATTATTATCCCTGCAAATAACGATAAACAGAGCAAAATTACGTTTTCGCCAAAGTTGCCACCCATATTAAGAAAGGGAATGTGTCCAAACACATAGTTTTCATACAATTGAATTATACCAATCAAAATAAATCCCGGCAACAGGAATGACAAGATTTCATAAAAAGAGAATTTTTCCATAGCTTTTTGTTTTTAAATTTATATAAGTGTTAATATTTAGTATTAATTAATGATGCCCCTCTATATATATGGAGTGTGTTTTTTGAAAAGGTAACCAGTAAAAATAAATATATTTTTTAACATTTATACTCAAAATTAATAGTTTTACGAATGTAAAGTTATTTAGGGTGAGTTATACTTAATCGTTTCTTTTCAGTAATCTATTAATCCCAATAATTCCTTAAGTATTCAGAAATTAAAAAAAATATCAAGTAATTAATACTTCGACTAAACAGGTTTGCAAAAAAATGCAAATCTTGTTAATTCCTGATAAATCGGGATAAACTCTGTCGAAAAAAATAATAAATCAGCGTCTAATAAAATATAAACAATTGAAGGCTATTCATATAATATTGATGCTAATGTATTTAATGGAAGTATTGATGAATTAAAAGAGCTTTGTATAAAATAATTTTAAATAAGAATTTGTTGTAAGTTCAAACGGTCTTACATCTTATGACAAAATAGAAGGCATTTATCTGAAACATAAAGAACTCGACAATGTTAATCAGATTATTTGCAATATATTCCAGCAGGCAGATTTGCATCACGAAATTTTAGAAAACCAAATTACAGAATCAAAAGGCAGAAAAATATCAGATTCAATAATTAATGAATTTGCAGTTAAGCAATTAAATAACGATACAAGAAATTTGTTTTATAAAAAACTGCAAACAGAAATGTCGAAATATGAAAATACCGAATGGGCTTTATCGCAGGCATTAACCGATTTAGCGACACATAATACTATAATCAGACCTGAAATGCGAAATGTGCTTAGAATTGCAGGCTCTGAAGTACTGGAAATTGGATTTGAGAACTATTTGAGGAAGGCGGCTTAAATAAAAAAAAGTTGGTAACCATGATAAGTAACCAACTTTTTTAAAATTATATAATTTTAAAATTAACCTCCAAAATCATCAAATGCAATCATTTCATTTGGAACGCCCATATCATAAAGCATTTTGTTAATTGCATCATTCATTACAGGAGGTCCACATAAATAGTATTCAATATCTTCTGGTTCGTCGTGTTTCAATAGATATTGTTCTAGAATTACATTATGTATAAATCCTGTTAAGCCTGTCCAGTTGTCTTCTGGTTTTGGTTCAGAAAGAGCTATATGGAAAGTGAAATTAGGGAAGTTTTTTTCAATTTCTCTGAAATGTTCTTCATAAAAAACTTCTCGTTTTGAACGAGCTCCATACCAGAATGTAGCTTTACGACCTGTTTTTACAGTTTTAAACATGTGAAAAATATGCGAACGCATTGGAGCCATGCCAGCACCACCGCCAATAAACATCATTTCACGTTGAGTGTCTTTAATGTGGAATTCACCGTAAGGTCCAGAAATCATTACTTTATCACCTGGTTTACGTGAAAAAATAAATGAAGAACAAATACCAGGATTAACTTGTGCAAATCCGCATAGTTTTTTATCCCAAGGTGGGGTAGCTATACGAATGTTAAGCTTAATTACATTATTTTCAGCAGGGTAGCTAGCCATTGAATAAGCCCTGTATGTTTCCTCAGGGTTTTTCATTTTCAAATCCCACATCTTGAATTTGTCCCACTCATCACGATATTCAGCTTCAATAACCATATCTTTAAATTCAACCTCAATTTTAGGAACATCAATTTGAATATAGCCACCAGATTTGAAGTTTAATATTTCTCCTTCTGGAAGTTTAACAACAAATTCTTTAATAAAAGTTGCAACATTATTATTAGAAAGAACTTCGCATTCCCATTTCTTAATTCCCATTACTTCTTCAGGAATGTGAATTTCCATATTTTCACGAACTTTTACCTGACAGCCTAAACGCCAATGATTTGCTTGTTGTTTGCGGGTAAAAAATCCAGTTTCAGTTGGTAAAATTGTTCCACCACCTGAAATAACCTGGCATTTACACATTCCGCATGTTCCGCCACCACCACAAGCAGAAGGTAAAAATAATTTATTTGCAGATAATGTATTTAATAGAGTTGCACCTTTATCTACATCAATATCTTTTTCTTTATTAATATTAATTTTTACTTTGCCAGCAGGTGAAAGTTTTGCTTTAGCAACCAAAAGTATGGTTACTAAAATCAATATGGTTCCTAAAAATATTCCCGAACCAATTAAAAGAAATCCTATAAAACTCATAATTAAAAAGTTTGAAGTTTAATATTATAATTTTTTTAAAATAACGAACATTTGAACATTTGAATAACGAATTAAGAAGTTGGTTTTGGTTTTGATGCAGTTCCAATGCTTTTAACAAAAATTGAAATCAGTTCATTATACTCAGTTATTAATTCAATTATTTGATTTTCTGATTTATATATTTTTGCTCTATGCATTATTCTCAAACCGTTGTATGATTCTCTTAACTCTTTCAGGCATACTTTCATTTTATGAAGAAAATCATTTTTTGATTCAGCACTTTTAGCCTCACCATAATTTAACGATGGCGAAGTTCCTGACCTCAGAAGTTGACCACCTAAATGATTAGTTGTTTTTGTATTAGGCAAACTTTCAGTAAAAAATATTATCTTAACTGCAAAATCTATTAGACGTTCTTCTATATCATATTTTTTTTCAGTCATCTACTTCGCTATTCGTTATTCTAATGTTCTATTATTCTAATGTTTAATCATTTAAAAACTGGATGTTGAATAAAATTATAGTTTTATTCCCA
>MEND01000236.1:8688-23368 GCA_001768975.1 Bacteroidetes bacterium GWA2_31_9 | reverse complement strand
TATGTTGATTTGGGTTCAGACCAAACTTCATTGCATAATCCATGGGCTGGCGGTTATTATCCAGTTGGAGTTAGTTTTAAAGACGCAAAAATTATGATGTCAGAAAAACCAGAATTATTTAAACAAAAAGTTCAGGAATCGCTTAAACGTCAAGTTGCTGCAATTAATAAGCTTACAGCAAAAGGAATGTATTTCTTTGATTATGGGAATGCATTTTTATTGGAAGCAGGACGTGCTGGAGCTGACATTTTTAAAACGGATGGAAAATTTAAATATCCTTCTTATGTTCAAGATATTATGGGCCCAATGTGTTTTGATTATGGATTTGGACCATTCCGTTGGGTTTGCACGTCAGGAAATCCCGATGATTTGGATAAAACAGATATTATTGCAATGAATGTATTGGAAGAAATTTCAAAAACTTCTCCTAAAGAAATTCAGCAGCAAATGCAAGATAATATTCGCTGGATTAGAGAAGCTAAAAAAAACAAGTTAGTTGTTGGTTCACAGGCTCGTATATTATATGCCGATTGTGAGGGAAGGACAAAAATTGCTGAGGCATTTAATAACGCAATAAAAAAAGGAGAAATATCTGCACCAATTGTACTTGGAAGAGATCATCACGATGTTTCGGGTACAGATTCGCCTTTCCGTGAAACTTCAAATATTTATGATGGTTCGAGTTTTACGGCAGATATGGCAGTTCAAAATGTAATTGGCGATTCGTTTCGAGGTGCAACTTGGGTTTCGATTCATAATGGCGGTGGGGTAGGATGGGGCGAAGTTATAAATGGCGGTTTCGGAATGTTGCTTGATGGCTCAGAGGATTGCGACCGAAGATTGAAAATGATGCTGCATTGGGACGTGAATAATGGAATTGCACGAAGAAGTTGGGCAAGAAATGAGGAGGCAATTTTTGCAATTAAACGAGCAATGGAAGCAGAACCAAAATTAAAGGTTACACTTCCAAATATTGTTGACGATAATGTTATTGGAGAATTATTTTAAATTTCTTCCTGCTTTTTTAGTTTTTTGCTTCCTTCGTATAGCTTGTAATTCTGGAATTTACACTCAAGCTTTCCATTGTATAGTGTAATTTTACGAGAAGTATGTAGCCCAACATTTCTTAAGGCTTCGAAATTGGAACTTATAATCCAGGCATCAAAACCTGCAAAATTGTGTTTTAATGTTGTTCCAATATTGCTGTACAAGTTATTTATAAGTTCAGTTCGCATTCTTTCGCCATAAGGTGGATTTATAATTACAATTCCGGCATCTTTTGGCTGGGCAACTTTGTCAATTGGTTTAATAGATAATTTGATATTGTAATCGTCGCCATGGAAGGCATTATTTACATTTTCCAAAGTCTGAGAATACGCTAATTCTGAAATGTCTGATGCATATATGTAACCATCGTGTTCGACAATATTATTTCGGGCTTCATCAACAATTTTATTCCAAAGACTTGAGTCATAATCGTTCCAACCTTGAAAGCTATATTGAGTTCGCTTTATATTCGGGGCGATGTTGCATGCAATCATTGCTGCTTCAATCGGAATTGTGCCAGAACCACACATTGGGTCGTATAAAGTTGATTTTTTGTCCCAACCAGTTAAAAGAACTAATCCGGCAGCTAAAACTTCATTCAAAGGTGCAATTCCATCACGAATTCTATAATTTCTACGGTGAAGCGAATCGCCCGAACTGTCAATGGAAACGGTACATTTATCTTGATAAATAAAAACATTGATTTGGATATGCGGATTATCAATATTTATAAACGGACGACGATTGTATTTATCTTTAAAGTAATCAACCACAGCATCTTTAATGCGATAGGTTACAAATCTAGAATTACGAAATAAATCAGAATTTACTTGAACGTCAACTGCAAGTGTTTTTTTTGCACTTAGAATAGTATCCCATTCATATTCCTTAATTTTTTTGTATAAATCGTCTTCGTTTTTAACGGTGAAGTTAAAGATTGGCTTTAAAACTTTCAGTGCTGTTCGCAAGCAAAGATTCGATTTATATAAAACTTCGTTATTTCCTGTATAAGAAACAGCTCTGTTGATAGGCTCAATATTTTGTGCCCCAATGCTTTTTAATTCTTCAGCCAGAACATTCTCGAGTCCAAAAAAGGTTTTTGCTATGATTGTGAAATTTTTGTTTTCCAATTTATTAAATTTGTTTTTAATTATTTGTGAATTACTAAAATAGGTTTTCAGTTTACAACTATCTAATTTTTATCTTCTAACTCTTTACCACATAGAAACATAGGCACATAGAATTCACATAGTTAAACATTTTCTATCTTCTATCTACTAACTTCTATTTATACTTATTCCTTTCAACGGACTAATTACTACTTATTATAAATGCTTTTTAATCTTCCTCGACATCCTCGCTGCTCCTGATTTTGCCGCATTTTCAATTATTTTATCAAATACATCCTGCGGCAAATCTTTATGTCGGTATGAGCTATTATCTTTATTAGTGCCAAATAAATAATCGAAAAAAGAACGACGATTGGTAATTTGTTCGGCTTTTTCTTCATAAACGCTCCATTCTCCTATATTTTCACCATCAATATCAACAGAATATTTGTAAGAAACATAACATGAATTTACATTATATACTGTTCCATAATCTGGGGAAGTTTCATCACTCACAGTTTCAGATGTTTGTAATTCATAAACTCTGAATTTATTTATGTTAATTTTGAGTTTTGAATTTAAATCTGTCGAAAAGGAAATATTGTACTTATTAAGGTTGTCTTTTAAATAATTTTCAAATTTATTTTTGTAATCTTCTTTAGTATAATAGTTTACATATTTTTGATTTGCAGGTGACTCAACTGATACTTCATCTGAATTATTTAAAGTGTATGCCACATTGTATGGTAGTTCAACTCCAACTCTGCAACCAGTAAAAACAAGAATGCTAAATATTAAAATCCAGTAATTTAATTTCATGTGTTTATATTTCTGTATATATCTGATAGTTACTAGTTTAATTCACTTATTTTTTTGCCACAGATTACACTAATTTTACTCATAAATTATCTATTTTTAAAGGCATTCGTGAGTCGCTTCGCTATGTTCACAAATTTGTTTCACAGATTTTTTTCTAAAATTAACGATAAAGAAACAACCTTTGGGTGTTTCAAATCTGTGATAATTCGTGTAATTTGTGGCATTTATCTTTCTATAATCATTTTCTGTTTGTGTTAACTTTAGTTAACGTGGATATTTCAATAATTATTTAACGCTTAGTGCAGCTCCAATAATACCTGCATTATTGAAAAGGGTAGCATTTACAACTTTGGTTTTTAAACTAATAAATTGACTATATTTTTCAAATTTTTTGCTGATACCGCCACCTATAATTATTAACTCAGGATTGGTGATTTTTTCCATGTGAAGTAGATATTCATTCAATCGCTTTCCCCAGATTCCCCAAGATAATTCTTGATTTTTTCTGACAGATGCAGCCACATATTTTTCTGCAATATCGCCATGAAAAAGTACATGCCCAAATTCTGTATTTGGAACAAGTTTTCCGTCGGTAAATAAAGCAGAGCCAATTCCAGTTCCGAATGTTAATAATAGAACAACTCCGTTCATCCCTTTTCCAATTCCGAATTGTACTTCGGCAATTCCGGCAGCATCAGCATCGTTAACCAAAGTAACTTCGCACTTTGTAGCTTCTGAAAATACTTTCTGTGCATCAATATTTATCCACTTTTTATCAATATTTGCAGCAGTCTTTACACAACCATTTATAACTACTGATGGAAAACCACAGCCAATTTTACCTTTCCAATTGAAATGATTAACCAAATCGACTAAGGTTTTAGCGATTCCTTCAATTGTTGCAGGTTGAGGAGTTTCGATTCTGTGACGTTCGGTTAGCATTAAACCGTTTTTTACATCAACTATAGCTCCTTTAATTCCTGAGCCACCTATGTCAACTCCTAGTATTTGCATATTTTAAAAAGAATAATGAATTGATAATCTTATTTATATCTAAAATTTTCTTATCCAAAATAATTGTAAGAATTAAATGCTAAGGTAAATATTTTTTGAAAACGAAGTATTAATAGCTTGTTATAGTTTTATTTTTTATCTCAACCTGTTTTTCTCAGGCATAAATTTCCAGTAGCGGGCTGGCATGAATTGCCTTTGTAATTTTGGATTTTTACGTTCTTTAATGTTGATTGAATCAAAATAATCTTGCCACAGCGATTGAAAAAGGTTTTCGTCAATATCTTTTGCTTCGTCTGAAACTTGTCCGCTATTATGGCTTACACGCAGGTTTGGAATTGTCATTTGAACTGTTTCTTTCAGATTATAAAAAATTCCGTAATCTCTTTTGAGGTCATAAATAATCCATTTTTGGTCGGTAAAGCGTGCTTCAAAATGCTTAATTAATAACGGAATTACATCATAAGCAGGAGAGATTGATGCAAAGAAAATATTATCAGCCATTTTTTGAAATCGTATAAATTCTATCATTCTCACAGCTTCTTTATGCACTTTGCGTTCCATATTTCGTAGATTCAGAATATTTGCATCGCCCATGTTGCTTTCAATGTTATATGGTGTATCGAAAATTTTGCATATAAAATCGTAGAGCTGCTTTTCCATAGCCGATTCGGAAAGAAAAACCGTATAAATCATTTTACATGTATTTTCGGATATTTTCTTTTTTAATCCGTTCCAAACTCTGTCGGATTTTTCTTTGTCGGGCTGTATATTGTAGTAGTTATCAGGAAAAAGCGAATATTCTGTTTCTGATGGAATAATTTTATCGGGAACTATTTTCATTTCATAGGCATCGAAAATTGCCGTAAGAAATCCTTCAAAGGTGCCGTTGTAGATAAAAATATTCATGGAACGATGTGTTCAGGTGTTTAAGTGTTTATGTGTTCAAGTGTTAATACGTTATATAGTGTATATAAAAAAACTGCGTATTTTAAGAAATAACAAATTTCAAACTTCAAATATCAAATAAATATCAAATAACAAATACTTAATATCCAAACGGTTTTGAAATTGAAATTTTAAAAATTGTGTTTTATTTGTCATTTGTTTTTTGATTTTTGGAGTTTTCTTAGTATTCAATCTCTCTGTCCACACAATTTTTAAAACAACTTCAATTGCAACTCATCAGCATGTCGTTTTAAAACTGTTGTTGACATTAGCTCTTTACGAATCTGAAAAGGATTAATATCTTTTATATTGTTTGCTGACAATTCATTGCAACGGATAAAATATTTAGCTCTTTTGAGTACAACGCCCATTTTTTTCAACTGTTCAAAGCCAAGTTTGCCAAACTTTCGTGATAAAACTATTAGCTTTGCCGACCTTATGCCAATTCCAGGTACTCTGACTATCATTTCATAATCAGCCTTATTAACATCAATTGGAAAAAGTTGCGGATTTCGTAATGCAAAACCAAGTTTAGGGTCAACGGAAATATCAAGATTAGGATGCGTTTCGTCAATAATTTCGTTCAGTCCGAAGCCATAAAGTCTTAAAAGCCAGTCGGCTTGGTAAAGACGATTTTCACGAACTTTTGGAGGTTCAGGTAATGCCGGTAGCCTGCTTTCTAATGTATTTACGTGAAGATAAGCTGAATAATAAACACGTTTAAGGTTTTGTCCGCTGTAAAGCCCCGACGCAAGGCTAAGTATCTGCAAATCGCTGTCGGGTGTAGCTCCAATAATTAGCTGAGTGCTTTGTCCGGCAGGAACAAACATTGGCGTTTTATGGAATTTCCGGCGGTCTTCTTTATTTTCAAGAATATTGGTTTTCAGATAATTCATAGGTTGAAGTATTCCTTTAAAGTTTTTTTCGGGAGCAAGTTTTTGTAAGTTTTGTTCCGAAGGAATTTCAATATTAACGCTAAGCCTGTCGGCATAAAATCCTGCATTGCGGATTGATTCCTCGCTCGCTCCGGGTATTGCTTTCAGGTGTATATAACCGTTAAAACGATGAATTGTACGAAGTTCTTTTGCAACTTGTGCCAGTTGCTGCATTGTGAAATCTGGATTACGCATTACTCCTGAACTTAGAAAAAGACCTTCAATATAATTTCGTCTGTAAAAATTAATTGTAAGGTCAACGATTTCCTTAACTGTAAAAGCTGCTCTTTTAATGTCGTTGCTCTTACGGTTAATGCAATATGCACAATCGTAAATACAATTATTTGTAAGGAGAGTTTTAAGTAATGCAATACATCGTCCATCGTCGGTAAAACTGTGGCAAATACCTGCGTAAACTGCATTTCCAAGACCTCCTTTTGTATTTGGTCTATTACTTCCGCTAGATGAGCATGATACATCATATTTGGCACTCGCCGACAATATTTTTACTTTTTCTGCAATTTCCATTTTGCTAATTAATTTAGCAAATATACTAATATAAATAGTAAATGATAATGTTTTTAGTAATTTTTATTATCTTTGTTTAAAAATACGTATATATGAGTTTTATCTCAATAAATATCAAATATTTAAGAAAGCAACAAGGTCTAACTCAGGAAGAACTTGCCCGAAAAGCTGGTATAAAACGTTCGTTAATCGGTTCTTACGAAGAGGGAAGGGCTGTTCCAAAAATGCCTGTATTGCAAAAAATTGCACATATTTTTAATGTCAATATCGACAGCCTTGTAAGTAAAGATTTTAGCCAGCCTGAACAAAATGATAATGCTAAAACTAATTCTGTATTAAATAAGGAATTACGTATTTTATCAACTGTTGTAAATGCTGATAATAAAGAGCTTATTTCTATTGTGCCTATAAAAGCAGCCGCAGGTTATGCCAACGGATATTCCGACCCTGAATTTATAGAAACTCTTCCAGTATTTTCGCTTCCTCTTATGGAGCTTTCAAAAGAACGCAGTTATCGGCTGTTTCAGATAAAAGGTGATAGCATGATGCCGATTCCATCAGGTTCATACATAATTTGTGAGTTTATTTCCGACTACAAGGATATTAATGAAGGAGGTGCATATATTCTTGTTACCGGAAAAGATGGAATAGTTTATAAGCGTATATATAATATGGTTGATAAATCGGGTGAATTTTTGTTGAAATCAGACAGTCCTGAATTTAGCCCTTTCAATATTTCTGCAAACGAAGTACTCGAAATATGGAAATCTCTTGGATTTATTAGTTTCTCGTTACCAGATGCTGAGAACGTTTCGTTGCAAAAACTTTCGTTTATTGTGAATGATTTGAAAGAGCAGGTTGAGAAGATAAATAAGAAGGGATAAATTGGCTAGAATCGGACATTTTCTTAAAATCCACAAACCCTCTCAGCCAATTCCTTCCCCTGCTTAATTCTGTCAGCCATGCCTATTCCGCCTTTGAGGTTTCCACCAATAATTAAACCTTTGTACTTATTTTCAAGCTTGTCAACCATATCGAAACGTTCGCCTGAGTCAATACCATATTGAGGAATTGCATTTTTGTGATAGTTGATTTTAAATAACTCGGGATTAAATTCAGATGGCTTCATAAGGCTCATAAATTCTTTTTCAACAATTGCCTTAATTTCATTTTCAGATTTGTTATACATTTCGGGTTTTCTCATTCCTCCCAAAAATATTGTAAATAATGTTCCGTTTTCGGGTGTACGATTTGCAAATAAAGACGACATAAAAAGTACTCCAAGCAAATCACGTTTTTCTATAGAAGGAACAAGTCCGCCAAAACCATCAGGCTTCATACCGTTCCAATTTTTAAATCCTAAAATTACTTCAACTACATTGGCATATTTTAATTTTGTGATTTTTGCAATTGAGTCGTTGTCAACAAAAGATAATATACTGTCAAGTGAAAATGCTCCTGATGTTGTAACAAGCTTATTTGCTTTGATAGTAATATTTTCGTTATTTGAATTTGTGAAATTTATTTCAAATTTTCCGTTTACATATTCCGATTTTATATTTTGTGCTCCTAAAATAAACTTATCTGCTCCAACAGATTTATAAATTGCATTGCTAAGCTTTGATAATCCGCCTTTTACAGAAAATACTTTGCGAGTAACTTTCATTTCTTCAGGAGTTTTTTTCTTAAAACTTTTTTTTATGCTTCCACCAATAAAACTACCGTAATCTTGTTCAAGTCTGTAAAGTTTTGGTAATGCGTATCTTGTAATTAATACAGCAGGGTCGCCCGAATAAACACCTGCTATAAATGGGTCGATTGCATAGTCCAAAAAGCTTTTTCCCAAACGGCGTTTTACCATTGAGGCTAGATCTTCGTCTGGATTTTTTCCTGCCGAACGAAATGGTTCCCCAAGAACTCTTAATTTGTCGGCGAAAGTAAATAATGGTGTCGATATTGCTGAACCTAAGCCCATTGGCATTGCTTCCCATTTTCCTGATTTTAAGATATATCTTTTGCTAACTAATTTTCCGGGAGTTTCGATTTCGCATAAACTACCAAGGTTTTCAAATAATTCTACAACCTCATACTGTCCAACAACTCCGGTATTTGGTCCTGTTTCAAAAATATAACCGTTTTCATTTTCGGTTTGTATAACTCCACCAACTTTGTCTGATTTTTCAAGTGTTAAAAAATCAGCATTGTTTTTTTGTAAATAAAAAGAGGTTGTAAGTCCTGTTAATCCGGCACCAATTACAACAATATCTTTTTCAATAATGTTTGACATATTTTGAATTTTTCTGACACAGCAAATATATTGAAAAATAGTTGATTGTTTTGATTAAGTTGATATGTTGAATAGTTTAAGGGTTTATCAGTTGAATAGTTTATGGTTTTAGAAGTTTAGAAGTTTATGGGTTTAGAAGTTGAGAAGTTTATGGGTTTTTCAGTTGAATAGTTTAAGGGTTTTTCAGTTGAATAGTTTAAAGGTTTATAAGTTTAAGGATTTATAAGTTTATAAGTTTTTGGGTTTAAAAATTGATTGCTAAAATTATCAAGTTGAAACCAAATTTAAAACCGAACAACTTGAACATCCACTGTATTCAAAAACTCTCAATGCCCAACTTCTAACCTCAAACCTCAAACTTCAAACCTCAAACCCCAGCTTCCGTAAGTTCTCAATAGTTAGTTTTATTTTTTGAACAATAGAACATTTGAACATTTGAAAAACGAATTTTTTACCCCATTGGATAGCTTATGTTGAACAATGGATGTGCAATAAAAGATATTATCCAACGGGGTGAATAAAAGAAAACACTGTTGTATCGTGGGTTTTACTTCGTTATTCTTCATTCGTTGTTCTATTATTCGATTGTTCAAAATGACTTTTTCCAAGTTGTTATTGAGAAGTTACCAGCTTCCAACTCCAAATTTCAAGAATGTTAATAATTATTTCAGTATTGTTAATATCTAAAAATGCTATATCACTTATTGCTACAACTAATTATAATATTTTTGGTTGATTAGGAATTAAAAAATTACATACATGAATTTTATCGTATCAAGTACCGGGCTATTGTCACATTTACAGTCGATTAGTAGAGTTATTAACTCCAAAAATACTTTGCCAATTTTAGATAATTTCTTATTTGAATTAAACAATAAAGACCTTATTGTTACTGCTTCAGATTTAGAAACAACTTTAAATGTAAGAATTGCTTTACAAAATGCCGAAGGAAATGGGAAAATTGCAATAGATGCAAAAAAATTAAATGATATTATCAAAGAATTTTCTGAGCAACCATTAACTTTTAATATTGATAATGACACTCTAAACGTTGAAATAGTTACAGATAGAGGTAAGTACAATATTAAAGGATATAATGCTGATGAATTTCCTCAAATTCCTACTATTAAGAAAGATAAACAGTTTAAAATTGAGTTAGCATCAGAAGTTTTATTAAATGGAATCAATAAAGCACATTTTGCGACTGCAAACGACGACCTAAGACCTGTTATGAATGGTATTTATATGGAAATCAATAATGACTTTTTATCTTTTGTTGCTTCCGATGGTCATAAATTAGTTAGATATCGTCGATATGAAATAAATTCAGCAGAAGGTGCTGCTTTTATATTACCAAAAAAGCCTGCATCGTTATTGAAAAATGTTCTTACTAAAGTTCAAAGTCCTGTATCTTTAGAATTTGATGATAAAAACGCATTTTTTTCATTTACCGATTATAATATGGTTTGTCGCCTTGTTGAAGGAAAATATCCAAACTATAATCATGTAATTCCAACAAATAACAATAATAAATTAATTGTTGACAGAGTTGATTTATTAAATAGTATTAAAAGAGCATCAATTTTTGCAAATCAAGCAAGTAACCTTGTTAAAATAAAAATAGCTGGAAATCAACTTTCAGTTTCTGCACAAGATATTGATTTTGCTAGTTCAGCATACGAACAAATTAATTGCCAGTACGAAGGTGAGGATATGGAAATTGGATTCAAATCTTTATTCCTTTTAGAAATATTATCGAACTTATCTTCATCAGATGTTCAAATGGAATTATCCGACCCATCAAGAGCCGGATTATTAATGCCTACAGAAAAGGAGGTTGAAACTGAGGATACTCTGATGCTGTTGATGCCGATGATGATAAATAATCAATAATTTTAGTCAAAAAGAAGGTGTAAAAGCCTTCTTTTTTTGTTCTTTAAAAAGAAACGACATATCTTTTGACAGAATTTTTTGATTTGCTAATAAACAAGATTTAATGATTCGAATAATATTATTAATTTTTTTGCTGTTTTCTTTTTTCACTGGTTATTCTCAACCTACAAAAGGCGATGCTAATGGTAATTTTGAAAATGGAAATTACGATATTGCTCTACAACAATATTTAAGGCTTTTAAAACACGATAAAGAAAATGTCGATTTTCATTATAAAATAGGTTT
The DNA here is from genome assembly GCA_001768975.1 of Bacteroidetes bacterium GWA2_31_9. GTDB lineage: Bacteria > Bacteroidota > Bacteroidia > Bacteroidales > GWF2-33-38 > GWA2-31-9. Next base: position 12,506 of record MEND01000236.1, on the reverse strand, counting down.
ATGTTATCTAAGAACTGATCTTGATAAATCTGCTGCAATTCCGTATCTAGAATTTGCACAAAAAGACCCAAAAATTGATAAATCTATAATGTTTGATATTGGATTAGCTTATTATCATTCATTTAAATTTGATACTGCTGTTACAATTTTAAACGCTTACAAAAACTCTGGAATTGAAGACACTACAATTTTAAAAAATATAGACGAGACAATTATCACCATAAATATTGCAAAAAATATGTATTCTCATCCAGTTAATGTTAAATTGATTAATGTAGGAGAAGAGATTAATACAAAAAGAGCAGAATATAATCCCTTCGTATCTGCTGATGAAACTTATTTATATTATACTTCTAACAAAAAATATATATCTGATTTTCAGGAGTTAATTAGTGGTATATACATGAGTCAAGGCACAAATGGAGTCTGGGGTAAAATGAAATCGCTTGGGTCGTCAATTAACACCGATGAATCAATAATTATAATTGGAGTTTCAAAGGATGGTAGCACAATTTATTCACAACCCGAAAGCTATTCATTTGATATGAATATTTTTTATTCAAATCAAGAAAGAGGTCGTTTTAGGGAGGTCGTTGAATTAAATAAAGATATTAATTCTAAAGGAGTTGAATGTGGTGCTTCAATTTCAAATTCTGGAGATACTTTATATTTTGCAAGCAATAGAGATGGTGGTTTTGGAGGCATGGACATTTATTTCTCACTGAAACTACCTAATGGAGATTGGGGAATGCCACAAAATGCAGGTAATGAAATAAATACGAAATATAACGAAAATTATCCCGAAATTAGTAGAGATGGAAAACGTATTTATTTCTGTTCAGATGGTTATAACTCAATGGGTGGCTACGATATTTATTTTTGTCGATTAGGCGATGACGGAAAATGGTCGAAACCAAAGAATTTAGGTTATCCAATAAACGATACATATGATAATCTTACAATTTCATTGTGTGGAAACGACAGATATGGTTACGCTTCATTAACTAGACCTGAGGGATTTGGTGATAAGGACATTTATAAAGTTATTTTTAATAATATTGATGTACAAGAAATAATTTATAAAGGAAAAATTGCTTGTGGCGATTCCCTTAATCCTATTGCTTTAAAAGACATTGACCCCGAAATTTCTATATCTGTTTTTAATAAAGATAATGGTGATTTGTACGGAACTTATTCTTATAGCCATACAACTGGAAAATTTATATTCTCACTAGAGCCGGGAAGATACGAAATTTTAATTGAAGGAGATAGCTATTTGCCTTACCGTAAGAGTTTTGAAATATTAGAAGGAGTATATGCCGAAAGAGAATATGTATTAAATATATACCTGAAAAAGAAATGAAAGAATTAGTTATATTATTTTTTATTTATTTAATATACATACCATTATCATTCACTCAACCTAGCGATATAGATGCAAACTTTGAATTTGAAAGAGAAAATTATAAAGTTGCATTAAAACACTATTTAAGATTATATAGAACCGATAAAGAAAATTGTTTTTATAACTATCGTTTAGCAGAGTGTTATTTAAAAACTAATTTTAATAAAGCAGAAGCCTTACCATATCTGGAATTTTTAAAAGATAATCAGGAAAATTGTAAAGAAAATAATATTCATTTTCTTGCATTAGCATATTTCTATAATTATGAATTCGACTCTGCAATTTATTATCTACTAGCTGAAAAAAAGCTTCTTAATGAAAAAGATATTAACGAAATTAATTCTATAAATAGTTTAATTTCAAACTGTAATAATGCTAAAATATTGATAGAAAAACCAGTAAATGTTACTTTTGAAAACTTGGGAGAAAATGTAAATACTAGAAATTCAGATTATAATCCCGTATTTAATAAAGTAACTGATGCTCTATATTTTACATCCGACAGAAAATTTTTATCTGATATTCAAGTTAATATTAGCAATATTTATTATTGTAATTTAGAAAATAATACTTTAGAAAAAAGCAAGTCGATAGGCAGTAGAATTAATAACGGTGAAGATATAGTTTTAATGGGAATGTCAAACGATGGTCTTTCGATGTTTTTACAAAAGGAAGATGCTTCAGGGAATTTTGATTTGTATAAATCAGTTAAGACAAAAAATAGATTTTATGAACCTGTTAAAAGAGCTAAAGTTCTAAACTCAAAGAATTCTGAATCAGGAGGATATCTTTCTACAGATGGACAGATTTATTATTTTTCGAGCAATATGCCAGATGGCAATGGAGGAATGGATTTATATTATTCAATAAAATTGCCAAATGGAGAATGGGGCGAGCCTCAAAACATGGGTTCTGAAATCAATACAGAATTCGACGAAAATTTTCCTGTTTTATCTGATGATGAAAATACTTTATACTTTTCTTCAAATGGAACAAAATCAATAGGAGGTTTCGATTTGTTTGTGAGTTATCGTAAAGGTTTTGGAAATGGTTGGTCTGACCCAATTAACCTTGGTTATCCTCTTAATTCTTTGTACGATAACTACATGATAACATTTGGCAAATCCAAACGCACAGCATATTTAGCTGATGTGAGACCTGAAGGACTTGGCGAATATGATATTTATAAAGTTGTGTTTGATGAAAAAGAACCTGAATACAAAGTATTTACAGGCGTTTTTATGATTAATGACAGTTTGCTACCAATTTCAAAATCAGAAGAAGAACATGACTTGGAAATAAATGTATATAAGGCTGATAATGAAGAAATTTTTGGAACTTATAGCATTAAAAAAACAAACGGAAAGTATGTAATTGCATTGCCTCCGGGTAAATATTTAATGGAAGTTTTAGGCGAATATATTTATCCTTTCAAAAAGACAATAGAAGTATCTGATGATTTGGCAATTGAAGAAGAAATTCAGGAAAATATTATTTTAAAAACAAAACAGTAAATGAATTTAGTACTAAATAAACCACTTGCATTTATCGATCTCGAAACCACCGGTATTAATGTTGCATCAGATAGAATTGTTGAAATTTCTATACTTAAAATAATGCCTGATAAGAGTAGAGAAAGTAAGACAATGCGAATTAATCCTACAATTCCAATTCCAGAAAACTCATCAAATATTCATGGCATTTATGATGCTGATATAAAGGATTGTCCAACATTTGTTAAAGTTGCTCACGATTTGGCGGTATTTATTGGTAATGCTGATTTAGCTGGATATAATTCTAATAAGTTTGACGTTCCGCTGCTAGCAGAAGAATTCATAAGAGCTGATGTTGATTTTGATATGAAAAAAAGAAAATTTGTTGATGTACAAGTTATTTTTCACAAAATGGAACAACGAACTTTAAGTGCTGCTTATCAGTTTTATTGCAAAAAGGAAATTGAAAATGCACATTCAGCTGAAGCAGATGTTAAAGCAACTGTCGAAGTTTTAGAAGCTCAGCTTGATAAATATCCTGAATTACAAAATAATGTCGATTATTTAAACGATTTTTCATCACATTCAAAGTCTGTTGACTTTTTAGGAAGAATTATTTACGATGAAAAAGGAGTTGAAGTAATAAATTTTGGAAAACATAAAGGCAAAGCTGTCGAAGAAGTTTTCAGAATAGAGCCTAGCTACTATAACTGGATGATGAATGGTGATTTTCCTTTATATACTAAAAAAATAATTACTAGCATTAAGTTGCGTTCTTTTGGAAAATGATAGAAGAAGTTAGAAAATAGAAGTTAGACATTAGCATTAAATGGTTAATTGTTCAACCCATTGGATAATTTTAATTAATTGAGTGTTCGTTTCTAATGTAGGTATCCGTTTGGGTAAATTGTTATATGTGT
>MEND01000236.1:7924-8680 GCA_001768975.1 Bacteroidetes bacterium GWA2_31_9 | reverse complement strand
ATGTTTCTAGGATGATATGTGGTAAAGAGAAGATAGAAAAAAGCAAAACTTAGTGCCTTAGTGGCAAAAAATAATAAAATATGAAAATCATTTGCATCGGACAAAATTATGCAGAGCATATAAAAGAACTTAAAAGTGCATTTCCTGAAAAGCCAGTATATTTTTTAAAGCCTGATACATGTTTGATTAAAAATAATCAGCCATTTTATCTGCCTGATTTTTCTAACGATTTGCATCACGAGGTGGAAATTGTAATTAAAATTAATCGCTTAGGTAAAAGTATTGAAGAAAAATTCGCTAATAGATATTATAACGAACTTACTGTTGGAATTGACTTTACAGCTCGTGACCTTCAGCGTGAAGCAAAATCAAAAGGTTTACCTTGGGAAATCGCTAAAGCCTTTGATGGCTCTGCCCCAATAGGAAAATTTATTTCCATTGATACAATAAAAAATATAAATGATTTGAATTTTGAACTTAAAATTAATGATTTAATTGTTCAAAAAGGAAATACCTCAGATATGATTTTTAATGTTGATAAAATCATTTCTTATGTTTCTCAATTTATGACTTTAAAAATTGGTGATTTAATTTATACTGGAACACCTTCAGGTGTTGGTCCAGTAAAGATTAGCGATAAATTAACAGCTTCAATTGAAGGGAAAACTTTGTTGGAGTTTTATGTAAAATAAAAAAGGGCTTTTAGCCCTTTTTTATTTTATATTGATGTTTTGAATTCCAAAATTAAAATTGTTC
>MEND01000236.1:0-7893 GCA_001768975.1 Bacteroidetes bacterium GWA2_31_9 | reverse complement strand
TGAATTTGAGCTTCAGTAATAATTAATGGTGGAGCAAAACGAATAATATGACCGTGTGTTGGTTTTGCCAATAATCCATTATCTTTCATTGCAACACAAACATCCCATGCAGTTTTTCCGTTTTTAGGTCTAATTACAATTGCATTTAATAAACCTTTACCACGAACTAACTCAATCATTTCAGAGTTTATTTTAGTTAATTCGTTACGGAAAATAGCTCCCATTTTTTCGGCATTTTCAGATAGTTTTTCATCTCTAACAACTTCTAAAGATGCAATAGCTATTTTACACGCCAATGGATTTCCTCCAAATGTAGAACCATGTTCGCCCGGCTTAATACAAAGCATAATATCATCGTCAGCTAAAACAGCAGAAACCGGATAAAATCCACCCGACATCGCTTTTCCTAAAATCAAAACATCTGGTCTAACACCTTCGTGTTCACATGCTATTAATTTTCCGGTACGTGCAATTCCGGTTTGTACTTCATCAGCAATAAATAATACATTTTTAGCTTTACACAAATCGTAAGCTTTTTTCAAATATCCAGCATCTGGTACAAATACTCCAGCTTCTCCCTGAATTGGCTCAACCAAAAAACCTGCAACATTTGGGTCTTTCAAAGCATTTTCCAAAGCACTTAAATCATTATAAGGAATTCTGATAAATCCTGGTGTAAACGGACCAAAACCGCCATAAGAATCAGGGTCGTTCGACATTGAAATTACTGTAATTGTACGTCCATGAAAATTGCCTTCGCAAACAATAATTTTTGCTTCATTTTCGGGAATACCTTTTTTTGTATAACCCCATTTACGACAAAGTTTTAAAGCAGTTTCATCGCCTTCAGCACCAGAGTTCATAGGTAATACTTTATCATAACCAAAATATTTAGTTACAAACTCTTCATATTCTCCAAGAACATCATTGTAAAAAGCTCGAGAAGTTAATGTTAATTTTTGTGCTTGATCAACAAGTGCTTTAGTTATTTTTGGATGACAGTGACCTTGATTTACTGCTGAATAAGCAGATAAAAAGTCAAAATATTTTTTTCCATCAGTGTCGTATAAAAAAACACCTTCACCTTTTTCAAGAACTACAGGAAGTGGATGATAATTGTGTGCACCAAACTTTTCTTCTCTCTCCATGTAGTCATGCTGAGTCATTTTTGTCATAATTTATATTATTTTAAAGATTTCAAATTTTCTGCAATCATATAATTTCTTTAACAACTTTCCAAACATTTAAATCTTAATCTCAAAAAATAGTTATAATTAGTGTGCATCCATAAACTCGCATTTTCATCAATTTATGATTTTAGATGTACGATGCAAGAATTTCTATTAGGCTGATTCGTAAATCGTAAATTGTACTTCGTAAATCCTTAATACTTAATTGCACAATTATATTATATTGAAATTTCTTATAAGCACTTTATATAGTTCTGTTAAAGAACATATTATCTGATTTTATTGATGCGATTTTGAAAAAAGTGATATATCTTTACAATAATTTTATAAAATTGGTTATACCGATACGGAATAGAAAAATGAAAAATTCCTATCGGCATAACTCCTTCTATTCAGATATGGAACGTATCGGAACGTAAACCAATTTAGAAAGAGTATAACTGGGTCTGCAACTTTTTTTAATCACAGTTAAAAAATGAATTTTTAGAACCAACCATAAATAAAATGACAAATCCAAATTGTGAACAATGCGATGTATTGAATAAATCTATTTTTGGTGCAATAGAATTATGTAGTATAAAGTATTTATCCGATAAAAAGGGTTGTTTATCATATAAAAAGGGGATGTCAATTTTTTGTTCCGGAACAAATCCAAGTGGAATATATTGTCTTTATAAGGGCAAAGTAAAAATTCATATATTTGGCTCTATTAAAGAACATATTATACGATTTGTAATGCCTGGACATCTCTTTGGATTAGGAACCTTATTTACTAACCATTTTTATTGTTGTGCCACAGCAATTGAAGATTCTACTGTATGCAAAATAAGGAAAGAAGATTTCATTAGTATTCTTAACAGTTATCCCAGTCTTTCATTACAATTGATGACAGTTTTAGGGCAACAGACAGAGTATTCCAATAATAAAATTATTGCGATAGCAGAGAAATCTGTTCGTGAAAGATTAGCTGAAGGACTGTTATCAGTTTATAATACTTTTTATGATGAATTTCCTGATTCCAACGCAGATATTTCAGATAAGGAAATTAGCCTTTCAAGAGGCGATATTGCCAACTTTATTAATACTTCCACCGAATCTGTTATTCGACTTCTATCAGAATTTAAAAAAGACGGATATATAATTATAAAGGGTCGAAGTATTTTTATAAAAAATACTAAAGAATTAATGAAAATTGCTGGAATTTAGTAATTTACTCATAACTTCAGGTCGTCTAAAAACCTATTTTATAAAATTTTAATCAAATATTTAGTCGATTAAACGAAGCAAAAAAAATAATATGTAGTATCAATAAAATTACGATTTTAAATTTACGAAGTACTATTGCTAAAACTACTCTATACTAAATCATAAATCGTACTTCGTAAATCGTACCTCGTACTTCGCATTCGGCAATTGGCAGATATATCTTTATCGCATTCTAATAAGCACTATGTATATTTTTTAAACAACCTATTAATAAATGATATTGCTTCGGTAATTCAATCCCTACAATTGATGCTTTCGGTTTTTATAATCTATCAATTTATTTATCTCATAATAAATTATGGTGTAAAAACATATTTTAACCGTAATAATCATCATATGTTTTTTTTTTAATAACTGTAATATTGTAACTAAATAATTACTTAATATAAATCTTTTAAGGAGGCAATAATATGGCTATGAATAGAAGGTCTTTTTTAAAACGAAGTATTTTTTCACTTAGTACAGCAATTATAGTATTTAATTTTCCATACGTAGCATGGGCAGAAAAGAAAAAATTTAAAACCACTTTAACAAAGGAAACTACCACAATTTGTCCTTATTGCGGAGTTGGTTGTGGATTAATTGTTTCTACAAGAGAAGGGAAAATAATAAATATTGAAGGAGATTCAAATCATCCAATAAATGAAGGTTCATTATGTTCTAAAGGTTCAGCTCTTTTTCAGGTAGTATCTAATGAACGTCGTTTAAACTCTGTTCTTTACAGAGCTCCTGGTGCTTCAAAGTGGGAGAAAAAGGAATGGACTTGGGCTTTAGAAAAAATAGCAAAGAACATAAAGGATACACGTGAACGTACTTTTGTGAAAGAAAAAGATGGCAAAATAGTAAACCGTACCGATGGTATAGCACAACTTGGAGGTGCTGCTCACGATACTGAAGAATGTTATCTTTTTACAAAATTTGCACGTGCTTTAGGGATTTACTGGCTCGACCATCAGGCAAGATTATGTCACTCTTCTACAGTTGCTTCACTTGCAGCTTCATTTGGAAGGGGGGCTATGACTAATCATTATAATGACCTTCAAAATTCTGATGTCATAATGGTTATGGGGTCGAATATAGTAGAAATGCATCCAATGGCATCAAAATGGATGATGAAAGCTAGAGAAAAGGGAGCAAAAATTATCTCATCAGATCCAAGATTTACACGAACTTCTTCAATTGCCGATATTTATACACAATTCCGGTCAGGGACTGATATTGCTTATGTAGGTGGCATGATTAATTATACTATACAACACGACAGGATTCAAAAAAATTATGTGTTAAATAGTACTAATGCATCATTTATAATAAACGACAAGTATAGTTTTAATGATGGTCTTTTTGCAGGGTATAATCCAGAAAAAAGAAATTATGATAAAACTTTATGGAAATATGAATTGGATGCTGAAGGAATTCCTAAACGTGATAATACTTTGCAAGACCCAAGATGTGTTTTTCAATTGATGAAGAAACATTACGAAAGATATGATGTTGAAACGGTTTGTAATATTACTGGTGTAAACAAAGAAAAATATCTTGCTGTTTGTGATTTGTTCACAAGCACTTATACAGAAGATAAATCTGCCACCTGGTGCTATGCCATGGGTTCAACTCAGCATACAGTAGGAGTACAATACATCAGAACTTATGCTGTACTTCAGATGCTTTTAGGAAATATTGGAATAGCAGGGGGTGGTATTAATGCACTTCGCGGTGAATCAAATGTTCAGGCATCCACAGATATGGCTTTACTTTATCATATTTTACCAGGATATCTTACTGCACCGTCACCTGATGATGTTGACCTGAAAACATATATCGAAAAATATACACCAAAGTCAAATGATAAAAAATCGGCAAACTGGTGGGGTAATTATTCAAAATATATTACCAGCTTATTAAAAGCATGGTGGGGCGAAAATGCACAGAAAGATACCGAAGGTGGTTTCTGTTATAATTATTTACCAAAAAAATCGGGACTACATGACCATATGCAGATTTTTGAAAATATGTATAAGGGGAAAATAGAAGGATTGATTGCATGGGGTCAGAATCCGGCTGTTGGCGGTCCTAATTCAGATAAAGAAAGAAAAGCATTAGGAAAATTAAAGTGGCTCGTAGTTGCTGAACTCTGGGAAACTGAAACAGCCCAGTTTTGGAAACGACCAGGTGTAAATTCTGCCGAAATAAATACTGAAGTATTTTTATTACCTGCATGTTCATCGGTCGAAAAAGAGGGTTCTATAAGTAATTCCGGTCGTTGGGCACAATGGAGATATGCTGCTATTCACCCTGGAGATGCCGATTGGCATGGCGATGCACGTTCAGATTTATGGATAGTTGATGCTTTATATAAAGGTATAAAAAAAGAATATCAGAAAAATGCAGGCATATTTCCAGATCCTATCCTTAAATTAAATTGGAATTACGGAACAGGCAATGAAATAGATGTTAATAAAGAACCCAGTGCTCATTTTGTAGCATCTGAAATTAATGGATATTTTATTGAAAACGGACAAAGAAAAGGTCAGGTCCCGTTTTTTGCAAAACTTGCAAATGATGGTACAACTGCTTGCGGAAACTGGTTATACTGTGCCGGTTATGTTAATTGGAGCGATGTCGAAGGAAAAGATAAAACAGCAACAAATTATGTTAATAATGAACTAGGAGAATTTTCAAACAGGTATGCTAAACGCATTGCCGAAAAAGACGAACCGAAAGCTCAACAACTTATAGCAGAAGGCAGAGCACCGGGAATGAACCTTAACTGGTCGTGGTGCTGGCCCGTTAATCGCAGAATTCTTTATAACAGAGCTTCGGTAGATAGCGAAGGAAAACCTCTGAATCCAAAACGTTGGGTAATAAGATGGAATCCTGCATTAGCAGAAGGAAAAGGTGCATTCGAAGGAGATATTCCAGATGGACCATGGGCTCCAAATGATAAATATCCTTTTATCATGAATGAAGAAGGAGTTGGAAGGTTATTTTCGGCAAAACCGAACGAAGGTCCCTTCCCTGAACATTACGAACCATTTGAATCACCACTTTCAAAGAATCCACTTTCAGGACAAAAGAATAACCCTGTTATAGTATTATTTCATCAGGGTGATGAATTAAACAAAGAGTTAAATTCTGTAGGTATTCCGGCTGACTTTCCAATAGTTGCTACTACTATGAGATTAACTGAACATTGGCAGGCTGGAGCCATGACAAGAAATCTTTCGTGGCAAGCCGAACTAATGCCTGATCTTTTTGTAGAAATCAGTGAAGAGCTTGCTATTGAAAAAGACATCAAAAACGGAGATAAATTATTTGTTTCTTCAGCACGAGGGAAAATTTCAGCTTATGCACTGGTTACAAAACGACTAGAACCACTTTCTATAATGGATGGAAACACTAAACGTATTATTCATCAGGTAGCGATTCCATGGCACTGGGGTTATGCTGGAATTGCAACCGGCGATTCTGCAAACATTCTTACTCCACATGTTGGAGATGGTAATACAAATATACCTGAATATAAGACATTTCTTTGTAACATTAAAAAAGCTTAGGAGGTAAATTATGGAAAATTTTTCAGAACCAATGGGATTTTTAATTGATAATACAAAATGTATGGGATGCAGAGCCTGTCAGACTGCATGTAAACAATGGAATAATCTCCCGGCTGAAAAAACTGTTTTTTTCGGAGGACCAGGTTATCAAAACCCAAAAGATTTATCAGATTCTACCTTTACATTGATTAAATTTCGTGAGGTAATTGAAAACAATAAAATAAAAGACTGGGGCTATTGGAAAAAACAATGTCAGCATTGCATTGATCCATCTTGTAAAGCAGCGTGTACTGCTAAGGCAATTGAAAAAATTGCTTATGGACCAGTCATATGGGATGAAGCCAAGTGTATTACAGGTTGCTCATTATGCAAAGATGCATGCCCTTTTAATATACCAAGGTTTGGCGATAATCATAGTACTAAAATACGAAAATGTACAATGTGTTACGACAGAATCGAACAAGGAATTGAGCCTGCATGTTCTAAAGCCTGCCCTACAGATGCAACTATTTTTGGGGAACTTAAAGACCTTTTAGCAATTGCAGAAAAAAGAATCAGTTCAAAACCTGAAGTTTATCATCAATATATATATGGAAAAGAGGAAGTTGGAGGAACAAGTGTATTGTACATTTCAGGTTTTCCGTTGGAAGATATCGGGTATCCCGACAAATGATAACATAAAAATTTCATTAAATATTAGAATACCATTTTGTAAAAAGAAGGCAAGAGAATTAATTACTATGCAGATAACTATTTGATTTTTATGGAAAAAGAAAAATATACATTCGAGAACTTTATCAATTCATACCAGAAGTTGATAAAATCATATAACAGATATTTTAATGAAAATTCTTTTAATCAGAAAATTGCAGAAAATAATTTACTTCTGATTAAAGAAAATAAGTATGTTATTACTAATGAAATATGGAAAATAGATGAAGAACATAATTTCAAGTTTATATCCAGTGTCATTGAGCTTTTTAAGCATTATGGTAAAGAATATATCGGAGAAATTGAAAAAATTTCTATGATTTTAAATAAAGACCGTTCTATTTCAAAGCAATTTACATTAAATGTTTTACAGAATGAATCTGAGCTAGTTTATGCCTTTGCAAATGTTAATAATATTTCTGTCGAATTTATTTCATTTTTCTCAATTATAATAGCTTATCCGTACAGGGAAGCGGTTGCAAGTTTTGTAAAAAGTAAAATTGAACTTAATAATCATGTATCTGGGTTTTGTCCTGTTTGTGGGCACGATGCAAGTATTTCCTATTTAACCGAGAAGGAAGGTAAAAAAATAATGGCTTGCATACATTGTAGTTCATATTGGTTATTCAGACGACTGAAATGTTCATTTTGTCTTACAGAAGATAAAAATGCTCTTGGATATCTTAATATTGAAGATGAAAAAGAAGTATCTGCTTATGTATGTGAGAAATGCCATAGATATCTAAAAACAATCAGAATAAAAGATGATGATAATGTATATTCATCAAAATGGCGAGCTATTATTGATTATTTGAGTACAGGAGATATTGATATTGCTGCTATACAAAACAAATATCTTAAAGAGACTATTATCGGTACAAGATTTTATGGACCAAACGATCCTAATATTGAATTGTATTTTAATAAATTACAAAATAAAATTACAGAAATAGATTGTAGTTAATTAATATTAATTTAAAAACAGAAAATTATGAAAAAGTATTTTTTATTTATGGTTATGGCTTTACCGTTATGTGCATTTGCTCAGGAAAAACCAAAAGAGGAAAATAAAAAGATTGAACTTAAACCTTATGGTTTTGTAAAAGGCGATATGATTTATGCTACCGGCGGAGTATATTCATGGGGAAATGGAGCACTATGTAACTTAT
>MEND01000235.1 GCA_001768975.1 Bacteroidetes bacterium GWA2_31_9 | reverse complement strand
GTTTTTGTGGCAAAAAGTAATATTAAAACTTTAAATTAAAATTTAAACAGCTCTTATTTTTTCCTTTTTTTCTAAAGGGAGGAACTCGCAATGACTGAGATTGTTGCTTTTTGTGAGTTTTGCAACGGGCTATAATTGTCATTAATCATTTTGTGCAAATTCGTGAAATTCGTGTCTGTTACGTAGAAGAGTTTGTATTAAATTAAATAAATTCAATTTCAGTGAAAAATCTGACGTTTTTATTTTAGAAATATTTTTATTTTTCAGGGCAAATTTAAAGTAAATAACACAGAATGAATAAAATAACCAAAAATGTTAAAAATAAAACATGCTATAAACGTGTCATTGTATGTTAATTTATTTGGGGTTAATTTTAGGGGAATAATTAAAGGGAACTTTTTTGAAATTGTAATTTTAAATGGATGAATTAATGGAAATAATAAAATACCCGGGTATAAACGTTTGTAAATATTTACAACTATTTAAAAATGAATAGTATTTGATTGTATAATAGCTAAATATACTATGAGTTGCGTTTAGCGACTAGTTACCAACAATGCTATGAAAATTTAATATATTATGACATATTATAAAACAATGATGGTTCGAAATTTTAAATACAAATTTAGTTTATATCCACAATTAATACTTTTTATAGTTTTATATTTTTTTTTGACAAATAATTCAAATTCACAAGAACCTGGTAAAATAATTGGTATAGTGAAATCGGGCTACATATCTGGTCAAATAGAAAATATAACGTATAAATTTGAAAATACCATTTTTAATGGTAATATATATAATTATTTTAACACATTATATATGTTACCTAATGGAAATATTTATGGAAGATTAGCTGTAAATAAAGATACAAATCATAATAGTGATAATTGGTGTATCCATTTTACATTACAATCTATAGAAAAAAACATTGTATACATAAATGAAGCAGAATCAGAATCAAATACCATGGGTATGTCTATTCAAATTTCATCTGATAATGACTTTTATTTTGATAAAAGTATCCCATTTTGCTTACAATCAAATACTAAAACTAATTATTTAAAAGGCACCTTTTCAAGTCCGCCTACTTCTTTAAACGATATAAAATTTTTTGGTTACAATTATAATTATAATCATTTTTTTGAAATAAAAAATGGAAAGGTTGAACTTGAACTTGAATTATATTTAGATTCAATAAAAAGTATAATTAATAATATTGATACATTTAGTAATTTAAAATACATAGGATTATTTACAAATGACTCTATAATGTTTAAATATCAAAATTATAACTCATTAGCAAAAGATTCAATTAAAATAAAAAAAGATTCAATTGTAATAAGCCATAAAATACAGCCAAAAGAAACGGAAATTAAGAAATACGAACAAAATAAGACAAAGCTAAAAAAACAAATAGAAACGTTGAAGACTAAAATTAATTTAATGAATATAGATTCCGACTATTCAAAAATAGATTTTAATAAAATTAATGATGCAAAAATAGATTTTGAAAATCTTGATAAGAAAATTAATGATGCAAGTCAGCAAGAACTTCAATCAGTCAACTTTTTAATAGAAGATTTATTTACAGCAATAAAAATATTGAAACATAAAAGAAAATTTAAAAAAGATTCTTTGTTTTATAAAAAGTATGAAAATTTATTTATAAATATTGAAGAATTGCATGATTATATTATAAAAGATGATTACAGTTATAATTTTAGCAATTATGATAAAACACTTATATGTTATAATGATAAGTCCGTTTTTAATTTATTGACAAATAACATAGTTATACAGTCAAACAATAATGAAAATGATTGCGATTATGGTGAAGGTTATCCTGTTCAAATATCAGCAGTAAAAGATTCATTAGGTCATAAAATTCAAATTCAAAACTTAACGGTTAATTATGATTTTTATCTAGGTTTTAATAAACATCCTAGGTCTTACAATAAATTAACATCGCCTTCATGTGAAAAAATTCTACCTGGCTATTATAAATTTTGGTTAATAGACAGTTTTAGAAAGAGAAGAATTGTATCAGATGAAAAAATTATTGATTTAACAAAAGATTCGAAACCGAATAAAAATATAATTAAACCTATTGATATACCTGTAACTAATTAAAAATAGTATGAATTTTAACTTTTTTAAAGATATAATTACAAAATTTCTTGGATTTATTGTTGCAGTTTTAATACACGGAGCGATACCATTTTCTATAGATTTATTATTTCATAGTTTTAATTTATATATTCAATTTACTATTTTAATAATATTTACAATTCTATTACATAATTTATTTAATATATTAAAAATTAATTTCATCAAGAAAAAGAAAATATGGGCATTTTCATATATTTTATCGTTAATATTTGCAATTATAACAACCTTATTGTTATTCACTTTTTCTTTTAAAAATGTTGGTTCAGCAAAATGTGGTATATATTTCAAGGGTGATAAATTTACATCCAAAGCCATTGAACTTAAATTAGAAAAAGGTTGTAATGATGATTGGTTAGCTGAATCAGTCAATTGCAATGTAAATCTTGTTTGGATAGATTCTGAAAATAAAAAAACAGTATTTATTTGGCTTCTTTTTGTTGGTGTATTATTATATGATTTTTGTTGGTGTTGTCACTTACAATTAAAAAAATTTGAACGGAAAAAATAAAAAAAGTAATGATTAAATAATAATAGCACTGTTGGGAACAGGCGGTTGCTGTCAGTGGCGGGACAGTGGCTCGTTTGACAGAGACGTGCATATTGAAACCTTTGTTCTTCGTGAAAACTTACGTGGTGAAATTGCCACCGAACAGCAACCGCCAATTCGTTGGCAGCAAGCGTATTTGACGATAGTGCAACAATTAGACGAACGGCAAAAAATATAATGCCGAACATTAATCAAACATTTTGACAATTGAAATACTCAACAAATAATTAAGTAGCCATGGAAACACTAAAAATATATAAATGCTTTATTTCATCACCAGGTGATTGCGAAAAGGAACGAGAGATTTGCAAAACAGTAATAGATAAAATAAATGCTGGTTTAGCAAATCATCTTAGAATCAATTTTCAACCCTTTATGTGGGAATATGATGTCTTACCAGATATGGGTCAAAATGGTCAAGAAATTATTGACGAGTATATTAAAAAATCCAATTATGATATTTTTCTTGGAATAATGAAGAATCGCTTTGGTCATCCAACAAAAAAAGCTGGTAGCGGTACTGAACATGAATTTATTGATGCTTTAAAACGTAAAAAGGATTCTGAAAATTCAATTCCAAGAATTTTATTCTTTTTCGGCAAGGAAAATGTGGATTTAAATAATCCCAAAATTGAGGAAATTTTAGAACAACACAAGAAGGTAAAAAATTTTAAGTCTGAAATTAGTGATAACGGCATTTACATTGACTTTGAATCTGTTGAAAAATTTGAAAAAATTCTAGAAGAAAAACTTAACTTATTTATTTCTAAATTTTCCCCTTTTACTAATCCGAACGAAAAAATTAAAGAAGTAGATACAGTGCTGAAACGACTTGAAGAAGATTTAAATGAATCACTTAAAACTTACAATGAGAAAAGCCCAGTTTGGATTGACCCAATTATTAGTACGAAACGTGAAATACCAGCTAATCCTACAAAAAATGAAGAAAATAGGATTGATTTAAAATCCTTCATTGATAAACCAAATAATATTGTAATAAAAGCACCTTCTGAATTTGGTCTTACTTCATTGGCTCATTATTTAAAATTGAATGCATGGAAATCAGGTAAAACATTTATATACATTGATTCTAAGAAAACTAAAAAACATAAAGTAGTAAAGGATATTCTTAATGAGACTCAAAGCAATTATTTTAAAAGCATCAATAATGTAGATTGCATAATACTAGATTCGATTTGTTTTGCAGAACATGGTATAATGCAAATGATAAAAAATATTTGTGATGAGTTTAAAAGCATTCCATTAATACTATTAAACACACTCGACAATAAATTTTTTCTAAAATCAGACGAGGATGATAAAGTTGAAATAAAAAGAGATTTTAATTCATACTATTTACTGCCTTTACCACAAAGTGATGTAAGAAAAATCGTTACAACATATGCAAAATCAAAATTATTTATTGAAGATTATGAAACTACTCTAAATAAGGTTACGAAAGATTTAGAAATCTTGAATATGCATAGAACAGTAAAAAACTGCATTTCAATTTTAAAAGCATGTTCCAAAATGGGTAATGAATACAGCCCAATAAACAGGACTAAATTATTAGAAACAATATTAAATGGTGTTTTTCAAGATTATGAATTACCAACTTATCACGACAAAAAACCTGATGTAAAAGATTGTAGTTTTGTTTTAGGTTATTTAAGTGAATTGTTGGTATTAAGGAAAGATTTTGAATTTAGTGATACATACTTTAAAGAAGAGTTAACTAAGTTCTGTAATGAAAATTATATTACACTAGATTTAAATTATCTTTTAACAGCATTAAAGGATAATTCAATAATTGGAAATTATGGTTCGAATTCCAACTATTTTAAGAATTCATATTGGGTGTTCTATTTTATAGCACAAAGAATGAATATGAATACAAAATTTCGTGAAACAATATATAGTGAAAAAAAATACATTGATTATCCTGAGATAATTGAGTTTTATACTGGAATAGATAGAAATAAGGAAGATGCTTTAATTGTGCTTAGAAAGGACTTAGAAGAAACTTTACAAATAGTGAGAGGTAAAGTAAATATACCAAATGACTTAAATCCATTTAAAGCGATAAAATGGAATCCAGATATTCCTACTTTAGAGAAAGAGGAAGCAAAAATTAGTGAAAATGTAATTACTTCTGGTTTACCTGATGAAGTAAAAGACAAATATGAAGACAAGAATTATAATCAAATCAGACCCTACCATCAAGTTATCAATTCCGTAATGAGAGATTATTCTTTTTTAGTATTAATGCGTCAAATTTCTGCAACATCAAGGGCTCTTAGAAATAGCGACTTTGTCGCAGACGTTAACCTAAAGAAAGATTTATTAAATAAAATCATTCAAGCATGGAATGAGATTAATAAACTATTAATTGTATTAGCTCCAATGCTTGCAGACAATGGAAATGTAGCATTTGAAGGAGCGAAATTTTATCTTGACGAAGATGATTTTAATATTACTGACCCTATTCAAAAGAGAATGGCTGTGTTACTTGCCTTGCCTACAAACGTTGTGAAATTTTTTAAAGATGATATTTATTCAGCTAAGATTGGACCTCTTTTAACAAATAAGGCGATGCTCGAATCTAATAGTTTAATTAAACACGAACTAATGATATTGATAATTGCCGAAAGACCAAAAAAATGGCGTGAGGTAATTGACAATTACATTGTCACCTTAGACAAAAATTCTTTTTTCCTTGCTGACACATTGGAAGTACTAAATTATAACATTGATTATAAGGCAACTGAGACTGAACACTTACAAATATTAAAAATGTTGGCAAAAAAATGTAGGGCAAAACACATTTTTAAAAATAACAACCCTGACATTGGGTTAATTAATCGGCTTGACAAATTAGAAAAAGGTTTAAAGTATTAATCGAATTTGTAGGCAAATATGATTTTATTATAATACCCAAGCTGTTGCATGGAGAGCAAACAAAATGGACAAGAACACCATCTAGTAACAGCACATTTGCAATAGGCGGGGTTTTGTGTTCCAAAGACATTTTTGTGGGTAATCAAACATTAGTTTTTCAAATCAAGTTTTGTGGTAAAAGTCCCGCACTCTACTTACATAAACCGTTAAAACTTATTAAACCTTCAACCATGAAAAAAAATACTAAACCTATCAAAAGAATCAATCCATGCATCCAACGACATTTTAAAACCAATTTTTAAATCATTTTCGGATTTGGAAAAAAATAGGGTGTACGTCAAATTTCCTTTTTTTTAATTTCAGTCATAGAGTAGAGTTGCGTAGCATAAAATACTATTCCTTATTGTCTGGGAGCTGTCTGAGCGAAGCCGTAGGCGGAGTGAGTTCTCACAGATAAAGAGTTTTTGTTACTTTTTTCGATAAAAAAGTAAAAGAAATATCTTTTAAAAGAAAAAATTTTTTTAATAAGGGAAATTTGTCGTACACCAAAAAAATAAAACAGAATAATTTTCTAAATGAAAGTTCTATATTTATGGAAAATTCTAAACAATGACAATTCAACAATATCTTGAGCAATTAAACAAACGTTTTAAATCAGGAATATCAAGGGAACATGCCTATCGTAGCGATTTGGAATCGTTAATTCGGGGCTTGGTTAATGGAGTTGAAATTACAAACGAACCATCAAATGTAACAGATTGTGGAAATCCCGATTTTGTTATAACTAAAAGTAAAATTCCAATTGGATATATCGAAGCTAAAGACATTGGAAAAGATTTAAATTCAAAGCAATTCAAAGAACAATTTACACGATACAAAAAAGCTCTTGATAATCTGATTATCACCGACAATATTTGCTTTCAATTTTTTCAGCATGGGGAGTTGGTTCGTGAAATAATGATTGCCGAAATTGATAACAATAGCATAAAACCTATTCCTGAAAATTTTACTGAATTCACAAACCTGATTCAAAACTTCTGTACATTTATTGGACAAACCATTAAATCGTCGAAAAAACTCGCCGAAATGATGGCTGCTAAAGCTCGTTTATTGCAAAACATTTTGGAACGAGCAATAACTTCCGACGAAGAAACTCAGGAAAATACTTCACTTAAACAGCAATTCGACACTTTCAAAAGCATTCTTATTCACGACCTAACACCAAAAGATTTTGCCGATATTTATGCACAAACCCTTGCTTATGGAATGTTTGCTGCCCGATTGCACGACACAACATTAGACAATTTTAGCCGACAAGAAGCCGCCGAACTAATACCGAAAACAAATCCATTTTTAAGGAAATTATTTCAATATGTAGCCGGATTTGATATTGATGAGCGTATAAAAACCACTGTTGACAATCTTGCAGATGTTTTCAGAGCTACAAATGTAGATGCTTTGTTACACAATTTCGGAAAAAGCACACAGGCAAACGACCCGATAATTCATTTCTACGAAACTTTTTTGGCAGAGTACGACCCAAAACTGCGTAAATCGAGAGGAGTTTGGTACACACCCGAGCCGGTTGTAAAGTTTATTGTTCGTGCAGTTGACGATATTCTGAAATCAGAATTTGGTTTATCGCAAGGATTAGCCGATACTTCAAAAACAAAAATCAAAATTAAAGATTACACAAAGGCAACAGCCGATATGCGTTCAAAAACTCGTGAAATTGAACGTGAAATTGAAGTACATAAAGTTCAGATTCTAGACCCTGCTACCGGAACAGGAACTTTTCTTGCCGAAGTTGTAAAGCACATTTACAACAATAAATTTAAAGCAATGCAAGGAGCTTGGAGCGGATATGTAGAAGAGCATTTGATTCCTCGCTTAAACGGATTTGAAATTTTAATGGCTTCGTACTCAATGGCACATCTTAAACTTGATATGCTATTAACCGAAACAGGCTACAAAGCCACAAAAGACCAACGATTTAATATTTACCTAACAAACTCATTAGAAGAGCATCACCCCGATACAGGAACATTGTTTGCAGGTTGGTTAAGCTCCGAAGCCAACGAAGCAAATCATATTAAACGTGATACGCCTGTAATGTGTGTTATTGGAAATCCGCCTTATAGCGTAAGTAGTTCAAATAAAAGTGAATGGATTGAAAAATTAACAGCCGATTACAAAAAGGATTTAAACGAAAGAAACATACAGCCACTTTCTGATGATTACATTAAGTTTATTCGTTTTGGGCAACATTTTATTGATAAAAATGGTAGTGGTGTTTTGGCATATATTTCTAATAATAGTTTCATTGATGGAATTATACATCGTCAAATGCGTAAGCATTTGTTAGAAAGCTTTGATAAAATCTATATTATTGATTTACATGGGAATGCCAAGAAAAAAGAAATTTGCCCAGATGGTTCGCCAGACCAAAATGTTTTTGATATTATGCAAGGAGTTTCTATTAATATATTCGTAAAAAATGACACGAAAAAGAAAAATGATTTAGGAAAAATTTTTCATTTCGATTTGCAAGGGAAACGGGAGTTTAAATACGATTTTTTAATTGATAATTCTTTAAAAACAATCAAATGGAACAACTTAGAATTTACAAAACCAAATTATTATTTTGTTAAGAAGAATTTTGATGAAATTATTTCTTACGAAAAAGGTTTTAAAATTGATGAATTATTTTCAATTTTTGGACCAGGTGTTGAAACAGGTTTGGATAATTTTTTTGTTGCAGAAACAAAAAAAGAATTAATAGACCGATTTAAAATTCTAAGTGATAAAACCGATGAGCAATTTAAATTGCTAAAAATTGAAAATAAAAAATCTTTTTTAATTAAAGATAAAATTAAAAAAGAAAATTTTACAAATTTAGGTGATTATATATATACTTATCAGTATAAAATATTTGATTTTAAAAAAATTGCTTACTTAAAAAACAGCTTAAGAAGAGCAGATTTCAACGTATTTAAAAACTTCTCTGTAGATAATTATTTTTTAACTTTAATGAGGTCAACTGTTGACACTGATAGCTTTAAAAGCATTTTATTGTCTAAACATATAATTGACAAGAATTTATACAGTTTTCAAACTTATTCATTTCCTCTATATCTCTACCCTGAAAATGACAATGAGGATTTTTATGGGAAAAAAGATAGAATGCCAAATCTAAATATGGCAATTGTGGAACAAATTGCCGAAAAACTAGGATTACAATTTACACCCGAAAAAGACCTAACAGGTTTTGAAAACCTGTTAGGTCTTTCCGTTAAATTTGCTCCAATTGATATTTTAGATTACATATATGCTGTTTTACACTCGCCAACTTACAGAGAAAAATACAAAGAATTTTTGAAAATTGATTTTCCGAGAGTTCCATATCCAAAAGATGTTGCTACTTTTTGGCAATTAGTAAAACTGGGTGGCGAAATACGTCAAATTCATTTATTAGAATCGCCAAAAGTGGAAGAATACATTACACAATACCCAGAGGATGGCGATAATGTTGTAATTAAACCAAACTTTGTCAAAGTTCAAAACTTTGACAAAGTTATAGTTGGAAATGTATTTATTAACGAAACCCAATATTTTGCAAATGTTCCCGAACTAGCTTGGAGCTTCTACATCGGAGGCTACCAACCAGCCCAAAAATGGCTCAAAGATCGCAAAAACCGCAAACTAAGCTTTGAAGACATTCTGCATTATCAAAAAATTATTGTAGCCCTTACCGAAACAGATAGGATTATGAGGGAGATTGATAAAATTAATATTGAGTAGATATATAAAAAAGGAAATTTATTTAAGAAATGCTAAAATAATATTAATTTTCTAATTATAAGCACTTAATTTCTTATAATAGAATTAAAAGCAAATAAGAATTATTTATAAAATTATATAATGAAAATATCTAAATTAGTTTATGATAAACCATTTAAGGATTTAAATCCTATTAACATATCCGATAAGCCTTTTGGTAAAGTAGTTGCTTTGGTTGGAAAAAATGGTGCAGGAAAATCTAGAATTCTTGAATTAATTGAACAATTGGCAACAATACATTCTGAATGTATTTTTAATGGAACTTTTGATGGATATAGTATAAGTGAGGATTTAATTATAAAATCTAAAAAGTTAAAAACTTTAGAGACTAGACAAAAAAATAATAATTCAACAAAAGAGATTAATAATCAAATTGCAATATTAAAAACTGAATTAATCTCTAATACAAAGAATTTTATCAATGAAATAAATAGTTATATTAAAAGAATTGACAATGATATATTTAAAGAACTTTCCAAAATACAAGATAAAAATTTTGAAATTTTATTGAACAATAATAATCCACAAGTAAATGAAATTCAATATTTAAATAGTTCAAATTTTATAAACTATTTACAAACTTTTGCACGTAAATATGAAATAGAAAATATTAGATGCTTGAAGTCAAAGAAAAAATTTGAGGAGAGCCAAATTTATATTGATTTTAATAAGATTATAGATCATGTAAATCAATTTTTGAATAAAAAAATCCATTACAATGAAAATTTTAATCAACAAGGTACAGTTGAAGTTACTCTTACTTTAGATAAGAAAAAATTTGAATTTAATTATTTATCACCAGGTGAAAAAGCATTGTTTGCTTATGGAATTTTATCTTATTTGGTTGATATAAATAAAAATATTCCACTAAAAGATTCAATAATCATTGTTGATGAACCTGAAAAAAGTTTACATCCAGAGGCTCAAGTTTTATTTATTAATAAACTAAGAGAAATTGTTACAAAGGGGACTGGACAGGTTTGGATTGCAACTCATTCTGTTAATATTATTTCTCAATTAAATACTAATGAAGTTTATTTAGTAAAAGATAATGAAATTTTCACGCCATCACATAAATTGCAGAGTATTACAATAGAAGAATTATTTGGTAAAAACAATGATATATTCGAAAAATTACAACAATTTATTATTTCTATTGATGAAAGGGATTTTGCTAATTTTACTTATGAATGTTTAAATGAGCCCAAATCAATTAAATCAATAGCCCCAAACGACCCTCAGATTGAAGTTTTTATTAAATCCTTAGAAAATGATAATAATATTGAGTTATTAGACTTTGGTGCTGGTAGTGGAAGAATTGGAAATTTGATAAATAACTCTGATTTAAAAAATAGAATAAAATATACTGCTTTAGAAATTGATACAGATAAAGCATCTGAATTACGTAAGGAATTAATAGGCTCATATGTACTTGAAAGTTGCGAACAGCTTCCTTATAACAAATTTGATATAGTATTATTATCAAATGTGTTGCATGAAATTCCTCCTACAGAATGGGTGCTAAATTTCAATCATATAAAGAGAAGTTTGAAAACTAATGGTCGTTTAGTTATTATAGAAGACCTATTTTTACCAAAAGGAGAACTCCCAAATGATTATGGTTTTTTTTTATTAAACAAAGAACAATTAACGGTTCTTTTCAATTCAGAAAATATTAGTTTGTTTACATCTTCAAAGCTAGATTATTCAGATAGAATATTGTGTGCTGTAGTTGAAAGAAAAAATATTATGCTAAGTATTAATACTGTTGAAAAAACAATTGAAAAGCTAAAAAATGACTCAATAATAGAAATTAAGGAACTTAGGAAAAATAAAAGTATTGAAAAAAGAGGAAAAAAGTTAGCGTTATATTCTCAAATGGTGCCTAGTTGTGAAATAGTTTTACCTGATATAAAAAAAATTCCTTTTATTTTAAAAGTTAAGAATAAAGATGAATATTATATTCAAACAAGTAAAGGTTATAAACTAATCTATGATTCAAAAATACTTAAAATTATAAATATTGAAAAGCATGATATAGTTGAAGTTGAGTTTAATAAAAATGAGTATAATTTTTTTGAAATTATAGATACAAAAGCTGAATCCAAATATGTTAGAACAAAAGATGCATATTATTTGATGATAGAAAATTTTTTGCATTGGATTCCTAATCCTAAAACATTGTCATATTTAAGAAAAAAATACAATTTTGATGAGTTTGAAATTGATGATAAAGCCTATTTAAATTTTAATAAAGGAATACAGATAAAAGATTTTTCTAATGATGTTAGTAATTATTATTAATACTTATTGCAATTTAAAAATATGAAATTGAATAAATTTAATAACTTATTGTCTAAGATTGGCAATTTTATTTCAAATACAGATAATACATTATATTGGTTTGTTGTGATATTTTTGTTTGTGTATTTAATAATAACAAAAGACACTAAAGGCTTTATGAAAAACATAACAAACCTGACAGTCGGTGCATGGATTATGTACATTTTTATAAATCCTATTATAAAATATAAGTAATAAATGATTTTATGCTTTATAATGTTATTTATGAGGTTTTAAATATAAACGTTGATAATAAACCAATAAAAATTACTGGGCTTAAATTAAATAAGCTTGAAGAATTTGTAAAAGCTTATGAAAATGGCAATGAAACTTTCTTTTTTTCAGGTGTAACATATGGATTGAGTAGATTAAATAAAGTTAAAATTTATGACACTTCAAAACATAACTTTAATTCAAAAGATGAAATTGATGATTATTACAGGAAAGTGGATAAAATGTGGGGTATTCCAACACATTTATCTCAATTTGGAATAGATATTACAGAAGAGTATATTAAAGGTGTTTTTGGGTATAAGAACAATTTGTTTAAAGTATCAACAGGAGCATGTGGAAATTCAGTTTATATTAACCAATCACGAATAAATGAGCTAAGAAATATTGAAAATTCAAATTTCGATTTAAAAAAATTAATAAGATTGTGTGAAGAAATAAATATTTCATACCAAAACAACTGTTATTATTCAGTTGGGATTTTAGTAAGAGCAATTATTGACCATATTCCTCCAGTTTTTTCTTGTGCAAATTTTGATGCAGTTGCCAACAATTATAAATCAGATGGAAATTCAAGAAGCTTTACAAACTCAATGAAACAATTGAATAGTCCAATGAGGTTTATATCAGATGCTTCCATTCACTCACAAATAAGAAAATCAGAAAGTTTACCAAATGAAACACAAATTGATTGCAAAAAAGAATTGGATGTATTATTGGCAGAGGTTATTAGGGTTCTAAGAACATAATCCTCACCCCACCACCAGCCCCTTCAACCTCACCAAATTCACCACATCCTCCATGTTATATTTCAGCACAAACTGCCGTTTATAAGGATTATACCAGTCCTCTGCTAATTTAAAATATTAGATTTATAGCGAGTCTGGCTACGTTTAACTCTCAATTTTGGTAGGGGCTTTAACTCATCTAAACGAAAAAAGGTTTTATATATAACATCAAACATTTAGTATTTTTTAAAAAGAATAGTATAATATTAGAATTTTGTACATTTATTCCAGCTAACAAATATAAATAAAGTTGTATAACATATAATAAAGTATAGTTATAGCTAAACAAAATGAATAAGTTTGCGTTAAAAGAAATAAAGGAGATTTGTGGAAAGCTTAAAATTCATAAGCTACTTATTAATGGTAAGTGCGAATTTGATGAATTTGAAGAAGGATAATTTTAGTTAAACAACTAAAAAAACAGACTATGTTAAGCAAAGAAGAATTATTAAAAACACCTGAATACTGGTTCGAAAATATTCAAAACGAAATATATCGACAAGTATCTGATTATATTCAAAACGAAGGTATTACACAAACTCAACTTGCCGAAAAACTTGGGGTTACAAAAGGTTATATTTCACAAATAATGAATGGAAATTTCAATTATACTTTAAAAAAATTGATTGAATTATCATTGGCAATAAATAAAATTCCTGTAGTAGAATTCAGAAAAGCAGATTAATTTATTAACGTGGAAATCTGAACTATTACAATTTACTTAACTCACGCATAACATAAACATAATCAATGACGTGTTTTTATTAATCAGCACATATTACAAACGCCCTTACTTTATTCATTTTGGGAAAGGGCTTTAAATAAAAGTCAAAAAGATAAAAAACCTGAGGTTTTATTCAAAGCGGTGCGGTGGCCCGACAAAAAGCGCGGATGAGCATTCTTTTTGTCTTGAATTTTTGTTTCTTTTTTTTCAAGAAAAAAGAAAAATATATAATGCTGAAATTATAATCAAATTTTATTATAAATTCCTCAAAAATAGAATAACAATATTTTCAAATTTTTAAACTATTGACAATTGGTATTACATATATTTACATTCCATTTGTTAACACAATGGAATAACTAAACAGTTGTTTGAAAATAATAAAATTAATTGAGAAACAGGAAAACGCACTTACGTAATACGCTTATTTACAGCAATTAAAAACAATCTATTTAACATAACGTTTATTATAAGACATAAATATATCATAAATTACTTATTAAAATTTGAAAAATAAAGAGTTTATACCATTTTAATTTATAAAATAGGTCAATTAATATTTTGTATAATGCCGATGCTATACCGATTTTATCGGTACAGGCTATGAAAATAGGTAAGTTCTCAATAGTTAGTTTTATTTTTTGAACAATAGAACAATAGAACATTTGAACATTTGAAAAACGAATTTTTTACCCCATTGGATAGCTTATGTTGAACAATGGATGTGCAATAAAAGATATTATCCAACGAGGTGAATTAAAGAAAACACTGTCGTATCGTGGGTTTTACTTCGTTATTTTTCATTCTTTGTTCTATTATTCGATTGTTCAAAATGACTTTTTCCAAGTTGTTATTGAGACGTTACGAAAATAGTACAATGAAATTGGGCTATATTGAATTCCGAAAAATCGGAACAAGTTGTGCAATCGGTATTACGAATGTAAATGCGATGTGTTGAGTTTTGTCGAAACAACTGTTTTCAAACCCAGAAATTATTGGAGTTTTCTAAGAGACACTATGTAGTGTGTCTAAGAAAACAATTTATTTTTTGAAATACCAAAATTCAAAATTCAAATAAATCTCAAATTACAATTACCTAATATCCAAACTGTTTTGAGAATTGGAATTTGTTTGACATTTGTTTTTTGTTTTTTGTAGTTTTCTTACAAACACTATGTAGCCATGTACATATTTATTTTAAGCAATAAATACAAATATTACAATTATAAGTATTAATATTGCAAAATATTTACATTTATTGGCACTTATTTATGTATAGAACTATTCAAACACAACTAATAAACTGGAAAGATAAACCAAGCAGATTACCGCTTATAATACGTGGAGCAAGGCAAGTTGGCAAAACATATATGATGAAATGGTTTGGCGAAAATCACTTCTCAAATTATATATATTTGAATTTTGATGAACATCCTGAGTTAAATGAATTTTTTGAAAAAAATAAGGATATAAAGCGAATCATAAATTCGCTGTCACTTATCAGTGGCAAGCAAATAGATGAAAATACATTGCTGATTTTTGACGAAATTCAGGAATGTCCGGAAGCTTTAAATTCATTAAAATATTTTGCAGAAAGTAACCTTAATATTCCCGTTATTTCTGCCGGTTCGCTACTTGGCATACTTTTACAATCAGGACATTCGTTTCCGGTTGGCAAGGTCGAATTTTTATCAATGTATCCAATGAGTTTTAGTGAAGTGTTGCCAAATTGGGACGAAAATGCAGCAAATTATTTGAATCAAATTAACTCAATTGAAGAACTTCCTGCATATTTTTTTAACACTCTGGTTGATAATTTTAAAAAATATTTGATTACAGGTGGGCTTCCTGCTGTTGTAAAAGAATTTAATCAATCCAATAATTTTAATAACTGTGACGAAATATTAGAAAATTTACTGCTTGCATACAAAGGTGATTTTTCTAAACATCCCATAATGAAAGATATTGCAAAAATAACCTTGGTTTTTGATTCAATGCCTACTCAATTAGCAAGGGAGAACAAAAAATTTGTTTATCAACTTGTTCGACAAGGAGCAAGAGCTAAAGACTATGAAGATGCCATACAATGGCTTATTGGTTCGGGTTTGGCTTATAAAGTGAAACAAATAACAAAACCAGCCATTCCACTTTCAGCTTACGACGATTTAAGTGCATTCAAGCTATATGCAATGGATGTGGGACTTATACGAAGAATGTCGAGGCTTTCGCCATTGGCATACTCCGAAGGTAATCGGTTGTTTACCGAGTTCAAAGGAGCTATTACTGAAAATTATATTCTGCAAAGTATTATTTCTCAATTTGAAGATATTCCACGTTATTGGACATCAGGAAATTTGGCTGAAATAGATTTTATAGTGCAACACAATAATAATATTATTCCTATTGAAGTTAAAAGCGATGAAAATGTAAAAAGCAGAAGTTTAACAATGTACCATCAAAAGCACCAACCGGCATTACGTATCAGATACTCTTTAAAAAATCTGCATTATCGTGAAGGTTTGCTAAATATACCGCTATTTCTTTCTGATTATACAAAGAAATTTATTGATTTAATAGCAAATAGTTAAAGTTTGGATAAGCCATAAAACAATGGCTTTAGCAATGGTATAAAAACTTTTTAGCTAAATAATTTATAAAAAATCTCATAAGAATAAGATTTTTGTTTTTAAATAGACTGTTTATAAATAATACATATTCGAAAAAATTGTACTATAAAACTTTTTAAGGGATATTCATCACATCTATGCTCCATTTTTCGGTTGTAAGTATTTCCAAAAATAAAAACCTTTTAATAGCATGTAACCACTTTAAAATTAACAGAGCTTTTGAAATAGTACTATACATTAAAAACACTAGCCGAATAAGCTCCAATGCTTTTAATTTCGCCATTAGCATTTTTTAATTGAATATCGTAGAGTAATTTTTTAATTGTGGGAATATCGTTATTTGCTAGTATTTTATCTGCCTGGTCTTTACGCAATTTATATTTGCTTATGATTCTTTCTTTTAAAGCTAATGTTTCTTCTGTTATCGAAAAATCAATTATTTGCTGCGATGCGTCGGTTTTTTCTACATCAAAAATAATATGAGTAATTTTTTTCCCTTCTTTTTCAAGTCGGTAATTTATTTTTAAATCGGTATATGTATTTATTTGCTTTACCGATAAATCCAGAACTTTTTCTTTAAACTGCGACCAGTTTTTTAATTGTTCTTTATTGGTTTCGGTATCAATTAAATTCAGCATATATTTTAATTCCTCAATTTTGTACTTTCTTGTAATTCCGGTCGATTTCCATTGAGAGCAAAGCATATATATTCTTTTGGCAAATTTTGAAGTTAATGCTAAAGAGCTTACAAGCTGAAATGTTGTGTATCTGCTTTTTAAATTCAACAAAAAAGGCTTTAAAGCCTGAGTTACTTTAATCTCAATTATGCCTTTTTTATTTATATATTTTGCCATTTCGATAAATGAAGCTTGAATATAATTATCTTCATAATCATAAAATTCGATTACTTTCGATAATAAACCTTTTGTTGCTTCACGAACCTGTCGTATATGCCATTTATTGCCTGTAAGTTTCTCTTGTTCAGAAATATCTATTCTGTAAAGAGTTTTCTCATCATCTTTTTCCGACATAAATGATAAGATAACAAAATAAATATCCATTTCGAGCTTACTTAATGTATATCGAGCCTCTGTTAGGATATTGTCAACTTTAACTATATTTGCATTGTTTGACGACATCTTTTTTTTATTACAAATCTAAAAACAAAAAACATAACCACCAAATTTTTTAAAGGTTTTTATAGCATGATAAAAAGTGGTTATATAATGATGAAAAGTGGTTTAAAACAGATAAAAAGTGGTTATAAGAAGGAATAATTCAGATAGAAGGTGGTTATAATCGGATAGTTAGTGGTTATTAGCACTCTGGAACTCTTTAGTAGCAACACTTTCAGCTAACCTTAAAATTAATTAAACTTTTGTTTCTTTTAAATATTCACAAAATTTGATTGATACCCTCCCAAAAGAATTTATAAGGAAAAGTTTGACACTTTGTCAGTTTCCGAGAACCAAAACAAAAAAACAAAAAGCGAGGGCAAATAAGAAAAATTATCTTCCGCCGGGCGAGTTTTCAATGTTTAGATCAGCAAATCCCACATAATCAGACTTATATGTGTAAAACATTGAGCTATATCATCTTTTTTATTTACACCATAAATCTGCGAGACTTGCGATTTAATGGCTACAGTTGAATTACTGAAAGTAAAATTCGGATAAAAGGTGGTTTTTGCTCAAATACTTACATTAATTTCTTCTTTTAATAAGTTTGGTTTATCGCTAAATGTCAGATAATTGGAGATTAAAAAATAGAAAAATTCTGACACTTTTTTATAAAGTTGCCCCCTCTCCTGGGGTGACGTAAATCGGAGTATTTTTAAAATAATGTTCGTTCTATATTTAATAAGGTTAATAAGGTTGGTCATTAGCTGGCAAATATTTCTACTAAGGTTAAATTATTAAATATAAGGTATTTAAAAAACTTATTGATTATTTAAAACCTTAGTAGAAATATAAATTCCCTCAAAAACAAACCTTATTACCTTATTCATTAAAATAAAATAGAACGAAAGCAAAAAAAAAGTATATGTGATTTACGTCACCCCACCCCTCTCCTACTTATGCTTAATATTAGAATAGTATAAAACTCTGATGAAAGGTGGTTTTTTACCCATTATACTTGATTTTTAAATATTAGTTTATGATTGTATGTTTTTATTAATACTCAGGTAAACAGAGAAATACAATTTTTTTATTTCTACTTAAAATTCGGATAAAAAGTGGTTTTTCCCTAAATCAAACACATTAATTCTCTCAAATACTTACATTAATTTTTCTAGTTAATACGTTTGATTTATCGCTCAATGCCAGATTGGAAATTAAAAAATAGAAAAATTCTGTCAATTTTTTATCATTTATTAATCGGATTTTTTA
This sequence comes from Bacteroidetes bacterium GWA2_31_9, assembly GCA_001768975.1. Classification (GTDB taxonomy): domain Bacteria; phylum Bacteroidota; class Bacteroidia; order Bacteroidales; family GWF2-33-38; genus GWA2-31-9. The sequence goes on along the minus strand of MEND01000235.1, from coordinate 3,231 downwards.
TCAAGTCCCTCCCCTCTCCTACTAATATGCAGAATATTAGAATAGTAAAAGCTCTGATGAAAGGTGGTTTTTTCCCTATTATTGCTGAATATTAAAAAATTGGTTGTTTTTAATATATCTTATTAATATTCATATATACAGATAGATAATGACTTTAGTGTGTATGTTATTACATCTGAAAATTCGGATTAAAAGTGGTTTTTAATTTTTTAAAAATTCAATAAAGCGTATCAGTATTCGGATAAAAGGTGGTTTTTGCCAAAATAAAACATTTTAATTCGCTTAAATAATCACATATTTTTTTTTGATTTATAGCTCAAAGTCAGATAATCGGAAGAGTAGAAATTAAGAAATTCTGGAATTTATTAATCGGTTTTTTTATCAAGACCCGCCCTCTCCTAACTTAGTGTTAGTAAGAAAACTCCAAAAAACAAAAAATAAATGTCAAATAAATTCCAATTTTCAAAACCATTTGGATTTTAGGTAATTGTAATTTGAGATTTATTTGATTTTTGAAAATTGAAATTTTGTATTTCTAAAAATACACCGTTTTCTTAGATGCACTACTTATGCTGATTATTAGAATAGTATAAAACTCTGATGAAAAGTGGTTTTTATCACATTTTTGCTGACTTTTCAAAATTTGGTTATATTCTACTGGACTTATTAATGTTCATATATACAGATACATACTGATTTTGGTGCTTTTGTTTTGAATCTGAAAATTCGGATTAAAAGTGGTTTTAAATCATAAATAAAAAATTCAATAAAGTGTATCAATATTCGGATAAAAGGTGGTTTTTACCCAAATCAAACACATTAATTAGCTCAAAGACTTACTTTAATCATTTCTAATTAATAAGTTTGATTTAACCCACTAGCCGTATTTTTGATTAGTAAAAAATAGAAAAATTCTGTTAATTTTTTACTATTTATTACAAGAAAAAAAATGCACAAATTCCGATTCAAAGAACTTTTTCAAACTTAAGGGAGAAAAAATTTATAGTTTTGCGAAAAACCTACCGTTTTTCACACTTTTCCGCTTAAATCTTATTGATTTCAAATTTTGATTTGCTTCTATTTTGGTCATTAGACCGATTAAGTCGTTCAGGTGCATTTAAAACCATATCTTTTTTAAAACAACCATGACTCCTATGCTGTAAGGTTTAAGTCGTTTCAAGAGCCTTATTTTGATTCTACAGGGATATTTAAGGATGGATTAATTTCAATAATTAGCACTATAGCAGAGCAAGAAAAAATTAGAATTTCAGAACGAGTTCAAGCAGGTTTAAGAAATGTAAAAGAAAAATGTGATATTTTTTGTAGAATGAAAAAACGAGATAGAAAAACGGTGGTTAAATATTTAACGAATTAAAACGATAGTTATACTTAAAACGGGATAAATTGTAGCATTTTTTTCCTGTTGTTTTAGTGCCGTAGGTACGACATATATTTCGTCCAAAACTTTTATAATGCTTTAATTTAGCACCTGTTCAGTATAATTTACTTCAGACTAATACTGAGTAGGTAATTCAAATATCCATTTCCAGTTGCATCGAGTTTTAATGCTTGCAGTAAAATTTCTTTATTCAAGTCTTTATCAATAGTGATTAACCTTCCTTTTTCAGCCCTTTTAGAAATAATATAATCCTGCATTTCTTGTATATTAAGCTTCAACTTTCGGGATTCGTGAAACAACTCTGAAATAATTGTTTTCATGGCAATGCTTTCGCTAATAGACTTAAATTTTAAGGTTTTGTAATTTGAAGCTTTTATAATAATTGCAGCATTTTCAGTAGAAGAAACTGTGTTAATTTTTTTTTCCTTTTTAGTGGCTTTCGTAGCTGTTACTTTTTCAACTATTTTTTTCTTTTCTTTTACTTTTACTTCTGGCTCTTCCTTAATTACTTCTTGTGATTCGTGGATTTCTCCAATGTTTTTTTCTTTTATAAATGTAAGTAACGCGGCATCAATATTCCCTTTTTTGAAGCCACTATCTGATTTTTTATCTTTTTCCATATTATTATATTTATATATTGACAAATTAATATATTAACAATTTTGCATAAAAACATATTACAAATTTACACATTTAATAAACTCATCTACAAAGTAAGTAAGTTCATTATAGATAGTTGTTTTAGATGTTTTTAGTAATGATATTTCAGAAGATAAACTTCGTTCGTATTCAACAGATTTTTTGATTTTATTTTGCATAACTGGATAATTCCCTGCTTCAAGTAATGTATCCAAGCCTTTGTAATCATTATTATTTTGATACAGATTAACAAAAAACTTAATATCAAGATGTTTTTTATTTTTTTCTTTTGTTTCCTTAACTTTTAAAAGGTTGCTGTAATATTCCATGCTCGACATAATTTCTGTTTTACCGGCTTGAATAGGTATAAAAATATAATCAACAAGCCAAAGAAAGTCCATAACATTTGTTAAGTTCCCTTTAAGGTCATATAATTGACCTGGCATGTCAATAAAAACAATATCCATTTTTGAGTATTGTTTAAGTATTGAATCAATATTAAGAATATCGCAACTTTCAATAGGATAAGAAAATTCTTTTATTCCCTTATGTTTTTGTAGTCGCCTTAATTCTGTTATACTTTGCTGTGGGTCGCTGTCGATAACAAGTATTTTCTTTTTATAATTCTGACTTAATGCCTGAGCAAGCAAAGTAGTAATTAACGACTTCCCTACTCCTCCTTTTTGATTTGCTATTGATACAATTTTCATTTTTTTGCTTTTTAAGAATCTTTTTCTTGCAAATATATTAACATATTACAAATATACAAATAATTATAAATAACAATTTAATATAATGCTAAATATAAATAATAACATAAAGAAAAATAAAGTAAATAAATATATAACAATATAAGACAATAAAAATAAACAATAAATATATTAAAACATAATAAAGTAAAAGCAATATTAAATAATAATATTAAAACAATAATAACATAAAGCAAACATAAACCAATAACAAATAAATAAGATAGAATAAACAGATAATAAAATAAGGAAATGATAACATAAAACCAATATAACATATAAATATAATAACATAATTGATATTGGTCAATAAATAGATAATTTGAAAATTAATCTATTACAAAAGAATAAAGGCGAAAATTCAATTAGTAAATGCGAATTATAAATTTGAGATTCTAAAAGAAAGAACGAATGTTCCATCGGGAAATAACTTTTTGCCCTTCA
>MEND01000234.1:23425-35294 GCA_001768975.1 Bacteroidetes bacterium GWA2_31_9 | reverse complement strand
AACCTTTTTTCAGATTAATTCGTTCTTTTATTTCTTTATGACAACTAAGGCATTTATCGTTCGATACTTTTTCGCCTAAAATATGACATTGAGTACAATGTGAAATTCCTTCTAAATGACTATGAGAATTGGACAAATCGCCAGGAGAAATTTGAGCAAAACAATTCACTCCGAAAAATAAAAATATAATTATATGTACAACCCTTGTAACAGACATTTTTTTTAATGCTTCAAAATTGCATCACCAAATTTTTTTGTGATTTGAATTCCAATTTTTTGTAAAAACTGTGTAGGAAGCTCGCCTCCTGCAAAGATATATACCAAATCGTTTTTAATATTGTATTGATTATTTTCTTTAGTATCCATTATATCAACGTCTTCATTGTTGATTGAAACAAGATTGGTATTTAATCTTACATCAATTATTCCTTTTTCGATTGCCTCGTTTATTCTGTTACTATTTGTTGGTTTGATGCGACTAAAAACATCGTTACGATACGATAAAATTACCTTATTTTGTTCTGCAAGTAATAAAGCTGATTCAATGGCAGAATCGCCTCCTCCAACAACAATAATGTTTTTATTGCTAATAATTTCAGGTTCTAATAAACGATAGGCAACTTTTTCACGATTTTCGCCTGGCACGTCAAGCTTTCTTGGAGTTCCTCGACGACCTATTGCAAGGAGTATATTTTTAGAGGTATATTGCTCTCCATTTAAGGTTTCAAGTTTAAAATATCCATTTTCAGAACTAATAGATTCAACTTTAGAATTTTCTTTAATCTGAATATCGTTTTTGCTAATTACATTTTGCCATAAATCAAGTAGTTCTGTTTTACTTGTTTGATACAATTTAATTTTTCCATAAAGTGGCAAATCCATTGGAGAGGTCATTACAATTTTAGCTCTTGGAAATGTAAAAACTGTACCGCCCAAAGTATCTTGTTCTAAAACAATTGCATTTAAATTGTGCTTTTTTGCTGTTAATGAGGCAGATATTCCTGCTGGTCCGGCACCAATAATAATCAAATCATAAGTTGCATTGTGATTTTTATCAAGTGCTTTTTTAATATTTTCTACTGCTTGTTTGCCTTGTTCAACAGCATTTTTGATTAATCCCATTCCACCTAACTCCCCAGCAATATAAATTCCCGAAACATTAGTTTCAAAAGTTTGATTTACATGAGGCAAATCAACTCCTCGTTTTTCGGTTCCAATACAAAGCGTAATTGCTTCAGTCGGACAAGCGTGAAAACAAGCACCATGACCTATACATCTTGATGCGTTTATTATTGTTGCTTTTCCGTTTTGAATTCCTAAAATATCTTTTTCAGGACAAGCTGCAATACATGCTCCTGTTTGAATACAATTATTAATGTTAACAACAGGATGAAGCGATACCGGTTCGTAAAGTCCATCTTCTTTAGCTTTAATAATTTTCTGTTCAACAATTTTTGACTTTTTCTTTTGTGAACGTAAGTAAAAGAAAACAGCAAGAATGCAAAGCAAAGCAACTGAAGAGTAAATTATTATATTTTCAAGTAAAATTTCCATTTTTTAAAATATCCATCTATAACCAAATAAAATTGTAATAACTACGTGAATAATCATTACAATTAGCATTACAAAAGCAAATGGGAGGTGAGCCACATGCCAATATTTCAAAAGATTCTGCATTTTTACGAGTCTTGCAATTTTCCTGTTTAGTGAAATTTCGTTTTTTACCATATTAACAACAGTTTTAAAATCTCCTTTATTTGTGTTGCTTTTTGTAAGTAATGATTTTACGTTTCGTATTATTTTTTGATCTTCAAAATATGTTTTAATAAAGTCAGCAGAAGTTTTTAAGTTTTGTGTTAATTCAGTAATTGACAATATGCTATCTTGGCTCAAGGATGTGATTTTATTTAAAGCAGAATCAATGTTGCCTCTAAGACATTGTACTTCGTTTAAACTTAGCTCTCTACCTTCGATTGTACGTGGAATTTGAATATAAATAAATCGACCAACAATTCCACTTAAAAAAACAGCGACCATGCTCCAAAAACTTATAGAAACTATTCCACCAAATTTGAATGAAGTGTGAAAAAGAACTAGCATTGGACCTAATGTGCATAGAAATATATGAAATTCAAGCCAATGCTTTAATAACCCAAAACGATGAAATACTCTATATCTTTTTCTTAGCATATAAGTAATAACTCCTAGTAACATCAAAAAAGAACCTAATATTCCTAAACCATGACCAATTGCTCCACTTGGCTTTAATGTTGAATAATCTGGATGAAAAAAGCGTTCTTCGATACTGACTTTGTAAAAAGAAATTCCAATGTAGTAAAGGTAAACAAGCGTTGCAACTACGATTAATGCTAGAGAAAAAATAAATATTTTGTGAGAGGTTTTTGTCATTTAATTAATTAAGTAAAGTCGTACAAAAATAGTTGTTAATTATTAGAAACCATAATGATTTTTAATTCAGAAAAAATATATATTTAGAAATAAACAAAAAAAGCCGAGATAAAATCTCAGCTTTCACGTACCCGGGGCGGGAATTGAACCCGCACAATCATAATGATTACAGGATTTTAAGTCCTGCGCGTCTACCAATTCCGCCACCCGGGCATTTAAAGAACTTTGTTGAGCGGGAGACGAGACTCGAACTCGCGACCCCGACCTTGGCAAGGTCGTGCTCTACCAACTGAGCTACTCCCGCAACTTTTTGGGACTGCAAAAATAATCTTTTTTTGAATAAATCAAAAGATTATTTAAAATAAAAATTAACCTTTTTTATGTCCAAAATCATAGTCCATTGCTTCAATATCAGACCAATTTTGATTTCTTTTTATTCTTGAAACTTGCATCTCGCTAATACAGAATAGCTTGGCTATTACATTTTGTCTTACACCACGATTAAGCATGGTTTTTAAGATTTTTACGTCTTCAGCAGTTAATTTAGATTTTGTTACAATTCTACCTTTAGTACGTCTATCATCTAATAAACGAGAATGAATTCTTTTATAACTTTCATCACGATTAGTCCATTGAAGGTTTTGATAATGATTGTTTACTTTATTCCAATCTAAATGAATAACAACTGTATCGTCTTTGCTATTTTTTGGAACAAATTCTTCTGCAACAAGCTTATGTACATAATGAGTTTTTGTTTTATTGTCAACTTTTAAATTAACAACTAAAAAACCTCTGATGACTCCAGGTTGTATAATTCTGCCATCAACTTTATTATAGAAATAGCTTTTAACTCTCCCATAATTACTAACTTCGTACATATTTTCAGTTATAGAAATTGCTTTCCATTCTTCATCGTTTACATTTCGAAGTTTTCTGATTGTTCTGTTTTTTGTTTTCATACCTTTAATTTTTTAGTTTTCTTATTATACTAAGGAATAATTTTGTTTACAAATATAATTAATAAAATATTGAAAATCAAAAAATCAGAATATTTTTTTTAAAAACGTTATGGTTTTAACATTTTTTTTATTTTGCTTAAATGGTTAAGTGCTTGAATTGGAGTTAGATTGTTTATATCTATGTTGAGTATGGAATCTCGTATGTTTGATAATATAGGATCATCTAGTTGAAAAAAATTTAATTGATAACCCTCATGTGATTTTGAAATGTTTTCTATCGGTTTTGATAATGAATTCTTATCGTGAGATTTCTCTAGTTCAGTTAAAATGTCTTCTGCTCTTTTGATTAAGCTTTTTGGCATACCTGCCATTCGTGCAACATGAATTCCGAAACTATGTTCGCTACCTCCTTTTTTTAATTTTCTTAAAAAAATAATTTTATTATCAAGTTCTTTTACTGAAACATTATAGTTTTTAATGCGATTAAAGCTGTTTTCCATTTCGTTCAACTCGTGATAGTGTGTTGCAAACATTGTTTTAGCTTTATACAATGGATGCTCGTGTATATATTCAGCAATAGCCCACGCTATAGAAATTCCATCGTAAGTACTGGTTCCACGACCTAATTCATCAAGCAATATTAGGCTTTTTTCAGATAAATTATTTACAATGCTGGCTGCTTCATTCATTTCTACCATAAATGTTGACTCGCCTAACGAAATATTGTCTGATGCTCCAACACGAGTAAATATTTTGTCAACAATTCCAATATTTGCTGAGTCGGCTGGAATATAACAACCAATTTGTGCCATTATTACTATTAATGCTGTTTGTCGCAATAGAGCTGATTTTCCCGACATATTGGGCCCTGTAATAATAATAATTTGTTGTGAAGAGCAATCCAGAAATGTATCGTTTGGAACGTATTTTTCGCCAGATGAGAGTTGCTTTTCGATTACTGGATGTCGTCCATTTTTAATTTCAAGAACTTCTGAGTCTGTTATTTCGGGACGGTTGTATTTATTTTCTTTTGAGATTGTTGCAAAAGAGTTATAGCAATCGAGTTCGGCAATTTTAAGTGCATTTAGTTGAATAGGAATTATATAATCGCAAATTGTTAGTACTAAATCGGTAAATAATTGATTTTCAATAGCACTTATTTTTTCTTCGGCTCCTAAAATCTTGGTCTCATATTCTTTAAGTTCTTCTGTAATATATCTTTCGGCACTTACAAGTGTCTGTTTTCTAATCCATTCGGGCGGAACTTTATCTTTGTGAGTATTACGAACTTCAATATAATATCCAAAAACATTATTAAAATGTACTTTTAATGATGTAATTCCTGTTCTCAGGCTTTCTCGTTGCTGGATTTGTAAGATATAGTCTTTGCCAGTGTGTTGAAGTTTGCGAAGTTCATCAAGTTCGGAATTTACATTTTCGTTGAAAACATTTCCTTTACTAACTAATATTGGGGCTTCGTTATTTAGTTCTCGCTCAATTCTTTCTCTAATTAGCTGACACTCGTTTAGTTGTTCACTTATTTTTATAAGAGTTTCATTTTTTGATTCTGCACACAATTCTTTTATTGGAACTATGGCTGTTAAAGCATTTTTTAACTGAATTACTTCGCGAGGATTAACTCTGCTTACTGCAATTTTTGAGATTATTCTTTCAAGGTCGCCAATCAGTCGAATGTTTTTTTCGATTAATTTTTTTGACTCATCATTATTAATGAGATATTCGACAGCATTTAAGCGATCGTTTATTTGTTTTACTTCTTTTAAAGGAAGCATTATCCATTTTCGCAATTGACGAGAACCCATTGGCGAAAGGGTTTTATCAATAATGTCGATAAAGCTTTTTCCGCCTTCGTGCAATGGATATATTAGTTCTAAATTTCTGATTGTGAATCTATCGAGCCAAACGAATTTGTCTTCTTCTATTCGGGATATTTTTGTAATATGCTGAACATTATTGTGTTGGGTTAAATCCAAATAATGAAGAATAGCTCCTGCAGCAACTGTTCCGTATTTTAACGTTTGTATTCCAAATCCTTTTAGCGATTGTGTTTCGAAATGTTTTAAAAGTTTATCGTAAGTTGTTTCTTCGCCAAAAGTCCAGTCTTCGAGTGGGAAAGTATAAAATTTATTTCCAAATGATTCAATAAAAACTTCTTTCTTTTTTCTTTCAAAAAGAACTTCTTTTGGCAGAAATGTTTGCAAAAGTTTGTCAATATATTCAATTGTTCCTTCGGCAACATAAAACTCGCCTGTAGAAATATCAAGTAATGCAATTCCACCAATTTTTTTCTCAATATGAACACATGCTAGAAAATTATTTTCGCGATGGTTCAGTACATTATCATTGAATGAAACTCCAGGAGTTACAAGTTCGGTAACACCACGTTTTACTATTTTTTTTGTCAACTTTGGGTCTTCAAGTTGTTCGCAAATTGCAACTCGCTGTCCTGCACGAACTAATTTTGGCAAGTAAGTTTCCAGTGCATGATAAGGAAATCCGGCTAAATCAACATAAGATGCCGAGCCATTTGCTCTTTTTGTTAATGTAATTCCGAGTATTTCGGAAGTTTTAACTGCATCGATATCGAAGGTTTCGTAAAAGTCGCCAACACGGAATAATAGAATTGCTTCGGGGTGTTTAGCCTTTATCTTGTTGTATTGCTCCATTAAAGGAGTTTTGACGTATGTTTCGGTGGTTGACAAAATTATAAGTATTTAAGAATCAAAAATATTTAGGCTTTTTCGCCAATAAACATACGAATTTCAGATTTCACAACCGCATTTTCAGGAGAAATAATAGCAGGTGATTTAATTGTATCGCCAGATTTTGTTTCAATTTCGCCATTTACAAGGATACAATAGTTATTGCTAAATTCTTCTAATGATTTACTATTAATTTTTATTGATTTTCCTGCAGAAATCCATCGATTAAATTGTTTTGGCTTCCAAATATTAAATGGTTCAATTGTGCGAAGAAAATTTTCAGCATATCTTTTTGAAGCTAAATCCCAAAGTTTTTCTTCAATAATTGGTGACTCTTTTATAAGATTTAAAATATTCTGATTTGAAATCCATAATGCAGTAACTGGTGATTCTACTATTACTGTTGCTGTTCTTGGATTATTAGTTAAAATTGCCATTTCACCAACCATACTTCCTTGTCCAAAAGTATCAATTGCATCATTTCCGATGGTAATTTTAACCGTTCCTCGTGAAATAATAAACAAACCATCCTCTTTAGAATCTTGTTTAATTAAAGTTTCGCCAACATTATAATGCTTTTTTTGTATGATTTTATTCAAGTTGGTTTTGACATTTGAAGGTAAGTCGCTGAACCATTCAACTTCGGCAATTAATTCAGATGTTTCGAGAACTTTTACTTTTATTGAAGAATCCATAAGTTTTTTCATTCTTTCTTCAATATGTTCTGTTAATTTTTCGGCTTCTCCGGAATCAATTCGACCATTTTTGACAAGTCTTTCAACAGTTTTTAATTCATAGTTTAATAATGTTCTGATAGCATGTTTTGTAGTAATTGCATTATAAATATCAGAATAGTTTTTTCTCAAGTTTCTTAAGAAAGTCAATCCTTCTATTTTATTTTCATTTATTTCTTCTTCAATTTTAGTTAAGTGATCAGTGTTTTCTTTATCGCCTGCATAGCTTCTATACATGCTTTCGACAAGTTTTAGGACTTCATCTTGTGCTTCTACAAATCCTCTTGCACAATCGTATCCTTTGGCAAGTCTATCAAAGAAGAATCGTTGTCCGATAGTATTTAAAAGAGGGATTGGTTTCAGAATTTTATAAAACGATGGGGTTTTCATTAAATCTTCTAAATCTTTTCTGTGTGCAAGAGACATAATTCCTTCTGAATCCATCATTTCGTCAATACTTCCTGAAAGAGTTCTAACAGCTGAGGAGCTTAACATTCCTTCTTTGAATTGATACCAATAACTGCTTTTTTCTTTCTCAAGAACTCTTTTACGCATTTCGGCAACTGTATCTATTTTTAAAGTTTTATCGTAGTGAATATGAGATTCTTCTGGTAAATATTTTTCAACTGCTTTCCAATCGGCATTGCTTAGGAATCTGTCTGTTTTAAGCCTTTCCAAAGCATTTTCGGTACTTTGTTTCAAATATTCGTTTGAGCCAATTATCATTAATGCTTTTGCTGGTGATATTTTAGTCATTCCAAGCTTGTTAACCAACCATTTAATTGTAGTTGCATTAATTAATAATGTAAGTGTTACAATGCCTGCAGTTAAAAAAACAAATTGATTTTTAATTTCAGGAGATAAATATTTATCATCAACTCCGGCAACAACTAATGCTAAAGCTAGACCAACAGCACCACGTAATGCTCCATACCATAAAATATAAGATTCTTTTGGAGTAATTCCATATCCAAATTTTTTCATTAGAGGATAAAACATTGCAATCATTATTGCTCTAATTATGTGTATTCCAACATAAACAATTCCTAATATTATAAAGTCGTTTGCTGTAAATACTGCTTGGTTTGCAATTACAACACCAACAATAACAAAAATTAATGTATTTGCTATAAATGCAGCTAGTTCCCAAAATTCGTGAAGAAAATGTTCAACTTCGGGACTGATTCTGGTTCTTCCTACGCTTGCCATTGCCAAGCCTAAAGCAAATAAACCAAGAACACCGGAAACATGAAGAAAATGTTCAGCTACATAAAATGTCAGATAGGCGGCAATTACGATAAGGCTTGTTTCAACCATAGCATCATTAAAAACTTTTTTAACCCATGCAATTGTAATAACTGCAATAATAATCCCTATTAATAATCCTCCGATAGCGACTCTTAAAAACTCAACAAATGGAGAACTTTCTAATACAACTCCAGTAATTCCAAGAAAAAATACCATAAAAAGTACAATTGCAGTACCATCATTTAGGATTGACTCGCCATCTATTAATGTTGAGAGCTTTTTACTAACACCTAATTCTTTTAATAATGCAACTACTGCAACAGGGTCGGTTGCACTTACAATAGCACCAAACATTAGAGCAATATTTAAATCCCAACCAAAAAGTCCAATTCCGTAATAATTAATCCCAATCATTAAAAACCCTGTTAGGAATATGGCAACTAAAATACCTGGCAATGCAAGAATTAAAGAATTGGTTGCTGTTTTTTTGAAAGTATGAATATCCATAGCAAATGCTGCTTCGAATATTAAAGTAGGTAAAAAAACAAATAATATTACATGTGGGTCAATATGCCCAGCCCATTTAATGGCTTCATCTAAGGTTAAGGCATAATAACTAAAAGCTCCAAGCCTTGATACAATACCAATAATTAAACCTATTAATAATAATAAGACAGTGTATGGGATTGGGCTTTTCTTCAGAAAATGACGTGTTGCAGCTCCTAAAGTGAGTGCAATTATTATAAAAAATAAAGGTTCCATGCCTCCTTTTTCATGTTCTTCGTCTTGAGATGATTCAACTTCTGAATTGTGAACATTTGAATCAACTTTAACTATTGCAGAATCAGTAGATAATTCTTTGACTTCAGAAGAGTTGATATTAGCAAAAACAAATGTTGAGAAAAAAACAAAAACGATTGTAATTAAATAAAAATATTTAAGCATAGCTTTAAGTTTTTAGGTTAAAATTTGTTTTCTAAAATAGAGATTTATTATTCAATTTCAAAATTTTGTTTTACTACTGCAAAAAAAAATGGCTACCATTTATGATAGCCATTCTGAAAAATATAGATAATGCTTTTAAACACCCACTATATGAAAATAATGCATTAACCAATAAGTTCCTATACCAGCAAAATATCCAAGTAATGCAAGCAAACTGATGTTTTTCATATACCAGATAAAATCAATTTTTTCTAAACCCATTGCAGCAACACCAGCAGCAGAACCAATAATTAATATACTTCCTCCTGTTCCAGCACAATATGCTAATAATTGCCAGAAAATACCATCTTGTGTAAATTGACCAACCGAAGCTAAATCGTACATTCCCATTGCTCCAGCAACTAACGGAACATTGTCAATAACAGATGATAAAATCCCTATTGCCGAATTAATTACATATACATTTTTATTAGTAACACTATCGAGCCACGAGGCTAAAAGCGAGAGATGTCCGGCTGACTGTAAAGCAGCAACTGCTGATAATATTCCTAAGAAAAATAATATTGTTGGAGTGTCAACTCTTCTTAAAACACCAACAACAACAAGTTTGGCCTTTTCGTTTTTCGATTTTTTTCGATGTAATAGTTCTGTAGTAATCCATAAAATTGAAAGTCCTAGTAACATTCCCATATATGGAGGCAAATGAGTTAATGTTTTAAATACAGGAACAAATAATAAAGAACCTACTCCAACAAAAAATATTAAGTTTCGTTCAAAAGTTGTTGTAGTATATTCATGTTCATCTGTTTCTTTTATTTCTGGTCTTTGTACTTTGCCTTTCATTGTAAAAGATAAAAGTGCAAGAGGTGCAATTGCAGCTACTATACTTGGAAGAAATACATCTCTAATAATAGGACCTGTAGTAATTTGACCTTTAACCCAAAGCATAATTGTTGTAACATCACCAATAGGTGAAAATGCTCCACCAGCATTAGCGGCTAGTACAATCATACTTGCAAAAAACCATCTATCTTTTTGTTCTCCTACGAGTTTTCGCAGTAGTGCAATCATAACAATTGTTGTAGTTAAATTATCGAGTACTGCCGACATAAAAAAAGTTACAATTGTTAAAATCCAAAGAAGTTTTACCTTTTTTGTTGTTTTAATTTTACTTGTAATAATCTCAAAGCCTCCATGTTGGTCAACTATTTCAACAATCGTCATTGCTCCAAGCAAAAAGAAAAGTATCTCAGAAATCTCGGCTAAATGTTCTAAAATTTCATGATGTGCAATAAAGTCAATGTAAGTGCTGTCTGGAAATCTCTTTAAATAATCCATAAAACCATTAATTGCTCCAGACTGATTGCTTAATATTTGTTCGCCACCTAAAATATAAGCGACCCACACAGCTACACCAATAAATAATGCTGATGCAGCTTTATCAATTTTTAAAGGATGCTCTAAGGCAATTGCTATATAACCTAGAACAAAAATAACGACCATTGTTATAAACATAATCTCACAAATTAAATTTTGGCAAAAATATAAAGAAATTAATAAGTTAATGTTAAAACATAAAAATTACTTTTTTTATGTTTTATAACCTAATTAGTGTTTGAAAGAAAATTCCAAAAAAACAAAAAACAAATTGCAAACAAATTCCAATTCTAAAAATTTAATTTTTCAAATAGCTTGGATATTAGACAATTGCGATGCGTTAAGCTTGTCGAAATGTAATTTGAGATTTATTTGATTTTTGAAATTTAACTTCGTTGAGCTCGCAAGCTCGGTTGAAATTTGGTATTTCAAAAAACACACTGTTCTCTTAGGGCAAAAATTATTGGGCTATTTGAGATTTAAAGGTTTTTCTAAACTCGTCGTAAGATTCAGACTTATAGATGTCTTTTGAAAAAAATTCCAAAATTGGTTCAATAACCATTGGCGACATATATCCAGGAACAGCACTTATTAATTGATTCGACTCACTAATATAAACTACGCTTGGAAACGACATTTTTCCTTGAAGTAAAGTTACTGCAAATTGATTAAATGGATGCTCTTTGCCTTCGTTTATATATTTCTGACCGAAATAGTCTAATGTGTCTTTAGTTAAAGCATCTACTTTAACAGCATAATAATTATCGTTTATATATTTAGAAATCGCTGGATTTGAGTAAGTTGCTTTGTGCATTATTTTCGATAGAGGACTATAATCTGCATAAAAATCAATCAAAACCTTTCTGGGTGCTTTTGTCATTAAAGTGCTAACTTCTTCTAGTGTTCGCCACTTAATAGGATCTTCACGTTTTACAGAATCTTTAAATGTTAATTCAAAATATTCTTTAAACTTATCGAAAGGTAATTGCTTGTAAATATCCTGACTAAAGAAAATCAAAACTGGCTCAATTTGATCTGGAGTCATATATCCGGGAACAGCCGTAATTAAATCCGATTTTTCGTCCATATAAACAATTGTCGGATAAGACATTTGTCCTTTTAATATTTCAATTGCTAATTCGTGTGGCGGACGGTTACCTGTGCCGTTATTTACATATTTTTTTTCTTTATAAGTAATTGTGTCAAATGTTTCAGCATTAAATTTAACAGCATAAAAATTCTGATTTATATATGCTGCAATATTCGGATTAGAGAAAGTATTTTTGTCCATTACTTTACACCAGCCACACCAATTTGTATATGCATCTATTAATATTTTTTTTGGTTGAGTTTTGTTTTTTTCAAGAGCTTCCTCAATTGAAAGCCAGTTAACAAGAGGCTTTGCTTCTTCGGTTTGTGCAAAAAGGAATATTGATTTTGTAACGATTAATAGTGTTAGAATAATATTTTTCAT
>MEND01000234.1:23271-23413 GCA_001768975.1 Bacteroidetes bacterium GWA2_31_9 | reverse complement strand
TTATTAGACACTGATTTATTTTTTTTTACAGGATTAACAGGCTTTACAGGATATGTACGCTGATTATTATGATTTATTTTGCCACATATTTACTCATAAATTGTTTGTTTTTAAGGCATTCGTGAGCCGCTTCGCTAAGTTC
>MEND01000234.1:16716-23249 GCA_001768975.1 Bacteroidetes bacterium GWA2_31_9 | reverse complement strand
CACAGATTTTTTCCTAAAAACAACCTTTGGTTGTTTTAAATCTGTGAAAATTTGTGTAATCTGTGGCATATTTTCTTTCTTCTTCATTCACTGGTGAAATAATTAATTCGTAATTTTTTTTTTCATGCTTTCAATAAGCGTTGTTTTAGGTCACTCCAAGGTTTTCCATTTCTCGGATTTTTTAAGAAATTTTCGTATCGTCTGTCTAATTCTTTTTCTTGTTCTGGTGTTAATTCTATTTCTTCATCTTCCACAACTTTTAAAAAATCATAATCTTTTGATAACGATAAAAGCATATTTATAATGCTTTGTGATTGTGCCGATACGTCTGATATTTGAAATGTATATATCATATATATTTTGTGTTTTTACAAATTTAATCAATTACTTTTTAAAAGTCAAAAGTTCCTTATTCTCCATATTTTAATAAAAATTCAGGATTTATTACTTTAAACGATAACCTATCATTATGTAACAATCCTCCACTTGCAATATAATCAATGGTTTCGTTTAACGGGCGAATTACAATTCCCTCACGCCATGCTTCGGGGTTTAAAACAGATTTTGCAACAGATGTTTTTACTAAACTTTCTATATCGTTTGTTAGACTATAGTTTTCGTCAATTACTGGTACAATTTCTAAACTTAAATCTTTAAAAACAGTTTTAAATTCTGAAAAACTCACATATTGACGTTTGTCTATATCAAAGAAATTGAAAAACTTAACGGTTTGTCCACGTAGCTTATATTTATTGCTTTGAACATTTTCGCCAATTAGCTCACCCTGAATTGCACAATTTCGATTAAGCGAACGCAATTTGTTTTCAATATCAAGTTGTCGGGCTACTTTCCAAAAGGTATTTTCTTCGGTTTCTAACAATTCGAGATTTCGGCTACAAACTCCAAATTCAGCATTTTTAATAAAATATGTAACGCTTGAACCATCAAGTTTTTCGGTTATATAGCAAGTTGTTTCATTATATTTGTCTAAAACTGCTTGCAAAACCTGTACTCGTGTTTCGTCAGATTTGGGTATAAATGATGGAAAACTACCTTTTGCTATTCCCGAAAGACTTGCCGGAATTGGTGCTTCGTATTTTGTAATTCCAAGAATTTCGGTTACATCAATACCTTCTTCAATTTTTGTATCATTTGGAAGTAAAGTAAGAGGAAAACAAATTCCTTGCGATACTTGTCCACGAAGCCGAACTGTACGAATTCGCATTGCTCGTGGTTTTAGAAATTCAAATTCAGGTCTGTTGGGCATTAAAGAGTCTATTTCGCAATAAATACATTTGTCGCCAATTTTAAATTCGCCTTTTTTTACAACTACTCTCCAACCAAGAACTGCTGCAATTTCTATTGCATCGGCACCTTCAATAGGAATTAGTTCTTTAATTATTTGAATACTTGCTAAATTTCTCATAATCTATATTTTTTGTTGAATCACTAACAAAAATACAGTTATATTTTGTGAGTAACAAAAAGTTAATGTTTTTTAACTTAGTTTTTGCGTTCAAACAAAACTCACGGTTCTTTGCTTATTTTTTCATAATGGTCACTGCGGTTAATTGTTTTTTTACGTAAAATGAGTTAATCATTTGAAAATTGATTTTGACCAAATACTTTGAAAATCAGAAAAAAAATTAGCTAATTTGTTTAATATTTTATTAATTAAAATTTACAACTATGAGCGAAAGTTTAAATAACTTATACCCAAACGATTTGTGGACGATATTTGGAAAATTTTGTAGTATTCCTCATCCATCAAAACATGAAAGAAAAATTGCTGATTACGTAATTGCTTTCGCAAAAGAATTAAAACTTGAAGTTTTTGAAGATAAAGTTGGAAATGTAATTATTAAAAAACCTGCAACAAAAGGTTTTGAAAACAGAAAAACTGTTGTTTTACAAGGACATCTTGATATGGTTCCTCAAAAAAATAGTGATACAAATCACGTTTTTGAGAAAGACCCAATTCAAGCCTACATTGATGGCGAATGGGTAAAAGCAAAAGGAACAACACTTGGTGCAGATAATGGAATTGGTGCTGCTGCTGCTCTTGCAGTTTTAAAATCAAAAGACATTTCTCATGGACCAATTGAAGTTTTACTTACAATTGATGAAGAAACTGGTATGACTGGTGCTTTTGGTTTAGAAGCAGGAACTTTGCATGGCGATATTCTTATGAACCTAGACTCAGAAGACGAAGGCGAATTATATATTGGATGTGCAGGAGGAATTGATACAAGTGCCGAATTTACTTATACTGAGGAAAATTTTCCAGCTGGTCATATTGCTTATGATGTGACAATTAAAGGTTTAAAAGGCGGACATTCGGGACTGGATATAGTTTTAGGACGTGGAAATTCAAATAAATTACTTAATCGATTTTTATGGGATTCTGTAAGAAAATTCGATTTACGTTTAGCTTCATTTGAAGGTGGAACTTTAAGAAATGCTATTCCTCGCGAATCATTTGCTGTTGTTACTATTCCTTCATCAAAAGTTGCTGAATTTGAAAAATATGTAAAAGAATTTGAAGCAATTGTTAAAAAAGAATTATCAGCTACTGAGCCAGATATGTCTTTTTCAGTTTCTAAATCAAATTATTCAGGAAAAGTAATTGATACAAAATCAACTCATAATTTATTAAATTCTATTTATTCTTGTCCTAATGGAGTAATCAGAATGACAGTTGAAATGCCGGGTTTAGTCGAAACATCATTAAATCTTGCAATTGTAAAATCAGGAAATGGAAAAATTAATGTTCATTGCCTTTTAAGAAGTTCGGTTGATTCTGCAAAAGAAGATTTGTCGCACATGGTAGAAAGCGTATTTACACTTGCTGGAGCTAAGGTGGCTCACGAAGGTGGTTATCCAGGCTGGAAACCAAATGTAGCTTCGCCAATTTTACAATCAATGAAAGATGTTTACAATAATAAATATGGGAAAATTCCTGATGTAAAAGCTATACATGCAGGACTTGAATGTGGAATCATTGGAGCTGTTTATCCAAATTTGGATATGATTTCTTTTGGTCCAACAATTAGATATCCTCACTCTCCAGACGAAAAAGTAAATGTTGCTACAGTTGGTAAATTCTGGGATTACCTTGTTGAAACACTAAAAAATGTTCCAGTTAAATAGGATTTACAATTTTATAAAATTATTTACTAATAAACTTTTCAACTTAATAAACAATTATACAAAATATGACAGAGAAAATTCAAAAATTACTACGTGATAGTAAGGGTGCTAGATGGTTTGTTTTAGCAACAGTTTCATTTACAATGCTTACCGGCTATTTTATAGCTGATGTTATTTCGCCATTAGGTGATATGCTTGCAGATAGTCCGTTAACACGATGGTCGCCACTTGATTTTGGTTTTGTAACAGGTGCTTATTCTTGGTTTAATGTATTCTTCTTAATGTTAATATTTGGAGGAATAATTCTCGACAAAATGGGTATTAGGTTTACAGGAAATACTTTTGTTTCGTTAATGATTGTTGGTACTGCTGTTAAGTATTATGCTCTAACAGAAACTTTTGCAAATGGTGGATTTGGTTACGATTTTTTTAATTCGTTTATGACAGATTACAGTCCTTCAGCAAAACTTGCTGCACTTGGATTTGCAATTTTTGGAGTTGGAGTTGAGATTGCCGGAATAACAGTTTCTAAAATTATTGTAAAGTGGTTCAAAGGAAAAGAAATGGCATTAGCAATGGGACTAGAAATGGCTACTGCACGAATTGGAATGTTATTAGCAATGTGGTTATCACCAAGGATTGTTACTTCTTTTGGAAATATTTCATTACCAGTTGGATTAGGCTTGCTATTATTATGTATTGGCTTAATTTCTTTTTTAATTCACAGTATGATGGATGCTAAACTTGACAAGCAAATAGCAGAAGAAGGAAATGCCGCACCAGCCGAAGAATTTAAAATTTCTGATTTAAAAATTCTTTTTACAAATAAAGCATTCTTATATATTTCATTTTTATGTGTGTTATTTTATTCAGCAGTATTTCCTTTTATGAAATGGGCTAGTACATTAATGGTACATAAATATGGAGCAGACCCCGCTACCGCTGGAGATATACCCGGATTGTTACCATTAGGAACAATGGCTCTTACTCCATTATTTGGATATTTTCTTGATAATAAAGGAAAAGCAGCAAGTATCATGATATTTGGTTCATTATTATTAATTTTAGTACACATGCTTTATGCAGTTGGTCCAGTTAACTCGTTTATGCCATACTTTTGTATAATTCTTTTAGGTATCGCATTCTCTTTAGTTCCAGCTTCAATGTGGCCTAGCGTTCCTAAAATAGTTGACGACAGATATTTAGGCTCTGCTTATGCAGCAATATTCTGGATTCAAAACTGGGGATTAATGGCAATGCCCACTTTAATAGGGATTGTATTAAATGCTGTAAATCCTGGTGTAGCCGAACAAATTCAAGCAGGAGTTGCCGATGTTCATTATGATTTTACAATACCAATGCTAATGTTCGCATCAACAGGTGTTTTGGGTTTAGTATTTGCATTTCTATTAAAAAGAGAGGACAAGAAAAAAGGATATGGACTTGAACTTCCCAATATAAAGAAATAGCAATTAAAATTTTATTGAAAGGTTGCAATTGCAACCTTTTTTTTTGGAAATCATTTAAGTTTTTAATATTTTCATTTTAATTATTGAATAAAGAATATGGAACAGAATAAATTCATGCTAGATGCCATTAAAATCTCAATTGATAACGTAAAGAACAATGGAGGTCCTTTTGGTGCTGTAATAGTTAAAGATGGAGAAATTATTGCTCGTGGAGTAAATAGAGTTACAGATTATAACGATCCAACTGCACATGCAGAAGTTAATGCAATTAGGGAAGCTTCAAAAAAATTAAACAGATTTGATTTATCAGATTGCGAGATTTATACTTCTTGTGAACCTTGTCCTATGTGTCTTGGTGCTATTTACTGGGCGAGATTGAATAAAGTATATTTTGCGAATAATAAAACAGATGCTAAAAACATCGGCTTTGATGATTCTTTTATTTACGACGAAATTGAAAAACCATTTGAAAAACGTAATATTCCTACTTTTCAAATAATGCGAGATGAAGCATTACAGGCTTTTAAGGATTGGGATTCAAAAGAAGATAAAATTGAATACTAAATAAAGCCCAAAGCCCCAAACTCCAAGTCCCAAATTCCAAGTCCCAAGTCCCAAATTCCAAGAACCAAAAACCTGAATCCGTCATTGCGAGGAACAGCCTGTCCCAAAATGATTTGGGGAAAGCAATCTCAGAACTTCAAACCTCAAACTTCAAACTTCAAACTATCCTATGCGTTTAAATAAAGATTTCTTTGAGCAGGATGTTTTAAAAGTTGCTCCATCGCTCATTGGAAAATTTATAGTCAGAAAATTCGCCGATAATACTGTTTCTAAATTTTTAATTACCGAAACCGAGGCTTATCGTGGAGAAGAAGACCTTGCCTGTCATGCCAGCAAAGGACGAACTCCACGAACAGAAGTAATGTATAATTGCGGAGGCAGTTTATATATCTATCTTATTTATGGAATGTACTGGATGCTGAATATTGTTACAGAAAAAGAAAACATTCCACAAGCTGTATTAATTCGTGGAATTGATTATGTTAATGGTCCGGGGCGACTAACAAAGGTTTTACAAATTGATAAATCATTTAATAATCTTTATGTTCCAAATTCTGATATTTTTTGGATTGAAGATAATTTCTCAAAAATTAAAATTATAAAATCGACTCGTATTGGAATTGATTACGCTGGAGATTATTGGAAAAATAAACATTGGAGATTTTTGCTGGATAAAAGCTGATTATATTGTTGATTATGGTTACAAATACATCTACTTTATAACAGATTAACAATTACTGTTGTTATAATTTCTGTATATTTGAAAACTAAATTACATTTTATATGGCAATTACTATTAAAGAGGCAGTTAGCTCAAACGATTTTAAAACATTTGTAAAATTACCATTCAAATTATATAAAAATAATAAGTTTTGGATTCCGCCATTAATTAGCGACGAATTAAAATCAATGCAACCTGAACATAATCCAGCTTACGAATTTTGTCAGGCTAAATTTTGGTTAGCATATAAAGATAATGAGTGTGTTGGCAGAATAGGAGCAATAGTAAATAATAAATACATTGAAAAAATAGGACAAAAATTTGGACGATTTACTCGTCCCGAATTTATTGACGATATTGAAGTTTCGGAACTACTTTTTAAAACAGCCGAAAATTGGCTTAAAGAAAAAGGAATGGCGCATGTACATGGGCCACTTGGCTTTTCAAATCTTGATACTCAAGGATTATTAATCGAAGGTTTCGATTATTTACCTTCAATAGCATCGGTTTATCATTTGCCATATTATCAGAATCATATAAGTCGGTTAGGCTACGAAAAAGAAAACGATTGGATAGAATTTCGACTGACTATTACAGAAGGTCCTTTAACAAAAGCAAAACGAGGTGCT
>MEND01000234.1:0-16690 GCA_001768975.1 Bacteroidetes bacterium GWA2_31_9 | reverse complement strand
AAAATGATAGAGCTTTATACTAAAAAATATTTTAGTATGCTAAATCCAAAGTTTATTAAAGTTGTAACAAAAGATGGCGAACCAATTGGTTTTTTTGTAGGATTACCTTCTTTATCTGAAGCTATGCAAAAAGCAAACGGAAGCCTTTTTCCTTTTGGTTTTTATCATATTATGCAAGCATTAAAAAAACCGAAAGTTATTGATATGCTTCTAACTGGAGTTTTACAAGAATATCATGCTGCCGGAATAGCCGTTATCTTAATTTCTGAACTTCAGGAAGAAATGATGAAAGCCGGAGTTAACACCCTTGAAACAACAGGAATGTTTGAATCTAACGGAAGTGCAATTTCTAATTGGAAAAACTACGAACATATTCAGCATAAACGTAGAAGATGCTTTGTAAAAAGTTTATAGTCTTAAAATTTTCAATTAAAATTTGAATAAAAAGGCTTGTTAGAATTGTTTCTAACAAGCTTTTATTATTATTTATAGATTTAATTAAAACCTGTTTTATTTTAAGCTAAAGCTTCCATTTTGATTCATTTTCCAATATTTTTCCATTATTTCTTCACCATAAAAATCTTCTTCGTTTGATATGTAAAAAGGTAGCCTGTTAATACTTTTGCTTAAGTGAATAGTCTTGTTTTTAGGAACTTTAATTGTCAGTGTTATATTTTGCATTCTCCATTTTTTTGCACCATTAAAATCGAAAAATTCAGAAAGCGACAGCAAAGAATCAGTTTGTTTTATTTTATACGTAATTTTACTAGCAAACAATTGAGCTTCTTTTTTGTTTTTGCCTTTAGAGTTTTTCTTAATTATTAATTCAAAAAATGAAGAATCGCTTTTTTCAAATTCCAAGTCAGGATATCCGTATAGCTCAGTACTATCTGATTCAGTATCGAATCCGTATTGATGGTCGAATAGCATAATTGGTTCTAATGTGTTTTTTTCATGTAGAATGTCAATATATAATGTGTCGTGGTTGATAGAATCTAATTTAATTGTTTCTGATATTGATGCGTTTGATCTGAAGTTGTACACTTCGTTAAAGCTAATTCCAATAACAAGAAATAAACCCATTAACCAAAACATTAGTCCTGTTATTCCAACAATTTTATTACTTGTTTTAATTCTGAAAATTATTTTTATAATGCCATAAAGAATAAAAACCATTGGAACTCCAATAATTAGAACTAGTCCAATTAGAATAAGCCAAATAGAAGTTGAGCTGGCAAACATTTGCCATATATAATCAAAACTAATATCAGTGGTATTGATACTTGCAAAGTGAATAAAACCCAGTAACGACATAAGAAGCATTACACATATAATAATTATTGCAATACCAATTATAATTACAATAACTTTAAAGAATGCTCTAATTATAGTTCCGATTATTGAAAGAATTTTATGAATTATTGATGATGTGTGGTCTAAATATTTATTTTTTTTGAAATTCTCTTTTACAGAGTTAACTTCTTCTTTAATTGAGCTTTCGATGTTTTTTACATTTACTTTTTCGCCTTTCATTTGTAATTTTTGAGCTGTTGTTAATGCAGGAGGAATTACAACCCATAAAATAATATACAATACCGGTCCAAATCCAAAGAACAATAGGATCATTAAAATCCTGATTATTACTGTGTCAATTCCGAAATATGCTCCTAGTCCAGAACAAACACCTCCAAGAACTCTATCGTCAATATCTCGAAAAAATTTACGGTTATCTTTTTCATTGTTTTTTTCTTGTTGTTTTTCTTCTGTTTTTTGTTCAGGCTCTGATTTATCTTCATCTATAATCATTTCAGGTGTACCTAACATGGCAATTATTTCATTGATGTCTTCAATTGTAATTACTTGTTTGCTGTCAGTAATTCGTTCTTTGAATAATTCGGCTATTCTCGATTCAATATCTGAAACAATTTCATGTCCTTCTTCTTCTTTTTCAAAATGATTTTTTAAAAGAGTCAAATATTGTGAAAGGATGCTATAAGCATCTTCGTCTATTGTGAAAATAAAACCACTAAGGTTTATTGATATTGTCTTTTTCATTTTATGCTAAATTAGTTTTATTAATAATATTTACTGAGTTAACTAGTTCGTCCCATGTTGTAACTAAGTCTGACAGGAAACTTATTCCATCGTCAGTAATTCGGTAGTATTTTCTTGGTGGACCTAAAGTAGATTCTTCCCACTTATATGTAAGAAGTCCTGCATTTTTAAGACGAGTAAGTAATGGATAAAGAGTTCCTTCTACAATAATAAGTTTGGCATCTTTCATTTCTTTAATAATATCTGAAGAATAAGTATCGCCTTTACTGACAATTGTAAGAATGCAAAATTCTAGAATTCCTTTTCGCATTTGTGCTTTTGTATTCTCTGAGTTCATAACTGATAATTTTATACAAAGATATGGTTAATGTATGCTACTATGCAATACATAGTAGCATATTGTGCAGCATGTTTTATAAAATTGAAAGTGCTACAAATTCTTATGTAATGATAATGAATAGGTTGTATTAATGTTTCTGCCTTTTTGTATTTTGGTTTTTTAATAAATGGATTTAAATTTTGCTTCTATACAAATCACATTTTAAATAATTTTAAAAGTCTATATATTGGTCAAATCTCACATCACAAAGGAAAGTTGTGGTTGGGATTTTTGTATGCGTCTATATTTTTTATATATTTACAAAAATTAAAGAAAATGAAATATATTATTGTGTTATTTATCGCCTCTTTCTTTTTTTTGGTCAATACTTCTTGTAGAAAATGCGTAACATGCTCATATACATTTCCTAATGGAGTTACAGATACTACTATAAAATATGATGAGTATTGTGATAAGAAAAAAATAATTAAAACTTATGAGGAGAATATTAAACATTTGGCAGATTCGCTAAGGGGCTCATCTTCTTGTCAATAATTCGGGACTTTATTTATGGGAAATTTTAGTAGAATATAATACTGAAAATTGCTACTAAACCAAAAATAAATATTACTAATCCTGAAATTTTATTAATCCAGTTTAACCTTCTGAGTTGAATTTTTGATCTAAATAAGTTGATTAGTGTACTTAAAGTGTACCACCATAATACCGTTCCAATATTGACTCCTAGAATAATATAAATAATAGAGGAATAATCGAACTTTTCTTGTAAAAAACCTATTCCAGCAAATACTCCAAAGAATAATAGCAAAGCCATTGGGTTTGTTATAGTTAAGAAAAATGTAGATAAAAAATCGCCAATTAAATTGCTACTGCCATTTTGATTTCTAAATTGCTTTATAGTATTAGTTACAAAAATACTATAGCCTAAATACAACAAAAATACTCCACCAATAATTTGAAAATAAATATGGTACTCAACAAGACTATTAATTATAAATGAAATTCCAAGACTTGCTAAAATTGCATAAATAAAATCAGCAAAGGCTGCTCCAAGACCAGTAACAAATCCACTTTTTTTACCTTTACTTAATGTCTTTTGAATTACTAAAATTCCAATGGGGCCTAATGGAATTGAAACCGAAAGCCCAATAATGATTCCTTTAATTATATAATCTAACACCTAAAATATGTTTAAAAATCTAAAATAGAAATAATATTTTAAAAACAATTATTTTACAAGGATTTTTGGTTCCATCATTTCAAGTATTGCATATTTTACTCCTTCTCTTCCAAATCCAGAATCTTTGATTCCACCATAAGGCATGTGGTCAACACGGAAAGTTGGTGTTTCATTAATTAGTACTCCCCCGCATTCAATATTTTCAAATGCATAGTCCATTTCAGAGATTGTATTCGTAAAAATTCCTGCTTGTAATCCAAATTCAGTATTATTTATTAATTCTACAGCTTTTGCAAAATCAGTATATTTTTCAATAATCACAACTGGTCCGAAAACCTCATTACAACATACTTTCATGTCATTTTTAGTGTTTGTTATAATTGTAGGTTCAAAAAATGTTTCGTTTCTTTTTCCTCCACTCAATACCTTTGCACCATCGTTTAATGCTTCATTAACCCAGTTTTCCACTCTAATGGCATTTGGCTCATCAATCATAGAAGTTACATCAGTTTCATTATCTAAAGGATTTCCAAATTTTAATTCTTTAGCTTTTTCAATGAATTTATTTGAAAATTTATCAAAAACACTTTCATGAATATAAATTCTCTGAGTATGAATGCAAACTTGTCCTGAATAAGAAAAAGCTCCGGTAATACATTTGTTTACTGCATTTTCAATGTCGCAAGTTTGCGTAATAATTACTCCTGCATTTCCTCCTAACTCTAGACATATTTTTTTCTTTCCTGCATTTTCTTTCATTTTCCAACCAACTTCGGGAGAGCCAGTAAAACTCAGCATTTTTATTCTTTCGTCGGTAACTAATAAATTTCCAGAAATTCTATCTGCAGGGAGAATTGATATTGCTCCTTTTGGAAGATCCGTATAATCAATGTATTTTGCTAATTCTAAAACCGTAAGAGGAGTAGAGCTGGCAGGTTTCAATATAATTGGATTTCCTGAAGCAATTGCTGGTGCTAACTTATGTACTGCCAAATTTAATGGAAAATTAAATGGTGCGATTCCTGCAATTAATCCAATCGGAAAATATTTTACAAAACCTTCTTTTTTAGCACCTGCAGGAGTCCAATCGAGTGACATATATTCTTTTGGTAATCTTTTTGTTTCCTCGGCAGCAATAATAAAAGTTTGAATTGCTCTTTCTACTTCTGATAACGAATATTTAATAGGTTTTGCAGCTTCATTGGAAATGATTTCAGCCATTAATCTTCTGTTTTGAGAAAGTTGTTCAACAATACTCATTAATATTGAATAACGCAAATATGAAGGCAAATGCTTTAATTCATTTTGAACTTTTAATGCTTTTATAATAGCTTCATTAATAATAGTTTCATTAGCAAGATAGGTTTTGCCAACTATTGAATTATCGTAAGGATTTTTTACAATAAGTATCTTCTCTGAGGTTGTAAATTTACCACCACAGTATATTTTATATTCGTTCATTTTAAATTGATTATTGAAAGGAGAATCGGCTCAAGCTATTCAACTAATTCAAGCGATTTTATTATTTTGACTTTCTTTGTAACCATATCTGAATTTTCTTCGCCTGCATATACTTTTGCATCAATCCAAGTGTAAATTATGTTCAATTTTTTTCCAATATATTCTGGATTGTCTATATTGTTGCCTGATTTTTCATCCAGTGTAAATAATTTAATTCCTTTAAAATCGCTTCCATTTTTATAAAACTCCCAATTTTTTGAATTAACATCAGTAAAAAGTACTTTATCCTTTGTCGATTGTTTAAAGGTTGCTGTTAGTTTGCCTTGCTCTGTTTTTTGAGCGAATAAAAAACACGATAAATTAACTAGTAAAAGAGTAAATATAACTTTTTTCATTTTAATAATTTTTAATTAGTAATATTTAGTAACTTCATTTTTTTGTGTTGCATAATTTTATATAATGAGCCAAATGGCTATAAATCAGCTTCTTCTATTTCAGATAATTTCATAAGACTTTTTAATAAACCAATTTTTAAATCGTCATTTTTATGAACAGGAATAACTAATAAAATATCACTTCCCGGTTTATTGTATATATGATGACTTCCGTTGATACGCTTTAAAATCCACCCCTTTTCTTCAATTAATTTACAAAATTTTTTTCCGCTAATTGACTTCATACAACCATTTCAAAAATTTTACAATCTTTATCATTTTTCTTATATTGAGTTGAATTATTATTCATGGATTCTTCTTCTCTGACTTTTAAATATCCTTCAACAGCCTCATATATATTAGGAAATAAATCTTCCATTGTATCTGCTTGTGTTAAGCAACCCGGTAAAGATGGTATTTCAGCCCAAAATCCCTTTTTCTCATCTTTATGTATTAATACTTTTAATTTCATTATCCTTTTTTTTAAATTAGCTATACAAAAATAACATAATTTTGTAGTCATATCAAATTTATTATGAGTACAGATATGGTTGGCATTATAATTATAAAATGTGAATAAGAAAAAACTAATTAAGTTTTTACAAGACTATTAATTATTTTTATCAAATATTTCAGCAATTACTGTTTTTCTAAACTCATTAAAAGCATCGGTAACAGTACTTTTTCCGTTTGTTCCATAATTTACAATATATGATAAACGAGTATTATTTTTTGGAAACCAATATAAATCAGCATTATATGCTAAATCTCTACCTCCATGACCAAATGCTGATTCGTCATCGTTTCTTCCTAAAAAGTATTGATGGAAAATACCCATTCCAAGGTAACGAGATTCATTAACTTCGTCATATTCTTTTGTAGTTGTAAAAGTCATTAAAGTATTGTATTGATTTGCAGTTAGTAATGTTTTATCAACTAGTAATGCATTTAAAAATATATTCATGTCTGAAACTGTAGAGTAAATTCCTCCATAGCCATTTCCACTTCCGGTATTGTAATTTGACATGTTTAGAATATTTCCGTTGTTATATAAATCAAAATAGCCTTGAGCAGTATATTCTGGAAGTTTATCGTGCCAGAAGTAATAAGTATGTTTTAAATTTAAATGGTCAAGTATTTTGCTGTGAAGCAATTCGCTGTGAGATTTGCCAGTAGCAGCTTCAATAACCATTGATAATAATACAAAATTTGTGTTTGAATATTTAATTCCTGATTCAGTAGCGAAGTAAGCAGGTTTGTTATAAACATATTCAAGAATTTCTTCTTGATTCCAGTTGTGATCAGGGTTGTTTAATAGTTTTAAATAGAAACCTTGGTCTGAAACGTGGTCATAAATTCCACTTGTGTGATTTAATAACTGTTTTACAGTACATTCATTAGCGTTTTCAATTTTTTTAATAATTTTTTCAGGGATGTATTTGCTTATCTTATCGTCTAAGTTAAAATATCCTTCATCAGCTAAAATAACTGATAAAGCACCAATAAAGAGTTTTGTAATACTTGCAATTTTTGAAACTGTACAAGGCATCATATTTATATTGCGTTTTATATCAGCTTTTCCTGAACTTCCTATCCAAACTCCACTTGAGTCTTGAATCAATAAAACAATTCCTGGAATTCCTTTTTTTGTGTATTTATCAATAATGTTCTGATATTTAGTTGCTTTTGGGTGTGAACTACTGCTGTCAACAAAATCTATATTGCAAGTTTCTGTAGGTTGTACAATTGTTTTTTTGCAATTTGAAAAGCTAACTGTAATTGAAATAATTAGAATGATATATATTGTTGATTTATATTGTGTCATGATTTTTAGATTTAAAAGTAAATATTAGAACCTAAAGTTATTGAAGTATAAGGCAGAACTGGCACATATCCATTAACAAAAGGAGATTGAACCCAAAATTTATATCCAAAATATAAATCCAGTTTTTGAAGTTTATAAATCAAATTTAAATCAAGACCGGCAGTAAAATGAGAGCGTCCGTAAAATTTTTTATATTCGTATTCCCCATTCTCATTTAGAGTGAAAGTTTCGGAACTAATAATTGAGTATAAATATCCAAAACCCAAACTTGCATTTATATTAAATTTTTTCATTGCTTTATATTCGTATCCAGTCCATGAAGATAGCTGAAAAGCATTGTGATACAATCGGTGATTGAGGTAAGAAAATTTGACAGATTCAAAAAAATCATGCTTTGGCTTGCTAACAAAATTATATTTCTTTCCAATAGTAATAGAAGGGTGAAATGGTAAATTAAAAATTCCTAAAAATCCGCTTCCGGGTAATTGAGTTGAATTATTTGAAATCTCAATTAATATTGGATTTTTTATAGAATCGTTTTGCGATTTAGCTATAAAAAATAAATGAAAAAACGCAATTGAAAATAACAGCGTTTTAATTAATAGTTTCATAATTAATAAATTGTTACATATTATTTTGCGAATGTGCAAAAAAAACACTAGAAATGGATAATAATTTTAAGTAAGTCTAAAATTTGGTTCAAAAATTTGCATAATGAATTTTTCTGTGCTAACTTTGCTTAGAATTAGTCTAAATAAAAATTATAAAACATGAAAAACAGAATATTTATTATTGCCTTGATATTATTAAGTTTGAGAATAATGTCACAATCTATTGACGAAGTAAGAGTTCCTTTAATTGGCGATTCAGCACCTAAATTTACAGCTGAAACAACTCTTGGGAAAATTAATTTTCCGGATGATTATTATGGTAAATGGAAAATACTTTTCAGTCATCCTGCTGATTTTACTCCGGTTTGTTCTTCTGAAATTATTGAATTATCATATCTTCAAGACGATTTTAAAAAATTAAGTACACAATTATTAGTATTATCAACTGATGGAATTAATAGCCACATGGAGTGGATTAAGTCTTTAGAATCAATTAAGTATAATGATAGGGAAAGTGTAAAGGTTGAGTTCCCTTTAATTTCCGATATTGGGTTAGAAATTTCAAAGCAGTATGGAATGCTTCATGCAAATTCAAGTAAAACGAAGAATATAAGAGGTGTTTTTATTATTGATCCAGAAAATAAAATTAGGGCAATATCTTTCTATCCAATGACAGTTGGCAGAAATTTAGAAGAAATCAAAAGAACTCTAATTGCACTTCAACCTTCGGATAATCAGGATGTTTTAATTCCTGCTAATTGGAAAGATGGAGATGATGTTTTAATTCACTCGCCAAAATCTGTTGAGGAGTCTAATAAAATGAAAGAGAAAAATGATTCTAAATTATATTCTTATACTTGGTACATGTGGTTTAAAAAGATATAATGAATTTTAATTCAATAAAAAAAGGCTGATTAATTTAAATCAGCCTTTTTAATTTTATCCTAAGTAAGATTTTAAGAGTTTACTTCTGGAAGTATGTCTTAATCTTCTGATTGCTTTTTCTTTTATTTGACGAACTCTTTCACGAGTTAGAGCAAATTTATCTCCAATTTCCTCTAAAGTCATTTCTTGAAGACCTATTCCAAAAAACAATTTAATAATGTCTCTTTCTCTTGAAGTTAGAGTTGCTAATGCTCTGTCGATTTCACGACTTAATGATTCGCTTATTAATTTACCATCTGCAATAGGTGAGTCTGGATTTTCTAATACATCAATTAAAGAATTATCTTCACCTTCAATAAATGGAGCGTCAACAGAAACATGACGACCTGAAACTCTTAACGTATCAACAATTTTTTCTTTTGGTAACTCTAAAATATCAGCAAGTTCTTCAGGAGAAGGAGTTCTTTCGTTTTCTTGTTCAAATCTTGAAAAAGCTTTGTTGATTTTATTTAAAGAACCAACTTGATTTAATGGAAGCCTAACAATTCTTGATTGCTCTGCTAAAGCCTGTAAAATTGATTGACGAATCCACCATACAGCATACGAAATAAATTTAAAACCACGAGTTTCGTCAAATTTTTCTGCAGCTTTAATTAATCCTAAATTTCCTTCATTTATTAAATCCGGAAGGCTTAATCCTTGATTTTGATATTGTTTAGCAACGGAAACCACAAAACGTAAATTAGCACGAGTAAGCTTTTCTAATGCGATTCTATCTCCTTTTTTTATTCTTTGAGCTAAATCAACTTCCTCTTCTACAGTAATTAATTCCTCTTTCCCTATTTCTTGCAAATACTTGTCAAGCGATGCGCTCTCTCTGTTAGTAATTGATTTTGTGATCTTTAATTGTCTCATGTCTTATTTTAAAATTAATGCAAATTTACACAAATAATCTACAATACAAGATATTTTTTACATACCAAAGGCATAATATGCAGTCATTCCGTTTGGATAAATTCCTTCGATTAAAATTCCACCTTTTGTGTTACTGAGTGTTTCTTCAATATCTTGTAAAGAGTATACAAATTTTCTGTTTATACTTGTTATTATAAAACCTTCTTTAATTCCTGCTGCTCTTAGTTTTCCGCTACCCAAATCAGTAATTTTAATGCCGTTTTTAATTCTTAGTTTTTGTTTCTCATTGATACTAATTTCTTCAAATTTAGCTCCTAACACGGAAACGGTTGCAGTCTTTTCTATCTTTGTATTTCCATGCTTATTACGAAGCGTGATGTTAAAAGGTTTCAATTTCTCATTTCTTTTTACAGTAATATTTATTTTATCTCCAGGACGGTACATGCTAACTTGTTCTTGTAACTCAGAAACATTGTTTACAGTTTTGTCATTTACTTGTGTAATTATGTCGCCTTTTTCAAGTCCGGCTTCTGTTGCAGCTCCATCTTCATTTAAACTTGCAACATAAACTCCTTCAATTTTTGATATTCCAGCTTCACTAGCTAATTTATTATCTAAATCAACAATTGAAACTCCAAGATATGCTCTTTGAACTGTTCCAAATTCAATTAGGTCTGCAATTATTTTTTTTACAATATTTACAGGTATTGCAAATGAATATCCTGTAAAAGAGCCTGTATTTGATGCTATTGCTGTATTTATTCCTACTAATTGACCTTTTGAATCGACTAATGCACCACCACTATTTCCAGGATTTACAGCAGCATCTGTTTGAATGAACGATTCTATTGCAAATTGTTTTGATAATATATTAATGTTTCGAGCTTTTGCACTTACTATTCCAGCTGTAACTGTTGAAGTTAGGTTGAATGGATTTCCAACTGCAAGAACCCATTCTCCAACTTGTAAAACGTCTGAATTTCCATATTGAATAAAAGGTAATTCTTTTTCTTCAATTTTTAATAATGCAATATCTGTAGTTGGATCAGCTCCTATTAATTTTGCAGTGTAAGCTCTTTTGTCATTTAAAACAACTTCAATGTAATCGGCATTTGAAATTACATGATTATTTGTTACAATATATCCATCATCAGAAATTATTACACCTGAACCAGATGCTTGAACTGGTGTGGGATTTGAATATGCTCCCGGACCAAAAAAGAAATCATAAACATTTCCAGATGACATTTGTTGCTTGTACTGAGTTTTAACATGAACAACCGATTGAACTGAGTTATTTGCTGCCAAAACAAAATTTACATTTTCTCCGGACGAAGAATTTAACAAATTTGTCAATTTTGCATGATAATTTTCAGACTGTGGTTGTATAATTACCGGTTGATAATTGTGAATAAATAGAAACACTACAATCGCACTTGTTATGCCTGAAAATAAAATAGTTAAAATGATACTTTTAGCTTTCATAATTTATTTTTTTAAAGTTTATATTTTTAATTATTTGAAATTAAAACCAAAAATTATTCCTTTTTTATACTTTTGTATTAATTACTAAAATAACACACTTTTATTAATTCTATTATTTCACAATTAATTGTTTAACAATCTTTAACTGCATGAGAATTGAGTTTTCAAAATATCACGGAACTGGAAATGATTTTATTTTATTAGATAATAGAGATTTAAAATATTCTAAATTAAGTTCTGAACAAATTAAAAAGGTATGTGACAGACATTTTGGAGTCGGAGCCGATGGATTAATGCTTTTGCAAAAAAGTAAAGATTTTGATTTTGAGATGAAATATTACAATTCTGATGGCAATGAAGGTTCAATGTGTGGCAATGGAGGAAGATGTATTGTTGCTTTTGCTAAATTAATTGGAATAATAGATAAAAGAGCAGATTTTATTGCCATAGATGGAATTCATTATGCAGAAATTGATGATTCTAATATTGTTGATTTAAAAATGAAATCAATTGACATCAAAGATATTGTGATTGAAAATAATGATTATATCCTTGATACAGGTTCTCCTCATTTGGTTAAGTATATTGATGATGTTGAAAATTTAGATGTTTTTAACCAAGGTAAAAGTATTAGAAATAGTGAGATATTTTTCAAAAAAGGAATAAATGTCAACTTTGTTAAAATTGTTAAAGAAAATAGCCTTTTTGTCAGAACTTACGAGCGTGGAGTTGAAAATGAAACTTTGTCTTGCGGAACGGGAGCAGTTGCATCAGCAGTGAGTTTATATTTTAAAAAGCAAAGCAATAGTAATTCTGTAATTGAGATTAATACTTTAGGTGGAACTCTTTTAGTTTCAATTGATTTTATGAGCGAGAATAAATTAAATATTTCGTTAAAAGGTAGTACAACAAGAGTTTTTAACGGAACTATTGATTTGTAAATGATTTACATACAATGCAAATATTGATTTACTAAGCTTCTAAACTCTTCATTATTACCATAAATTTTTTCGCTAAGTCCTTTATCATTATACTTTTTAAGATTTTTTATAATTCTATCAATTGTACCTGATGGAAAAATATTATTATTTTCAAAAAAAGCTCTCTTTTCATTAAGTTTATCAGCTGATTCAAAGCAGGAAATTGGCAAATGGTCAAGTTCGCTCAAGCGTTGTTTGTTTTCTTCTTTAAATATGTTTACACCAACATATAGCTTTTTGGCAATATCTAAAGCATTTTCCATTTCTAAACCATGCTTAGCTGCAACAACAAGACCTGCAAGTAATAAATAAACGTCTGCGGAACCGTCAGCAGCTCGGAATTCAAAAGTCTGTTTTCCTGGCACATAAGGAACAGATCCTGTCTCTTGTGGATTTGCATGACGTATCATACTTGTTTTAGCAATCCAGCCTAGTGGAATACGTACCAAAACAGAACGATTTCTATCTCCCCAGCAAATGTTTGTTGGAGCTTCCTGATGAGGAACTAATCTTAAATATGAAGTTGGAATTGTATTTCCAAACGCAGTAATAGCTGAAGATAAATCAAGAATTCCTGCTATCATTCGTTTTGCTACGTCAGTAATTCCCTCATCGTCAGCCAATAGGTTTACACAATCTTTTTCGGCAAGCATATGTATGTGTAGTCCACTTCCTGCTTTTCCAACTGTTATTTTTGGTGCAAAGCTTATATTTACACCATATTTGTTTCCTAAAGTACGAAGAATCCATTTAGCAATTACAATTTGATCTGCAGCATCTTCAACTCTTACTGGCAAAAATTCTATTTCATTTTGTTCGTAATAGAAATTTTCATCTTCAAAGTTTCCAACTTCTGAATGTCCATATTTAATCTGCCCTCCACATTGAGATATTAGCCTCATAGCCTCAGTTCTAAGCGTTTCCCATTTCGCAAATGGGGCTGAAGCATGATAACCTTTTTGGTCGGTATTTGGATATAATTGTTGTTTTTCGCTGACTACATAATATTCTAACTCTCCTAATGCTTTAAATTTGAGTCCAGTGGATTTTGTAAAGTCTAAATTTGCTTTACGTAAAATATATTCAGGAGCACTTTCAAGAGGAAGACCTTCATTGTTATAAAACGAGCACAATAAGTCAAGAGTTGGAATAGTTGTAAATGGATTTAAAAATGCGGTATTAAATCGTGGAATAACATATAAATCACTAGTTTCGGCTTCAACGTATGAAAATAAGCTTGATCCATCAACTCTTTCTCCTGTTGCAAGAATTGTGTCTAAATGATCAAGGCTATTAATTACGAAGTTTAATGTTTTTAATTTTCCATCTTCGGCAACATAACGAAAGTTAAGCATTTCAATCTGAAAATCTTTTACAATTTTCATAATATCGGCTCTGGTAAACTCTGATGCTGACTTATTTAAGTGATTAACTAATCGGTTGGGATTTAATATTTTTTCGCTTTCTTTCATTTGCTTACATTTTTATTAGACACTGATTTACCCTGTTAGATAATATCTTCAATTTTTTATTCGTTCTTTTAATCATAGCTATCAAACAGGGTGAACACGGATATTTATGATTTTTTTTGCCACAGATTGCACTAATTATCACAGATTTTCTTCACAGATTTTTTCTTAGAATTAACACAAATGAATCAACCTTTGGTTGTTTCTAATCTGTGAACATCTGTGTAATCTGTGGCAAAGTATTCAATGTGTGTCTTTTTTAGTCGTAAATATTTCATAATGTTAAAATGAAGATTTTACATATTACAAAACTATTTTAAATAGTACTTATTAGCAATATGTTTAAGGAGCAGATTAATTATGCGTGCCACGGTTTATCTATTAATAGTATGTGTTTCGCTAGCTAGTGTTAGTAAGAAAACTACAAAAAACAAAAAACAAATGTCAAATAAATTCCAATTCTCAAAATTTCAATTTTCAAAACCGTTTGGATATTAGGTAATTGCAATTTGAGATTTATTTGATTTTTGAAATTTTAATTTTGGTATTTCCAAAAATACATTCTTTTCTTAGAGGCACTAGCTAGTGTTAGTAAGAAAACTACAAAAAACACTTGTGCTGAGCGGAGTCGAAGTAAAAAACAAAAGTCAAATAAATTCCAATTCTCAAAATTTCAATTTTCAAAACTGTTTGGATATTAGGTAATTGCAATTTGAGATTTATTTGATTTTTGAAGATTGAAATTTGTTAATTCTAAAAATACCCTGTTTTCTTATAGGCACTAACTAGTTACTTATCTGTAAATATAACCGTGCCAAGCATTTGAGCTAAAAAGCAAGACCAATATTTAATCCAAGATATATTTTTATTGGCTCAGGGATAATATATGAATTAGTTTCATCTGAATTTTTATAATTCAAATTTCTAACTTCATACCAAGTATTTTCTTTATAACCATATCCTAAAAATAAATCTAGAGCTAGTTTCCGATTAATTAAAAATTGGTATCCACCTTTTATTGCAAAGTTTACATAAATAGCATGAATAAATGTACTATTGTTGTTTGGTTGAGAAGAGTTTTTGAACTTCACAGAAGAATATGAAAAATGTGGTGCAACATAAAATCCTTTTAATGTGTTTTTTGAAAAATAAATTTTGTATGAAAATTGCAACCTATATCCATTTACTTTTAGCTTCAAATGGTTTTGCGTGAAAGTAGTATCGGTTTTTTCTAATGTTCTTAGCATTGGACCTTTTCCTAAGTAAGAAACTCCAAGTTGTATCGACTGCTTTTTAAATGTTACTCCTTCAAATGCTAGTCTGTATTCAGATGTGTATAGTATTGGACCAGTTAAAATTGTAAAAGGATTTGTTTTGATAATAAATTTAGCAGGGTTCTCTTTGTAATAATCATTAAGTAGTTTTTCTCTATCTTCTTGACCAAATGAAATCTGGTAAAAAGCAAGGCTAATTAATATTATAAATATTTGTAATTTCAATTTTATAAATTATAACGTGCAGTTGCACTTGTTTTTTGATTAGTAAAATCATTTTTTAAAAATTTATAATAACCAGTAATTGCAATCATAGCAGCATTATCAGTAGTAAGCTTAAATTCTGGTATATGACAAATCCATTTGTTTTTTTCAGAGACCGAAATTAATGTTTCTTTCAACATTGAATTAGCTGATACTCCTCCTGCTATGGCAATTTCTTTAATGCCAGTATTTTTAATAACTTTTTTTAACTTATCAATTAAAATTTCAATAATAATATGCTGAATTGAAGCACATAAGTCGTAAATATTCTCTTCAATAAAATTTGAATTAAGTTTTACATTGTCGTTAATAAAATACAAGAAATTAGTTTTAAGTCCGCTAAAGCTAAAATTATAATCGGCAACGCTTGGTTTTGTGAAATTAAATTTTTTTGGATTCCCCATTTTTGCAAGTTTATCAATATGAGGACCACCTGGATAGGGCAAACCTAAAACTTTTGCACATTTATCAAATGCCTCACCTGCAGCATCGTCAATTGTAGTTCCGAGAACTTCCATTTCAAAATAATCTTTAACCTTAATTATTTGAGTATGACCTCCCGAAATAAGCAAGCATAAAAAAGGAAATGAAGGAGGTATTTTATCTTTTTGTTTGATAAAATGAACTAATATATGTGCTTGTAAATGATTTATTTCTATTAAAGGAATATCTAATGATAATGAAAGCCCTTTTGCAAATGAAGAACCAACTAGTAAAGAGCCTAAAAGTCCGGGACCTCTGGTGAATGCAATAGCCGATAATTCATTTTTTGAAATTCTGGCTTCTTTAATTGCTCTTTCAACTACAGGAATAATATTTTGCTGATGTGCCCTTGAAGCAAGCTCAGGAACTACACCACCATACTTTATGTGTACATCTTGATTTGCTATAATGTTTGAAAGCATTTCACCATCTCTAATTACAGCAGCAGATGTATCATCACATGAAGATTCAATTCCAAGTATTGTAATAGACATAAAAATATGTTTGTGTAAAGATAATGATTTGGCTTTGATATGGCAAATTAGAATTTTATACAATATTTTAAAAATAGCTTTAAAATAGAGTCTTTTTTATTTAGTATTATTTTAAAATAATGAATATCTAATCAGTTGTTATTCATTGATATGTGGTTTTTTATTTGAAAAATATATTATACTCTCATTAAAATTTATAGCTTTGTAATATTAAAAACTAAAACTAACAAACTATGAAAACATTTACAAAATTTCTTCAAACTATTTATTGGTTAGTATTAATTTTCTTCCTCCCCTTCCTTTGGAAGGGGTCGGGGGTATATTCTCAAAACATTGCAATTACTGATGAGGATAGTTACAATGCCGATGGCTCTGCAATGCTAGATATTAAATCTATCGACAAAGGTCTTTTAATTCCAAGGCTGACAACTACACAGCGAACTTCAATTTCAAATCCTGCTACAGGATTACTTGTTTTCGACAACGAACTGAATAACTTTTATTATTTCGATGGCACTGCTTGGAAAGTTTTAAC
>MEND01000233.1:6347-8637 GCA_001768975.1 Bacteroidetes bacterium GWA2_31_9 | reverse complement strand
TATAAACCTAAATTCAAATAATTATATTTATGATATTCAATGGGCAGGAATAAACAATCCTTTTTATTTTGTAAAAAAAGAAAAACTAAAGAGTAGTGATAATTCAATTATTTTTTATGAAAAATCAACATTAAATTCAAATCTGTATGAAATAAATGCGAATGAAATAAGTGTTGAAAATATTAATAGCGAAAATTTATCCCTTACAAATCATTCATTTAAATTGCTAAAAGGAGATGTTATATATTTATTTTCAGATGGACTTGTTGATCAAATAGGCGGTCCGTTTGGAAAAAAATTTATGAGCAATCAATTGAAAAATATAATTATCGACATGACCGATAATGAAATTGAAGATCAAAAGTTTGTATTAGATTATGCCTTTGAACTTTGGAAAGGTGATTATCCTCAAATTGATGATATTTGCATTATTGGACTTAAATTATAAATCAACACCTCTAATTTATAAACTTTGCAACCTCAAACAGATTATCAATGTGTTGCTTTTAAAATTATTGCATTGATGCTACTTCCCCTAATAGTAGGGTAGGCTATGGTACTTCATTCCTCTTAACGACTAAAACACATAACCTTATAACCCAATAACCCAAAACCTCATAACCCTAAACCCTATAACCTCATAACCCTATAACCCTATAACCTCATAACCCTATAACCTCATAACCCAATAACCCCATAACCTCATAACCCTATAACCTCATAACCTCCTCAATCTATTAACTCTTCAACTATATCAAATAAATGAATTATTTAGTAATAGAAGGCAATATTGGAGCAGGAAAAACCTCTTTAGCTAAACAAATTGCTTGCGATTTTAATGCAAAACTAATCCTAGAACAATTTGCTGAAAATCCATTTTTGCCAAAATTCTATGAAAATCCCGAGAGATATTCATTTCCTTTAGAATTATCGTTTTTAGCCGAAAGATATCATCAATTAAACAAAGAACTAAACAATAACGACCTTTTTCATCCAATTACAATTGCAGATTATTATTTTATGAAATCGCTGATATTTTCAAAAAAAACTTTATCCGACGACGAATATTCTCTGTACAGACAAATTTTTAATATTATTTATAATTCTATTCCCAAACCAGATTTATTTGTTTATTTACATCTTCCTATTGATAGACTACTAGAAAACATTAATAAAAGAGGAAGAAATTACGAAAAAAATATAAAAGCAGATTATTTAGAAAGTATTCAAAACGGATATTTTGAATTTTTTAAACAATCAATTGATAATAAGTTTTTAATAATAGACACCAGTAATCTTGATTTTGTAAACAAACCGTCTGATTATGTGACAATTAAAGAACTAGTGTTTAACAACACTTATCCTCTAGGAATAACGAGAGTTACGATTTAAAATTAATTTAATAGATAAATTATCAATCTATTATTTGTTTTATAGAAAACATTTATAATTTTGTAAGGTCAAATGCTAATAATTTTAAAATTAAATATATGATTATGAAACAAGTAGGTTTTATTTCTTTTGTCTTAATTACAGTGCTAATCTTTAGTAGTTGCAATGGATTAAAAAAGATGCAAAAAAATCAGGGTTTAATCACTTATAAAGTTACTCCCGAAGTATTAGAAATGCACGCTGATACAGTAGCTTTTACAATTGATGGAAAATTTCCTGCTAAATATTTTAGCAAAAAAGCAGTAGCTGTAATTACTCCAGTTATTAAATATAAAAATGGAGAAAAAGCTTTAACACCTATTACAGTTCAAGGTGAAAAAGTTCAAGCTAATGATAAAGTAATTAACTTTACTGATGGAGGAAGCTTTACATATACAGATAAAGCTCCTTATGTTGATGATATGAAAATTTCTGAATTACTTGTAAATATTAAAGCTTCTGTTAAATCAAAATCTGTTGATTTAGATCCTAAAAAAGTTGCTGATGGTGTTATTGCAACTCCAAAATTACTCGTTAGCGATCCTAGACCAATTATGTTGAAAGACCAATTTGTAAGAATTACTCCCGAAGTTAAGGAAGCTGATATTAATTTTGCTCTACAACAAGCAAACGTAAGACCAGGCGAATTAAGCCAACAAGACATTAAAGATTTAAAATCTTATATAAATTCTGTACTACAAGCAGAAAATAAAGAATTAAAAGGAATTTCTGTTTCTGCTTATGCTTCTCCTGATGGACCAGAAGATTTGAATACAAAAATTTCAGGAAACAGAGGAACTGAAACTGAAAAATATATTGGAAACGAAATTAAAAATACAAAAGCTCCAAAAACAGCAGA
>MEND01000233.1:0-6110 GCA_001768975.1 Bacteroidetes bacterium GWA2_31_9 | reverse complement strand
CTGATAAAATTTTACCACAATTAAGAAGATCAGTTCTTAAAATTAATGTAGATGTTGTTGGTAAATCAGACGAAGAAATTGCAGCTTTAGCAGATTCTCAACCAGATAGTTTAAATGTTGAAGAATTATTATACGCAGCATCTTTAACAACTGATTTAAACAAACAATTAAGTATTTACAAATCTTGTCAAACAGTATTTCCTAATGAGTATAGAGGTTTTAATAATACTGGTTATACTTACATAAAACTTGGAAAAACAAGTGAAGCAAAACAAGCATTTGAAGGTGCAAAGAAAATTAAAGATGGAGATGCAGTTGTAATGAATAACCTTGGAGTTATTGCTTATACTGAAGATGATTTAACTAAAGCAGAAGAATTTTACAAATCAGCATCAGGTGCAGGTAATGAAGTAAATTACAACCTTGGATTAATTGCTGTTAGAAGAGCTAATTATGAGGATGCAGTTAAATATTTTGGTGGTGATTGTTCTTTTAATGCTGCTCTTGCTAAAGTTTTAAATAAAGATACTGATGGAGCTTCAAAAACAATTGATTGTATTTCAGATAAAGAACAAGCTTTAAATTATTATTTAAAAGCTATTATTGGTGCTAAAACAGCTAACACAGATATATTATTTAATAACTTAAGATCTGCTGTTGCTAAAGATGCAAGTTTAGGTGCTAAAGCTAAAATGGACATGGAATTCGGAAAATACTTCCAAGACAGTACTTTCTTATCAATAGTTGGAAATTAATCCATTTAATTTAATATTGAAAAAGCGACCAATGGTCGCTTTTTTTATTTTACGGCTTTTAATAAAAAGTTTTATAAAAGAAATAACAAAAAGTTAATAAACAATTTGAATATTTTTGCTACTCTTTTTTTCAATTGAATATATTTGTAAATACAAAATCAAATTCTAAAATTATGTTGAAAGTTGGAGACAAAGCACCTGATTTCAAAGGTATAGACCAAGATAGCAAAGAAATAAATCTTTCAGATTATAGCGGAAAAAAGTTAGTACTTTACTTTTATCCAAAAGACAGCACTCCAGGTTGTACCTCAGAAGCTTGCGACCTTCGAGATAATTACGAAACCTTTCTTGCAAAAGGATACGATATTATAGGTGTTAGTGCCGATTCTGAAAAATCACATCAAAATTTTATTGCAAAATATTCACTACCTTTCAAGCTTATTTCTGATAAAGAAAAAATAATTCTGAAAGCATACAATGCTTGGGGTGAGAAAAAGATGTATGGAAAAACTTATGAAGGAGTTTTAAGAAAAACTTTTGTAATTTCAGAAAAAGGTCTTATCGAAAACATTATCGAAAAAGTTGATACAAAAAAACATACTGCACAGATTTTATAAATAATTTAAAAACAATATATTTTATGAGTAAAGAAAAAAAAGAAGTAAATACTGAAAAGTTAAAAGCTTTAGAAAACACAATGGGTCTTATCGAAAAAAATTACGGTAAGGGTACAATTATGAGAATGGGCGACAAAGCTATTGCCGAAGTATCATCAATATCAACTGGTTCAATTTCATTGGATTTTGCATTAGGAGTTAATGGTTTACCAAAAGGACGAGTTGTTGAAATATATGGACCAGAATCTTCCGGAAAAACAACATTAGCAATTCATGCAATTGCACAAGCTCAAAAAGCTGGTGGAATTGCAGCATTTATTGATGCCGAACATGCTTTTGATAGGTTTTATGCCGAAAAACTTGGAGTTGATATTGAAAATTTACTAATATCTCAACCCGATTTTGGTGAACAAGCTTTAGAAATTACCGACCATTTAATTCGCTCAGGTGCAATTGATATTATTGTAATTGACTCAGTTGCAGCATTAACTCCAAAAGCCGAAATTGATGGCGAGATGGGAGATTCAAAAATGGGATTACAAGCTCGATTAATGTCTCAGGCATTAAGAAAATTAACAGCAAGCATAGCTAGAACTCAAACCTGTTGTGTGTTCATTAACCAACTTAGAGATAAAATTGGAGTTATGTTTGGAAGCCCAGAAACAACTACTGGTGGAAATGCTTTGAAATATTATTCTTCAGTTCGATTAGATATCCGTAGAGTCACTCAAATAAAAGATGGTGAAGAAGTTACTGGAAACAGAACTAGAGTTAAAGTTGTAAAAAACAAAGTGGCTCCACCTTTTCGTAAAGCTGAATTTGATATAATGTATGGGGAAGGAATATCTAAAAACGGCGAAATTATTGATTTAGGCGTTGAACTTAATATTATTAAAAAAAGCGGTTCATGGTTCAGTTATGGCGAAACAAAACTTGGTCAAGGACGTGATGGAGTTAAGCAATTATTGGTTGACAATATTGAATTAGCTGAAGAGTTAGAAAAGAAAATTCGAGAAGCTTTAGCAAAATAAATTACAAATATTGACCTGTTAGATTTTAAAAACCTAACAGGTCTTTTTTTCATTAAAAAATTTATTGAATGAAATTTTCATTATTAATAATTACCATAATTGCATTATTCTCTTGCAATGTGCCAGAAAAGAATCAAAACTTTACTAAAACAGATTCCATTACTACAATAGAATCTATTACTGAAAAAATCAGAAAAGACCCAAAAAACATTTCTTTATTGACTCAAAGAGCAAGTTTATTTTTACAAAAAAATCAAGCTCAAAATGCAATCAACGATCTTGAAGTTGCTATAAGTATTGACTCTCTTCAACCACAAATTTATTTTGATTTAAGTGAGGCATATATTAAAGTTGCTAAATCATCTAAAAGTAAAGAATGGCTCGAAAAGGCATTAAAACTATTTCCCGATAGTGCCGATGTTCATATAAAACTTGCACAGCTACATTTATTTGTTAAAGAATATGTTAAGTCGATGCAATATTTGGCAAAAGCCGAAGAGTTAAATAACAACAAAGCTGATATTTACTTTCTTAAAGGGATTATTTACAAAGAAATGGCAGACACTAATAAAGCTTTAGAAAATTTTCAAATTGCAAAAACACTAAATCCCGATTATTACGATGCATATATTATGCTTGGAAATCTATTATCAACTCGTAAAGATAGCAATGCGGTATATTTCTATAAAAATGCAATCAACTTAATTCCAATGTCTTCTGAGGCTCATTATAATCTGGGATATTATTATCAAAGTATTAATAATACTGAAAAAGCTATTAATGAATACAATACAATTATTAATGATATAGATTCTTCATACTTTCAAGCATATTTTAATATTGCTTATATTCACATGAATATTAATCATGATTTTAATTCAGCGATTAATTATTTTACAAAAGCAATTAATAACCGTTCAAATTATTTCGAAGCTTTTCATAACCGAGGTTTTTGCTACGAACAATTAAAAAAATATAACGAAGCTAAAAGCGATTATCAAGCAGCTTTAACAATATTTCCAAATTATGAATTAAGCATTTTGGGATTGAATAGAATTGATAAATACATATCTAATTAAAATATTATGTTACAACCAATAATTAAAAAAAGAATACCACAAATTATTGAACTGTTTAAAGCACATAATGTAATCCGAGCTTATGCTTTTGGGTCGGTATGCACTAAAAAATTTAATAAACAAAGTGATATTGATTTACTAATAGCATTTCAAAATGGAATTGACCCATTGCAGAAAGGACAAAGTATATGGGACTTAGAAGACGCATTAATGGAGATGTTTAATCGCAATATAGATTTAGTTACCGAAAATTCTCTTAAAAATCCTTATTTTATTAAAGAACTTAACGAAACAAAAGTTATTATTTATGAATAATAAATATTTCAAGTTTTTATTTGACATTAATAAGAGTATTGATAATATCAATAATTATATTGGTGATTCTAAGATTTTTGAACAA
Organism: Bacteroidetes bacterium GWA2_31_9; assembly: GCA_001768975.1. Taxonomy (GTDB): domain Bacteria; phylum Bacteroidota; class Bacteroidia; order Bacteroidales; family GWF2-33-38; genus GWA2-31-9. The sequence goes on along the minus strand of MEND01000233.1, from coordinate 2,228 downwards.
TACGATTTAAATCCTTTATTACAAGATGCCGTAGAACGTAATCTCGAAATTATTGGTGAAGCAATGAAAAATTTATTGGAAATAAAACCTGACATTTCAATATCATTTGCTCGAAAAATAGTGAACACTCGAAACAAAATTTCACATGGTTATGATGAAATTGAAAATTCTGAAATTTGGAATATCATTATAAATTATCTGCCTAAATTGAAAACAGAAGTTGAAGCACTTTTAAATAAAAATTAAAAAAATTACTAAACTATATAAAATGAAAAAATTATTCTTATTCGCATTAGCACTTTCTGTAATCATTGCAGGTTGTAAACAAAAATCATCTGAATCAACAGAAAATAAAATTACAGAAAAATCGCCAATTGACTCATTGTCAAAACAGGAAATAACCGAGACAAGAATTACTCCCGAAACCTTATGGAAATTTGGAAGAGTTTCTGATGCTCAACTTTCGCCCGATGGTAAAACTGTAATTTATAATGTAACTTATTATGATATAAAGAAAAACAAAGGCTTTACAGATATTTTTTCGGTTTCAACAGATGGAGGAGAACCAAAAAAAATAACCGACTTTGGTGGACACGAAAATAATATCAGATGGTCGGCAGATGGAAAAAGCATATACTTTTTAGCAACAGAATCAGGCTCATCACAAATTTGGAAAATGAATGCCGATGGTTCTAATCAAAAGCAAGTTTCGTTTATTGATGGCGATTTGAATGGTTTTGAGCTTGCTCCTTCAGGAAATAATTTGTTTTATATAAAAGATGTAAAACTTGAGCAAACACCACAAGAAAAATATAGCGACTTACCAAATTCTAATGTAATGATAATTACAGATTTAATGTATCGTCATTGGAACAACTGGAGCGATTATTCATATAGTCATGTTTTCCTTACAAAAGTTGAAAACGACAAAATCGAAGCTGGAAAAGACATTCTCGAAAATGAGCATTACGACTCTCCCCTATCTCCATATTTTGATAATGCTGAAATTTCGTGGAGTTCCGATGGAAAATACATAGCTTATACTTGCAAAAAACTTTCAGGAAAAGAATATGCAATAAGCACAAATTCTGATATTTACATTTATGATATTGAAAAGGGAATAACCGAAAATATTACAGTTGGAATGCTCGGTTACGACAAAAATCCGGTTTTCTCAAATAATGGAAAATATATTGCATGGCAAAGTATGGAAACTCCAGGTTACGAGTCTGATAAAGACCGATTATTTGTAATGAATTTAGAAACTAAGGAAAGAAGATATTTAACTGAAAATTTCGACCAAAATGCTGTAAGTTATTGCTGGACAAACAATGATTCTGAGATATTATTTGTTTCAGGGACAAAAGCAACCGAACAAATTTATAAGATAAATATTGAAACTGCTGAGATTACTCAAATTACAAAAGGAGTTCATGATTATAACTCAGTTTCAAATGCTGCTGGAGTAATTATTGGCGAAAAAATGTCAATGTCGATGGCAACAGAAATTTTCAAAATTGATGAAGCTACCGGAAACGAAACTCAGCTTACTTTCACCAACAAACACATCTACGATAAAGTACAAATGGGAAAAGTCGAAGAGCGTTGGGTTAAAACAACAGATGGCAAACAAATGCTTACATGGTTAATTTTGCCTCCAAATTTTGATTCAACTAAAAAATATCCAGCTTTGCTTTATTGCCAAGGTGGTCCACAAAGTACAGTAAGTCAGTTTTTTTCGTATCGTTGGAATTTCCAGATTATGGCTGCTAACGATTATGTAATAATTGCACCAAACCGCAGAGGTTTACCTTCGTTCGGACAAGAATGGAATGCACAAATTTCGGGCGATTATGGCGGACAAAACATGAAAGATTATTTGAGTGCAACCGACGAACTTAAAAAAGAGCCTTTTATTGATGAAAATCGTCTTGGTGCTGTTGGTGCAAGTTATGGAGGTTTTTCGGTTTTTTGGCTTGCCGGTCATCACGAAAAAAGATTTAAAGCTTTTATTGCACATTGCGGAATGTTTAATCTTGAAAGTCAGTATGCTGCAACCGAAGAAATGTTTTTTGTAAATCACGATTTGGGTGGAGCTTATTGGGAAAAAAATAATGCAATTGCACAAAAATCTTACTCTAATTCGCCTCATAAATTTGTTCAAAACTGGGACACTCCTATTATGATGATAACTGGCGGTTATGATTTTAGGATTCCTTATACAGAAA
>MEND01000232.1 GCA_001768975.1 Bacteroidetes bacterium GWA2_31_9 | reverse complement strand
GAAATTTCCAAACTTGCACGTCAACATAATGATGCAAATATTTGTGCAATTCCTGCCCGATTTATTGAAGATAAAGTTGCTTTCGAAATTGTAGAAGAATTTTTAAATACTGATTTCGAAGGTGGAAGACACGAAAAAAGAGTAGAAAAAATTAAATTGAGTTTGTAAAGTTTGAAAGTGAAAAGTTATATAGTTATAAAAATAAGAAGAATTTCACCTGTTTACTAAATATTTAAACATATAAATATAAAACGATGACTTCGAGAACCTCAGTCTCCGGTAATTGAGGTTCTCGAAATCACCATTAAATTATTATTGAGGAAGTTATTTTGAAATATTTACAAGTTTACTTTTTACTTTATCCTTTATGAACTTTATAACTAAATAATATGAAAGAATTAGTAAGATGTCGCCCATGCGGCTACGTAATGGAAGCAGATAAACTTGGAGATGTTTGTCCGGCTTGTGGTTTACCACGAAAAGTTTTTGAACCATACCGTGAAAAAGTTTCGGCAAATAGAAAGAAAATTTTAGGGTTTGATTTACATCCTATTGCAATTCATTTATCTCAGACATTTGTGGTTTTAATCCCAATTATGTTAATACTAACTAGGTATTTTCCTGACATTTACTTTGATGTATTTAGTAATGTGTTAATATTTTCAATAATAATCTTTCCACTTACTTTAATATTAGCAATTATTACTGGAGTAATTGATGGCTTAACAAGATTTAAATCATTAACACCACCATTATTAAAAGTCAAAATTATTGTTAGTGGAATAATTCTATTTCTATCATTACTAAATATTTATCTATATAAACAAGAACAAATTATATTTTTACTAATATTCAGTTTACTTGCTTTAGCTTGTGCAGTTCGACTTGGCTTATGGGGAAAAAAATTAATTGATGTAATTCTTCCGGGAACTTATCCGATGAAAAAAGGAAATAAAATTAAAAATGAGAGCAAAGAAGAAAAGAAAGTTGATATAAATGAAATATCTCAAAATTAAATTACTCAGATTTCCAATCATCAAAAACATTTATCATTCCCAAAATATAACTTTATATTTATCGACTTTTTAAAAAATTAATCTATGATGAATAAAGCTTTATTAATTAGCATTTTATATGCAGTAACACTTACTATTATGAGTTGTAACAACAAAACAGAAGTTAAAACACCTGACTACAATTCTCAATTATCGAATCTGATAGATTCTATTGAGAAGATAGTAAATCCTTTATCAAAGGAAGTTAGCCTTGCATATTTTGATGCTTCAATTTCTGGAAAAGATGAAGATTATGAGCGTTCTACACAAAAGGAAATAGAGTTAACAACATTTTTTTCTAACAAAGATATTTTTGAAAAACTTAAATTTTTCAAAGATTCTGCAAACATAAGCAACGATACATTGAAAAGAGAACTTATGGTTTTATACGATGAGTTTATCGAAAATCAGGTTGATAAGGCAAAGCTTGAGAAATCAGTTGTATTACAAACTGCAATTGAGCAAAAATATTCAACATTCAGAGCTGTTGTAAATAGTAAAGCGTTATCTGACAATGAAATAGAAGAAATTCTTGCTAATTCTACAAAAACAGACGAAGTTAAAGCTGCGTGGTTTGCTAGTAAAGAAGTTGGAAAAGTTGTAAGTCAGGATATTCTTGCACTTGTTAAGCACAGAAACGAGATCGCAAAAGAACTTGGTTATGAAAATTATCATACAATGTCGCTTACTTTAAGTGAGCAAAAACCTGAGGAAATTGAAGCAATTTTTACTGAGCTTGATAATCTTACAAGACCAGCTTTTGAAACCTTAAAAAGTGAAATTGACGATTATTTAGCAAAAAAATTCAATGTTAAAAAAGAAGATCTTCAGGCTTGGCATTATCAAAACAGATATTTCCAAGAAGCTCCAAAAATGTACAATGTTGATTTAGATAAATATTATAAAGATCAGGATGTTGTGGCATTAACTGTAAAGTTTTACAAAAGCATTGGAATTGAAATAGAAGATATGGTTGCTAAAAGCGACTTGTACGAAAAACCAGGAAAAAATCAACATGCATATTGCACAAGCATTGATAAAGAAGGTGATGTAAGAGTTTTATGTAATGTGAAAAATAATGCAAGTTGGATGAACACAATGTTGCACGAATTTGGACATGCTTCTTATGATAAATATATCGACAAAGGTTTGCCATATTTTTTAAAAGATCCTGCACATACTTTTACAACTGAGGCAATTGCAATGATTATGGGTCGATTTGCATCTAACCCAAAATGGATTCAGGATGTTGTTGGAATTTCTGACGAAGAAAAAGCTAAAATTGCCGAAGAAAGTTTCAAAACCTTACGATTAGAGCAATTGGTTTTCAGCCGTTGGGTTCAGGTTATGTACAACTTTGAAAAAAACTTATATGCTAATCCTGATCAGGATTTGAATAAACTTTGGTGGGATATGGTTGAAAAATATCAAATGATCAAACGCCCTGAAAACAGAAACGAACCAGATTGGGCTACAAAAATTCATATTGCGACTTCGCCATGTTACTATCATAACTACCTTCTTGGTGAATTACTTGCATCGCAGTTTTATAATACTGTTGTAGAAAAAGTAATAAAGTCTGATGATTTCAAAAATCAAAGTTTTTATGGAAATGCAGAAGTTGGAAAATATTTTATCGACAATGTTTTCAAACCAGGAAACAAATGGTTTTGGAACGATATGATTGAAAAAGCTACAGGCGAAAAACTTACTGCTAAATATTACGCTAAACAGTTTGTAAACTAAGAATATATAGCAGTTTATATAAATTAAGAGTTCCGAACTTTCAAAAAGTTCGGAACTCTTTTTATTTAGACATTCGTCATTGCGAACGATAGAGAAGCAATCTATATTTCATTAAACAAAAGATTGCTTCGTCGTTCCTTCTAGCAATGACGTTCAGCGTTCTTTTAAGATTCCTTGCTATCCTTAACAATTACAATAAAATCGTCGTCAGTTTTTAGGTAGCCGTATTCGTAACAAAAGAAATAAGTTGTGCCTTTTTTGGTATCGTATTGATGTGTGTGATATGAAAAATTGAAACCCGATTCTGCGAGTTGCGAATATTTAATTTTTGCTTTTCCACTCGGCGATAATTCCATTAATATTCTGCGATTTTTGCGAAGAACATTATTAATTCGACGCATTAAATTTGTAGAATCGCTTTTGTTTCGATTGTTATAGAGGTTACGACATTGGTCGTCGCAAAATTTTTTATCAATTCGTCCTATTATTTTTTCGCCACATTCGAGGCAGGTTTTTGTTTCCATGGTTGTAATTTTTTTCAAATATAATATTCCAAAAAGATTTTCAAAAATGATTTGATATTTCCTTGAATATACAAGTGTTTTTGAAAGTCATTGTAGATGAAAACACTTGCAATAGTCATGATTTAATTTTAGTTTCTGGCAAATTCAATTATAGGATTAATATTACCATTATCAGCCTCTTTTATTGCATTTATATACTCTTTTCTTACGTCATCAGCTTTTACCATATTTGAGCTGTGCCATGTGAAAATATCTAAGCCAAATATTGATTCGATAATTATATCAGCCATGATTCTTGAATGTCGCCCATTTCCATTTGGAAAGCAATGAATCTTTACAAGTCGGTGTTTAAACCGAATAGCAATTTCGTCAGGATGATAGGTTTTATTTGCAATCCAATATTTTGTGTCGTCGAGTAAATATCGAAGTTCAATAGCAATTTTAATCCACTCAACTCCAATGTTTTTTTCCGATTTTCTGAATTTTCCTGCCCAAGACCAAACATCATCAAACATTTTTTTATGAAGAGTTTTAACGAACTCTTCTGTTAATATTTTATCTTTTTTTAGCTTCGTGCGCAAAATCCATTCTATGGCTTTTTCTATGTTTAGCTGTTCGTGTTCATCTAATTCGCCATGAGTAGTAATAGACTTTATTAAAAGTCCATCTTTTTCCTCTTCTTCTAAAGGAGTTTGACCATCTTTATATTCTAATTTTAATCCCATAACGATTTTGGCATTTCACGTTTTAATTCTAGTGATAATTCTTCTATAGCTTTTTTAATCTGCGCATCAGCATTTCCTTGATTTTCGAGTTTCATGTTTTGATGAGTTCGTAGAACTATTTTTTTTGCCAAATCAATTGCTTTTATTTCGACAATTTTTTCAAGAGAGCTATAGTTTGAAACAAAACCGTAAACAAATTTCATATCTAAAGCTTTTGCCACTTCTGAAAGCGATTTTATCGAAATAGCCCCTGTTGATTCTCGTTCCTCAATTTTTTTAGCCCCTTGTTTAGTAATATTTAATTTTTGACCAAGTTGTTCAAGCGTCATATTTAGTGCTGTTCTGATATTATAAATCCAGCCCTTATCAGGAATCTGAATAGTTTCGGTTCCATTAAAAGCACTTAGCTTATTATCAAGTTGTTCTAATAATAATTTTTTTTGATTTCTCATAATACAAACCATAAAGTAAATATATACGTTTACAAATGCAAATATAAAGTAAATATATATGTTTACAAATAAATATTAAAGTAAACTTATGCGTTGACAATAATTTTATACATTTTTGGATAAAATTGATAATATATGGAAGTAAAAAAGCAATTTATTGTTTGGTTTTTTGTCAAATTTGCCTATTGTTTTTTCGCCACATTCGAGGCAGGTTTTTGTTTCCATGGTTGTAATTTTAGATTAAATTTCAGATAAAAGGTTATATAAATCAATATTAAGATAAACAATTTCCTTCCCAATTTTTGTTGTTCTCATTATTCCTAATTCTTCCATTTGAGTTAAATATTTCTTTGCAGTATTAAGGCTTTTAATGTTTTGCCCTATTATTTTTTTTGGGCTGATATATGGTTGTTCGAATATTTTTTCAACAGTTTCTTTTCTTATGTGAGGTAGCTTATTTGTAATTAAAACAAGAGTTGAACTAAATAATTTATCTATTTCTTCTATTTTATTGATTGTATATAAAGAAGTTTCCTCAATGGCTTTTAATATGTAACTAATCCAGCCTTTCCAGTTTTGTAGGGTTGTAACCGAATTTAATAATTGGTAATACTCTTCTTTTTCTTTGATAATATATGCACTCAAATATAGTATTGGTAAATCCAATAATTCTTTCTGAATTAGCAATAATATACTTAATATTCGACCAGTTCTGCCATTACCGTCTCTAAATGGATGTATTGCTTCAAATTGATAATGAGAAACTGCTAATTTTATTAAAGGATCGTAATCGTACAAAACATCATCATTTATATAGCCAAACAAGTTGTCGAGTTTATTTTTTATAATTTCAACACCTCTTGGTGGTGTATATACAACGGAATCGTTTAGCAATCCGCTACCTCGTTTTTTAATAACTGTTTCTGTTTGTGAAGGTCTAATACCATCTTTTATTTGTTTAATTTCCTGAAAGATTTTAATTACTACATCAGAATCAAATTGTCCGTTTTTTTTAATTTCTTTAAATCCAATCCATAATGCTTGACGATAAAATAAAACTTCTTTGGCATTTCCTTTAAGGTCTGTATTGTTGAATGTTAGAGCTTTATACAGTTCATCATCGGTAGTAAAAATATTTTCAATTTCGGTGCTAGCTTTAGCTTCTCGAAGAGCTATTGTATTAACCAGCATTGCTTGATTTGGAAGTTTTTTTGCAATTCCTTTTAGTTCAGCAAGAGCTTTGTTTGCTTTATTCAAGGCTTTTAAAATGTCAATTGTAATAACCTTTTCGTCAGGAGGTGGTAATAATGGAAGGTTATTGTAAGGTAAGTTTCTATCGTATTTAATTTGATTTGACATTTAATTTCCTTTTTGTCAAATATAATCAAAATTTGACACTTGATGAGTTTTTAATTATTTTTTTGACAGTTAATTGGCTTTTTGTCAAAATTTAGGAAAATTTGACATTAGTGATTGGGTTTATATTCTAACGCAAATTTTTTATTGATTTGGCAAGAAATTTTTTCACCACATTCGAGGCAGGTTTTGTATTTCATTGTTGTAATTTTATTAAAACATTCTATGTGTTTTTGGATTCGAAAAAGACAAAGTACAACTTTGTAAATGTATTATTTAATTCTTTTTAGAAATTCAATTATTTTCTCAGGTTTAGACAAATTATTTATTATTTCTAAGTATGGAAGGTTTACTAAGTGAATTCCAAAAGCATAAGCACTTACTTGGTAATGATTAAAAATTATTTCTAACCCGTTTTTTGAAATTAAAAAATTATTGAAATTTTCCCATTTAGGGGCTAAACTATCTTTCCAAAAAAGAGAATCTTTTGTTTGAGCTAATTTTTCAATTTCTGCTGGCTCTGTCCATTCATTATGTCTTTTTTTTAATTCTTCATAACAAAAATCAGAAAATAAGTTCAGAATTTTTTCATGGTCATCATAATCAAATAAATCACTCAATTTTATATGAAAAGTAGGATTAATAAAGTAATTTAAACCTATAACAGTGCCTACTCCATGTGCACCTCCTGTAAAGGAATATACGTTTTCGTTTAGGCTTAGAACGCTGTTTGTAATAAGATTAGCAGAGTAATGAATGTCGAAAAACCAATCCGAACTTTCAAAATCTAAAGAGATTGTGTTTCCATTTAGATCAAAGAACATCTTTCTTGATGAGACTATTTCTTCAATATTTCGACCTTGAATTATAGAATTGACCTCTTTTATTCCTTCATTATGTTCATCAACAAATTGCAAAATAGTTGAGTTAATTTTAAACTTAACATAGTTTCCATATTCAAATTTTTTTGTTACTTCTATATATTCATATTTTTCATTTATAGCAATTTTTTGTCTTTCAGATTCTTCATACTTATTTTTTTGTGTATTAATAGAGCTTAATACCAAATTGAAGCAGTCTAAATCATTATATTCTACCCATTGGAATTTATTTAATGCTTGAGGAATTTCACAATCGTTAATTTTTAAAGGAATGATATATATATCATCATCTAATTTTTCCTCAAAGTATTCAATTGCAATTTTGAATTCTCTTTGAACATAACCTCTTTTTTTAACAGAGATGTTTGAAAGTAATAAAATAATATAATTAGCACTTCTTAATGCTTTTCTTATTTCATTATTCCAAAGTTGACCTGGTAATAAACTTTTTTTATCTAACCACGGTTTGTATCCATTTTTTATTAAAAAAGAATACAATTTTTCAGCAAAAATAATGTCTTCTTTTGCGTAACTTATGAATACTTTATTGAACATTTTTCTTGTTTTAAGTAAGATAGCCTTTTTAAATCAACAAATATACAATACTACAAAAAAACATAATAAGGTGATAATAAAAATTGCGGAAAAAAGCACTTGCGATAATATCTATAAAAATATAAGCAATAAACATTTTAGGTTACTTCTAATTGTGTCTAAATATGCTTACTTAAAAAAAGCCGTGTGTAAACGTTTACACTCGGATAATAAACGTTTAGTTTCGTTTGTAAGTGATTATTAACCGAATAAATTATTTTTCAGAGCCAATATTTGCAACAACAAATTAATTGTTTAACAAATAAAAACTCAAGATTATGGAAAACACAGTTAACAAAGTCGAACTTCAAGGTTATGTAGGTATTAGCCCTGAACACATTAATTTTAAAAATGGAAATTCTATTTTAAAATTCTCATTAGCAACTAACGAAAGCTATAAAGACAAAAATGGCGAATGGCAAAAACAAACAACTTGGCATAAAATCTTTATGATGAATGGAAATGCCGAAAAGGCATCAAAGGAAATCTGTCGTGGAAATCGTGTAAATATTACTGGCAAAATCGTAAATAAATCTTACATGAATAAAGAAGGAAAAAAGGTTTATACAACTGAGATTTTTGCTTTGAATTTTGCTCTTGTCGAAAAGAAAGTTGAATAGATATTTTAAAAATTCACAGATTTTAAAAAACCAACGGATTAATTCGTTGGTTTTTTTTGGTTATAAATCGAACCATTTTTCATAATCTTTCATTTCTTTTTTTGGAAATGTTTTATGATAAAACTCGTTTGTGTGTTTTGAATATTCATAATCTTTTTCCCAAACCTTAATATTTTCCGAAACTTGCTTGATTGCATCAATAATAAAATATAATTCTGCATTTGTCATTGTTGGATGAAGCGAAAGCCTTATCCATCCTGGTTTGAGCGATAAATCTTCGTGATCTATTTTATCGGTAATTTCCTTAGAAACATTGATATCTACATCGAGTAAAAAATGCCCGTAAGTTCCTGCACATGAGCAACCACCACGCATTTGAATACCAAATCTATCGTTTAATAATTTTACAACTAAATTATGATGAATATTTACAATGTAAAACGAAAATACACCTAACCGTTTGTCTATATTTTCGGCTAAAATTTTTAATGATTTTATTTTTTTCAATTCAGTAAAAGCAATATCAATTAATTCCTTTTCGCGATTATGAATATTTTCAACTCCCATTTGTTCCTTAAGATTTATCGAAAGAGCAGCACGAATTGTCTGCAAAAATCCAGGAGTTCCACCATCTTCACGAGTTTCAATGTCTGATATGTAACTATATTGTCCCCAGCGGTTTGTCCATTTTACTGTTCCTCCTCCAGGTTGGTCGGGAACTGAATTGTGATATAGATTTTTGTTGAAAATTAAAACTCCAGAACTACCAGGTCCACCAAGAAATTTATGTGGCGAAAAAAATATTCCGTCGAGTGCTTCCATTTTATTTTCAGGATGCATATTAATATTCATATATGGAGCAGAAGCTGCAAAATCGATAAAACAAATTCCATTATACTCATGCATAATTTTGGCTAATTCGTGATATGGCGGAATATAACCGGTAACATTTGAACAGCCTGAAAATGAGCCAATTTTTATTTTTCGGTTTTTGTATTTTTCAAGATTTTCACGTAAGTTATTAGGGTCAACTAATAGATTTTCGTCGGGCGTTAGCATAACTACATCTGCAATTGTCTCAAGCCACGATGTATGATTTGAATGATGTTCGATATGAGTTAAAAAAACGACAGGTTTTTCGTCTATATTTATTAAATCCAGACAATTATATTTCAGATTTTCTGAAAGTTTGCAAAACGATTTTGTATTATCAGGAAGTTTTATTCCCAAAATTCTATGAAGTTTTGTAATAGCTCCAGTCATTCCAGTTCCTGTCATCATTAAAACATCGTCGATGTTTGCATTAACATGTTTTTTGATAATTTTTTGTGCAAAATGATATGCTAACGTCATAGCATTTCCAGTTTCGCTGGCTTCTGAATGCGTATTACCAACCAAAATTCCAATTTCGTTTTTCAGTTTATCTTCAATAGTTGAATATAATCTTCCACTTGCAATCCAGTCGGCATAAACAATTTTTTTATCTCCGTAAGGACTTGAAAATGTACCATCTATGCCTACAATATTTTTTCTGAATTGTTCAAAATATTTTTCTAAATCAGTCAACTCCATTTCTAAATTTTTTTTGAATTCAAAAGTACATTAAGTTTTGTGAACTAAAATAAGCAAATCAGTTAGTTTAGATATGTTAAATAAAACCTTAATTAAGTTAGTTTGATTTTTTTGCTTTTAGCTTAACCATTTATCCTTTTACCTTAATTTTGCATATCTTTGTTTTTATAACTGACATTAAAAATGAAAAAGGAATTAATTAAAATAGGTATAACTCAGGGAGATATAAATGGAATTGGTTACGAGGTTATTATTAAAACATTATTAGAGCCTCATATTTATGATTTTTGTATTCCTGTTATTTATGGCTCATCTAAAGTTGCTTCATACCATCGAAAAGCATTGAATTTAGAACAGTTTCAGTTAAATCAGGTTCGAAATGCCGACGAAGCAATGCCACGAAAAGCAAATATTATTAATTGTGTTGACGAAAATATTAAAGTTGAACTTGGTAAATCTACAATTATAGCAGGTGAAGCATCTTTAATGGCTCTTGAAAAGGCTACTGAAGATTTAAAAAATAATAAAATTCAAGCATTGGTTACTGCTCCTGTAAATAAGGATAATATGCAATCGCCTCATTTTAAATTTCCTGGTCATACGGAGTATTTTACTCATAACTTTAATATTAAGGAATCTTTAATGTTTATGGTTAGTGATGTTCTAAAGATTGGATTAGTAACTAATCATGTTCCTATTTCACAGGTTTCGGAGTCAATAACCATAGATAAAATATTGACTAAAATTATGTTAATGAATGATTCATTAATGAAAGATTTTGGAATCAGAAAACCACGAATTGCGGTTTTAGGATTAAATCCACATGCTGGCGATAATAGTTTATTAGGAACTGAAGAAAAACACATAATTGAACCTGCTATTAAAAAAGCTCAGCAAGACAATATGTTAGTTTTTGGACCTTATGGGTCTGATGGATTTTTTGGTGCAGGAAATCATACAAAATTCGATGGAGTTTTAGCAATGTATCACGATCAGGGATTGTTACCATTTAAAACTTTGTGTTTCGACGATGGTGTAAATTATACTGCCGGAATGCCTGTTGTTCGTACTTCTCCGGCACATGGAACTGCTTACGAAATTGTTGGAACAAATGTAGCAAACGAAGCATCTTTCCGCTCGGCTTTATATATGGCTTACGATATTTATAATAATAGAAAAAGCCACAAAGAAATGAATGCTAATCCACTACAAGTTCAAGATAGAACGACTGTTAACAGAGCATAGGTTTTCAAATATATTATTGAATGTTGTAAATACTGAAGCAAGTTTAGTAAAAACGGAAATATGAGTATTGAGTTATTCTGAATTTATTTTAGAATCTTATCATTAAATCTTAGAAAGTATTATACTTAAAATAGGATAAATTTCCCGATGAAAAATCGGGACAAGTCGTGTATTTTATAGTTCAAAGGTTGTTGGTTTTTATGTATAGTTTTATCGGTTTTTAGTTTTGGCTTAATGGTTTGTTAGTTAGCACTGTTACCGATTAAATAACCATAACAAGAAACTAAAAAACCAAAATAAATAACTAAAAACTAATAACTAATATTTCTCGCAGAAATGTACTAAGTAACACCACGCAAAGTATAACTAACTATTTTTTAATATCGACACCAGCCACTAAAATAGAATCATACTTTGATTTATCTTGAAGCAATTCTATTGCTTTTTTAACATCATCGTCAAATTTTATTGAGCTTTTTGCTCTTCCTTTTTGATAATAATAACGACTAACGATTTCTTCATTAAGCAATTCAGTTATTTCATCTTTAAATTTTTGAATATCATAATTTTTATCGTGCGATAATTTAAGTTTTAGTTCAGCAAAATCTGTTTCAGCTTTTTCGTAATATTTTTCCTTTTTTGCTATATCAATAAGTCTTGTTAATTCTTTTTCGCTTTCAGTTTCATAATCAAATTCTTTGTCGGATAAATATTTTTTAAATTCATCAAAATCGACATCTGAAATCGAAAATTTTTCGGGGTTATCAATAGAATCATGTTTTAGTACAAATTCGGTTACATAATCAAATATTAAATTCTTTTCTATCAAGCTTATAGCGATTTTACTAAGATAAATCGGTTCTGTTGCTATGTCGGGTACAATTCCGCCACCATCATAAACTTTTCTGCCATTTTTAGTAGCAAATTCGGTAATTAAAGAATCAGGAACTTTGCCAACACTTCCATCTTCGTTTCGGTGAGTGTAATCAAGTGCCTGAATGCATCTTCCGCTCGGAATGTAATATTTGGCGGTTGTAACTTTTAATTTCGAATTATAGCTTAATTGACGTGTTGTTTGAACCAGTCCTTTTCCAAATGTACGTTGTCCGAGAATAACAGCTCTGTCTAAATCCTGCAAAGCTCCCGAAACAATTTCTGAAGCTGAGGCTGAACCGCTATTTACAAGGCAAACAATAGGAATCTCTGTGTCTGTTGATTGAAACATTGTAGTATATTTTTTGTTCCAGTCTGATATTTTGCCTTTTGTGCTTACAACCTCTTCGCCTTTTTTTACAAACACATTGACAATGTTAACTGCTTCAATCAGAAGCCCGCCGGGGTTTCCTCTCAAATCCAAAACCAATGAAGTGATTTTATTATTTTCTTTCAAATCTGTAAAAGCTGCTTTTACTTCTGCTCCGGCTTGTTCGGTAAAGCTCGAAAGTCGTAAATATCCTATTCCATCGGCAATTACTCCATGATATGGGACGCTACTAATTTTAATTTCTTCACGTTTTAGGGTTTTTTCTATATTTTTTTCGGTGCCAGGTCGTTTTAATACAAGTTTTACTTCCGAATTTGGCTGACCTTTAAGAGCATCGCTTATATCGCTGGAGTTCTTGTTTTTAGTGGAATTTCCATCAATTTCAAGAATAACGTCGCCTGCTTTAATCCCTGCTTTGTATGCCGGAAAAGTTTCGTAAGGTTCGGTAATAACAATGTAATCACCAGCTTTTCTTATTAATGCACCAATGCCACCATATTGTCCAGTTGTCATTAATCTGTAATCTTCCATTTTCGATTCTGGAATGTAAACTGTGTAAGGGTCAAGCGTTTCGAGCATTTTATCAATACTGTTTTTTATTAAATCTCCTGGTTTGGTTTCATCAACATAAAACATATTAAGCTCTTTGAAAAGTGTATAATAAATGTCTAAATTTTTCGATACTTCAAAACTGCTCTCGTCAATTCCTTTATAAGCAAACACAACAATAGCAGTGATGCCGATTATAAGGATGTATTTTAATTTTTTGAACATAATTAATTGTTATTAAATTGTTTCTTTAAATAATCATCTATAAGTTTATTTTTATCAATTTTATGACTTGTGCTATATGGAAATTCATTTACTATATCTATGTCGCCCGGAATCATATAATATGGTAATGTTTTTTCTAAAAATAAATGTAATTGCTTGATTAGTTCGTCTTTTTCAATTGCTTTTTTTAAAACAACAAAGCTTACTATTTTTTTTACTTCGTTGTTTCGTTTTAGAGCAATAGTTACAGCATCTGAAATAATATCATTTTTACAAATAACGTTAGATATTTCATTTAGTTCGATTCTGAAACCGTGCATTTTAACTTGGTCGTCGTTTCTGCCAATACAAAATACCATATCGTTTTCGTAATAAGCTAAATCGCCTGTTTTAAACGCTCTTTTCCCTTCGTGAATGTAAAATTTTTCACGATTAAAATCCTCATTATTAAAATATCCGGTCGATACGTGGTCGCCAACAATTATCAATTCGCCGTCTTTATCTTCAGAACGCTTTTTATCAATTAATATTTTAGAGTCTGTTTTTGGAAAACCAATTGGTAATAATGGATATTTTTCAATAATATCGTTGGTAATTTCTACTAAAGTTGTAACAATAGTAGCTTCGGTTGGACCATAAGCATTTAATATTCTTGCGTTTGTAAAAGTTCTTTTTAAATGTCCACATGTGCGATTTGGTAAATCTTCGCCCATAAAAAGAAAGGTTTTTATTGATGGAATATTTTCAGAATTAAAATTGGGATGTCGCAAAAATAGATAAACAAATGAAGGCGTTGATGTCCAAACGCTACATTTATAGTGTATTAACCGATTAAAAAAAGCTTCTTGATTTTTTACAATTTCAGTTGATGATAAAACAAGAGTTCCGCCATGAGCGAATGAATTTAAAATATCGCAAAGCGACACATCAAATGTAAATGGTGCTTGATTCAGAAAAACATCGTTACTGCTAAATCCAAAATCGTATAAAGCCCAGTTTAGAAACGATAAAATTGAACTTTGTGTAATCTGAACTCCCTTTGGTTCGCCAGTAGAGCCCGATGTAAACATTATGTATTGAAGTGGATCGGATGAATTTCCATAAATTCGGTTATGAAAATTAGGTGTATAATTGCTTTTGATTGTAAAATCGTCATTAATTGTAACAGCAATGTCAATGTCTAAATTAACGTCTGAACAGTTTATTAATATCTGAGAACCTGTTAATTCGATAATTTTTTTAATACGTTCAACAGGATAAATTTTATCTATCGGAATGTAAGTTGTATTTGAATGAATACATGCTAAAATGGCAAGTGGGAAAAAATATTCTTTATGTCCATATATAATTACAGGATGTCCGCTTGGAATATCAGTCTGATGAAATATTTCAACAAGTTTTTCGGTTTTGGTTTGTAAAGTATTCCAATCTATTTCTGAATCGCTGCCAACTATTGCAAGTTTATTGCGTAAATCGGCGGTTTCTGTAAATTTTTTTTGATTAAAATTGTATTTCACGTGTTTATATTTTTTTGACAGGATTACAGGATTTACAGGTTTGAACTTGTTAATCTTGTAATCCTGTCTAATTTTTTGCTTTCATTAAAAATATAATCATTCTATTGTGTGTCTATTAAAACTATAATGGACATTTCCCGCTAAAAATATATAAAGCTATTGAAACTAAATTAAACATTATGAAAATACTAATAATTTTAACGATTTTTGGATTCATTTTTCCAAAAAACACATCTTTTCCTTTCTTTTTACACATTATTGCGTAAGTATTATGAACTGCCGAAAATAATCCAAACAAAAAACCACTAAGGATGTAATTAAATTGAAATCCATTCCAGCAACCCATTAGCAAGAATGTTAATATTAATGCAATATTCTGACGTGTTATAGGATATTTTTTTAAGCTTTTTTTACGTGTCAAAAACATATATAATGGAGTGAAAAAGTAATCTTTAAGCCAATCACCTAGACTTATATGAAATCGCCTCCAAAAATCTTGTGGATTAACTGCCACAAAAGGGTTTGTAAAGTTTATAGGTACATTTATTCCCATCATTTTTCCAATTCCTAAAGCCATAAACGAATAGCCTGCAAAATCGAAAAACAAATAAAAATAGTATGAATACATATTATTTGCTAAATGTAAAATTTCTTTGCTTTCTATAGAATATAGGCTCATCCAATATCTATCTATTAGTTCAGCAATTATGTATTTAAAAGCAATTCCTTTAACCAGCGAATTCCATCCAATGATAAAATTTTCGGAGTTAATTGATAAAAAACCAATATCTTGCGAGGTTTTAAAACGCCCAAATCTATCAATTGGTCCAATTAATAAAGTTGGTGTAAATGATAGGAAATTAAAATAACTTACAAAATCAGCCATTTTTTCATTAGGAGCTTTATCCATATAATATCCGATTATACGAAAACTGGCGTAAGAAAGTCCAGCAAATGATAATATATTGTTGAGCTTAAATGGATAAAAATCAAATCGAATATCAAACTTTACCAGAAGCATTGGTAGAAGTAAAATTAAAATTCCCCAAATTTTATTTTTAAATTTAAAAATATCTGATATTATGTAGGTTGCAAAATAAGAAAACAAAATCAGTGAAATAAAATGATATGGTTTCGGGAAAATAACAGCTAAAAACAAAATATTTAACGCTACTAATAAGTGTTTGTAATAATTTGACTTTAAAAAATATTTTGATAACGCTATAATCGTAATGAAAATAGCCATTATTATGAAAAATTCAAAAGAACTAAATGGGAGCATAATTAAAATTGCTGATAAACAAATTGAACAGAAGAACCGGTTTTATTATTAGGATGCTCATTTAGTGGCGAATACAAATAATATAAACAAAACACAATCAATGTGTATATTACAATGTTTAAAAAAAAGCGTATTGAGTTTGTTATTTTCATTTTGCCAAATTATAAGTTTCAATTATAAATTTATCTACTTTATACCAACCATAGCTACTTAGGTGCATAATGTCTGTTAAAATGCCATTATCAAATGTTGTTGAGTCTGAATTCCAAAAGCTTAAACATGAAAAATTGTTTAGTGATATTTCAGATTCCAAAGATTTTATAAGAGGAGTTAATTCATTTGAATTTCTATAGTAACAAGGATTTATTGGTAAAATAATAAATGATGCCTTTGTTTTTTTTGTCTTTAATAATTTTACAAGCATCTTAAAATCTTTTAATTCTTGATTTATTTCGTCTTTAACTATTGAAACAGTGCTTGTTCTTCCTTTTATATAATTATTAAAATATTCATTATAAATAAACCAATTATTATTAGTACAACTTTCAATTTGTTTTTGTTTGCTATATGTAAATAAACTATCCCAATTAATTATGAAAGAATCAGATATAATCGGAAGCCTATCATGTCTTTTATTCTTAATTTTTAAATTATTACTTTGTAATTTTAATTTAACGTTGTTAAGTGTTTTACATGTTTTAATAAAAGGGAAATAGACGATTTTATGCAAAAAACTCTCAGATAATTTTTTTTCAAAATATAAAATTTTCAAACTTAAATCAGGATTTATAATTTTATCATAGAATGATGAAATTCGTTCAATCTCATACTGTTTAAAATTAGCAATAGAATCGTTATTAATAATTGAGTTTAAAAACCGTGATGAATTAAACTCTAAAAATAACGAAGCAGTAGTCCCATTTGCAGTTTCTGAAATAAACCATCCAGGCGAAAGAATTATAACAATAGGAGCATTATTCAAGCGATTTTCGTTAGCAAGCAATTGTGAATAAATCGAAAAACATTGATTTCCTGCATGTCCAACGGCACGTAGTTTCGTTTTAAAGTTTTTGGTAATGAAATTATAAGGTGTTGCTTCGGTGTTTACACCAAGTTCTGAAGAGCCTAGTAAAAAAATATTCTCGGAATTTGAATTACTTAATAAAAATTGTTCCTCATAATATTGATTTCCTTGAAAATTTTCAATATAGTGATAAGTAGAATCTATTGAATAATTCGCACTTCTGGGTTGGAATAAAAATGAATTTATATTAGTTTTAAAAACAATAATTACAAGTAAAGTAATAGCAAAAAATAGCGGTAAAAAGTATATAAAAAAACATTTTTTCATTTATTGTAACTATATCTTTTTCAGCGTTTCTGTAATAATATTTATTGTATCAAGATTTTCTTCTGTTATTAAATGTTGAGAGATTTTTTTTCCAATTTTCTCTTCAATTGATACTAATAAGTCAACCACAGTAATTGAGTCTAAAAGCTTTGATTTTATAAGAGAGCTATCAAAATCAACCTTGACAAATGCAAGATTCATTATTTCGTTTTGTATAAATATTTTTAAATCGTTCATTTTATATTTTATAAATTATTGATTCATTTTCAATTAAATACTATATCTTTAAATCGTACATCTTAAATATTACATTTTACATAACTGTTATGGTACAGGGTCATAACCACTTCCACCCCAAGGATGACACGAAAAAACTCTTTTTACAGAATAGTAAAAACCTTTAAACGGGCCATGTTTTTTCAAAGCCTGAATAGAATATACCGAACATGAAGGATTATATCTGCATGAGTTTGGTAAAATTGGCGACAATGTATATTGATATATTTTTACTAATAATATTAAAAACCAACTAATTAATTTCATCTGTTTTTTTTTGACACTGATTTACCCTGTTAGATAATTATCTTATTTAATTGTATATTCATTTATTAAAAGTTATCTCACAGGGTGAATGCGGATTATTATGATTTTTTTTGCCTCAGATTACGCTAATTATCACAGATTTGCTTCAAAGATTTTCTTATTAGAATTAACATAGAATAAACAACCGTTGGTTGTTTTAAATCTGTGAACATAGCGAAGCGACTCACGAATGCCTTTAAAAATATGCGATTTATGAGTAAAATCTGTGTAATCTGTGGCAAGGTCTTCTAAATAATCATTCATTCCTTTATTCTTCATATTCTTTTCTAATCTGATTCAAAATTAAAATTATTTTACTTTCAATTTCACTATATTCTAATATTTCTGTTGAAATATAGAGAAACGAAAGAATTAGCTTCTTATTTTTATTATTTAAAACTTCGTAAATAATTTCTTTATTTTTTCTGTAAGATTCTTTAATTCTACGTTTTATAAGATTTCGATCAACGGCATGTTTATGTTTTCTTTTTGAAACCGAAACGAGCATTTGAACCGGAAAATCAGATTCATAACTTTCTTCCTTATAAAATATCTTAAAGGGATGTTTAAAGATAAACTTATCGCTATTAAATAATTTATCAATAAATATTTTACTACGTAATATTTCAGACTTTTTTAAACTTTGAGACATTAATTCGATGAAAAATAATTTAATAGAAATAACAAAAATAAAAAAAGGGAGCGTAACTCCCTTTATAAAAAGTGTTAATATTATTATTTCCCTGCTTTATTAGCTTTTTTAATGTATTGTTCAATAGCAGCAGGCATAGATGGTGCAGTTGGGTTTGGAGCTTGTATATCAAGTCTTAATCCAGCATCAGAAACGGCTTTTGCTGTAGTTGGTCCAAATGCCGCAATAGCTGTTGTATCTTGTTTAAAGTTTGGAAAGTTTTGTGTTAATGATTTAATTCCTGAAGGACTAAAGAAAACCAAAATGTCGTAATTTACATCAGGAATGTCTGACATATCACAACTTATTGTGTTGTATATTATGGCTTTAGTATATTTTATTTTATTTTTATCTAAAAGTTGAGGAATTTCTTGTTTGTGAATTTTTGACAAAGGAACTAAATAGTTTTCATCTGGAAACTTTTTGATAGAATCTATAAGTTCTTCAAATTTGCTTTTTCCATAGAATATTTTTCTTTTCCTATATACAATATATTTTTGAAGATAGTAAGCAATGCTTTCAGAAATACAAAAATATTTTGTTGTATCAGCAACTGTAATTTTTAATTCACTACAAATTCTAAAAAAATGATCAATAGCTGTTCTGCTAGTAAAAATTAGTGCTGTGTAATCAGGAATATTGATTCTTTCTTGCCTGAATTCTTTTGAACCGATGCCTTCAATCCGAATAAATGGTCTAAAATCAATTTTGATATTATACTTTTCAGCTAAATCAAAATAAGGCGATTTTTGTGTTTCTGGCTCAGGCTGAGAAACCAATATTCTTTTAATTTTCAAGTCTTTAAAGTATTAAGGTCAATACTTAGTAATTTATCGAAATTACCTAAATAATTAAATATTAATTATTATTAGTTTATATATTACTAATAGAGGTAATATTTCGAGCACGCAAAGATACAAAAAGCTATAGAATATTGAAAAATTTACTTTACTACAAATTTGTAAGCCACGTATTATTCTCATAATAAATACAATGAAAAGAATTACAAACCCTGAATAAACAATAGCATTAGTATAATAAATTGTCGAATAAGCTAGTGCTATTATAATGGGAATCAAAAATATCCCTGCAATTCTGTTGAATTGAAAAACATTATATAAATATTCAGAATAAGAAGCTGAATCAAGAAAAATATAACCAAGAATTTTATAAACAGCATATTTTATTAGATAAATGGACACAATTGATACACTAATTAATATAAAGAGAAGGAAATTATTTTTAGAAAATCCAGAATTTGCAAAAAAATCGTTGCACAAAACTACAAAAAGCGAAAAACTAAGAATAAACAATATGTTTGAAATAAATGACAATCTTTGATTGACAACATTATTTTCTTTAAATAATTTTATCGCATGTTGATAACTCCATAATGATTTAATAGAATCAGAAAAATATCTACTATATAATATTCTTAAGATAGTTGTAATAGATAAAACAACAATTAAGATTGCTAAAAACCAATCTGCATTTTTGGATTTTATATAATTTGCTGTATTAATGCTTTTTATTGTTTTTATTTCACTTTGGTATGCCTTAGAACTATCAGTTTTATTTGTGATAATTTTAGCAATTGTATTTTTTTTCAATGAAATATTTTCATTGTCATATAGTAAGAATGTTTTTTGGAAAGAATAATTAATAGAGTCGTTTCCTGTTGAATAATCATAGTTTGTAACAATTATTTCAGGTTTATATGATAATTCTTGGAGTTCATTATTTTTTGAAAAAAAAATGGTATCTATCTTAATTTCAGCATATTCAGAAATATTATTTTTTATTGAAATAGAATCCTTAAAAGTCAATTTAACAGAATCGATTTTTTTGATTAATGCTGAAGTATCTTTTGAAGCAGATTTTATAGAATCACTTTTCTTAATAACTGTTATACTATCTTTTTTTGGTTTAATAACTTTTGATGTATCAGTATTATTAATTAAAGAGGTTGTATCCTTAATTGTTTGAGGGATAGGAGTAATTGTACTGTCAGGTACTTGGGCTAAGTTCAATTGTATCAAGTTTTTACTTTTTTTTTTGATTTTTGTTTTTAAAGCTTTGAATTTTAAGTATTACCTTTTATGAAGTCCACATTCTTTTGTATCAGGGTTTTCCCACCACCATCTGCCAGAACGAATATCTTCGCCATATTCGACAGGTCTTGTGCATGGCTCACACCCAATACTTGGATAATTTTTATCATGTAAAGGGTTATATGGAATTTTTTCGTTTTTGATATTGTCCCAAACCATTTCGTTTGTCCATTTATAAAGAGGATTAACTTTTAAAATATTATTTACTTCGTCAAATTCAACAAGATTAATTTTGTTTCTTGTTGTTGATTGGTCTCTTCTTAAGCCATTTATCCAAATTTTATTTTCTTTTAATGCTCTTTTTAATGGTTCAATTTTTCTAACATTACAGCATAATTTTCGATTTTCAATGCTTTCGTAAAACAGATTTATTCCTTTTTCGTTTACCATTTTTTCAACTTCATTATTGTCGGGAAAATATACTTTAATTTTTATCTTAAATTTCGATTCAGTTCGTTGAATAAGTTCATAAGTCTCTTGAAACATTCGACCAGTATCTAAAGTTATAATTTTAATACTTTTATCTGTTTTAGCAATTTCTGCTGTTAAAACCTGATCTTCGGCGCCCATGCTTGTTGTAAATACTACTTTATCAGGATATTCGTTTGAAAAATATGATAATATTTCTGATACTTTTAGGTTTTGAAGTTTATCGTTTAATTTATTTGGCAGTTCTTTCATAAGAATTGTTTAGAAAGTAAAATTAGAAATTATTTAGAAATTCCTTTATTATTTTTGCTTTCGATTTACCAACAAAAGCTACTAATGTCTCAATATCAGCGAGTTTTATTTCTTCTATTGATTTATAATTTTTCCAGAGTTTAGCAACTGTTTTATCACCAAGTCCATGAATATCGTTTAAGATGCTTTTATTAAATTTTTCGGAACGCTTATCTCTGTGAAATCCAATTACAAAACGATGTGCTTCATTTCTAATATGCTGAATTACTCTTAATGTTTGAGACGTTTTTTTAAGGTAAATAGGATATTTATCGTCTGGGAAAAATATTTCTTCAAGCCTTTTTGCAACTCCAATTACAGCCATATTTCCGTAAATATTAAGCTCTTTAAGTGCATCAACAGCAGCGTTTAATTGTCCTTTACCTCCATCAATTATTATAAGTTGCGGAAGCTCAGCATTTTCTTCTATTTTTCGTTTATATCTACGGTAAACTACTTCGTGCATTGATGCAAAATCGTTTTGTCCTTCAACCGTTTTAATGTTAAAATGCCGATATTCTTTATTTGCAGGTTTGCCATTTACAAAAACAACACATGATGCTACAACGCTAGTTCCTTGAATATTAGAAATATCGAAACATTCTATAATTGCAGGATTTTCTTTAAGTCTTAAATCTTTTTTAATAATTTCTAAAACCGAAGAAACTTTTTCTTCTTTTTTCTCGGTTAACGAGCGGTTTAATTTGTCTTGTTTGTAATACATTAAGTTTCTGTGTGATAGCTCAAGTAGCTTAATTTTGTCGCCAATTTTTGGGACAATAATTTTTGCATCACAAAATTCTAATTCAACATGCTCAGGTAGAATAATTTCGGGAGAATTGCTGTGTAATTTTTCTCGTATTTCGGGAATAACAATTTGTAAAATTTCTTCATTAGTTTCTTCAAGTTTTTTCCGAACTTCTATGGTATGTGTCTGAATGATTGCACCGTCTATAATTTTTAAATAATTAACAAAGGCTTCCTTCTTATCATTCAATATGTTAAACACATCAACATTGTTGATTTGAGGATTTACAATAGTGGATTTTACTTGATATTTTTCAAGAATTTCTATTTTTTCTTTTATCATTTGAGCTTCTTCAAATTTATATTCTGATGCAAAATCTTTCATAATATTTTTCAACGATAATTTTACATCGTGAATATTGCCTTTTAAAATTTGTTTAATATTATTAATTGTCTGATTATATTGAGTTTCACTTTCAAGTCCAGTACATGCTGCAAGACAATTTCCAATATGATATTCAAGGCAAACATTGAATTTTTTTTGTTTAATATTTTCAGTTGTAAGACTTAACTTACAAGTTCTATATTTGAAAAGTTGACGTATTAAGTCTAAAAGCGTTCTGTACATTGTATAAGAAGCATAAGGACCAAAATATGTTGAACCGTCCTTTATATAATTTCTAACCGAAATAATTCTTGGAAATGACTCATTTTTAATACATATCCATGGAAATGTTTTATCATCTTTTAATAAAATATTGTAGCGAGGTTGATGTTTTTTAATCAGATTATTTTCGAGCAACAATGCGTCTTGTTCAGAATCAACAACAATATATTTTATCTCAACTATCTTTTTTACAAGTATTTTGGTTTTATAACTATCGTGATTTTCTTTGTGGAAATATTGGCTTACACGTTTTTTTAAATTCTTAGCCTTACCAATATAAATTATTTTTCCGGCTACATCAAAATATTGATATACACCCGGTTTGGGTGGAATTGATTTAAGCGTTTCTTTTATTTTTAAAGATTCCAATTTTATTTTTTACAATATTGCTCCAAATAATGTCCAGCAGTTTTACTTCCTAATTTTAAAGACTTTTCAAAATATTCACAAGCCATTTTGTTATTGCCGTTATTCAAATATACAAAAGCAATATTGCTGTATGCGTCAGAAAATGTGTTTTTTAAATAAATTGAATGATTGTAGTATTTCATTGCCATATCAAAATTGCCTTTATAAGCATAAACTAAACCTCTGTTATTCCATGCTTTATAATGTAAACTGTCTAAAGAAATTGTTTTATCAAAATCGTTTTCAGCCTCGTTTATTTTTTGAAAATTCATAAAGCAATTTCCTCTGTTGAACCAGCCTTCGGCATCGTTTTTATTTATTGAAATTGCTTTATCAAAATCTTGATAGGCTTTGTTATAATCTATTTTATTTTTTTCTGTAAAACCATAATAATGAGCAAGTCCTCTGTTTATGTAACCTAGCGATTTATTTTCATTTTTTAATATAGAATGAGTAAAAAGCGATTCGCCAGTTTTCCAAATCATTGAATACCTAGATGTAAGTATTGAAAAGATTATACCAATAACTAAAGTAAAATAAATAAATATTTTGGAGTTTTTCCTAAACAGTGTATATAATAAACTTCCAATAATAAAAAGTAAACCTATATGAGCTATATAAGCATATCTGTCAGCAGTTACAACTCTTCCAGAGGCAATGACTTGTAAAAAGAAAAATATTCCAAATAGGTAAATTAATGATCCGGTAATTATTATTTTATTTTTCCTGAATTTATAAACTAAATAAATCAAGATAATTAACACTAAAACAGAAATATAATATGGTATTGGAAGCCATCCGTTTGACTTTAATGGAAAATAATAAGTTGGAGATAAGTCAAAAGGAAATACAAGCTTATAAATATAGAAAATGAATGAATAAGTCCCCAAGCAAATCTGGTCGAGAAGCGAATAATTTTCTTCAAATTTATAAATGTTACCTCCAGTCTTTAGTACAGAGTAAGTAATTATTCCAAAGATTAATGAGATTAAAAAATATGGAATTAATTTTACGAAGACTTTTTTAATTGAGCTTTTGTCAATGTAGTAAGCAAGAGCTAAAATTATTAATGGTAAAGTAACTGCAGAGGTTTTCGAAAAAAGAGAAATAATAAAAAATATTAATGAAGCAAAATACCATTTTAGATTGTTTGTCTTTGAAAATAAGTAGTTTGTAAAAGATAATAAAGACAGTAAATAGAAAAAAACATAAAGAACATCTTTGCGTTGAGAAATCCAAACAACTGACTCGACTCTTAAAGGATGAATTGCAAATAATAATGCGACAAAAAAAGCAATGCTAATATTTGAGCTTAGTTTTTTTATTAATAAATACAGAATTATAGTGCTAAATATGTGTAAAATAAGATTAAGTAAATGATATCCAAAAGGATTTAACTCTCCAATTGAATAATTTATTGCATATGAAAAAATAGTTAATGGAAGATATAGCCCAACATATTCTGAACTAAACATATTTGAAACAGATGCCGAGCTAATTTCTCTAATATCAGGATTTTGCAATACATAAATATCATCGTCCCAGTTTACAAAATCGTTTTTTAATGAAGGGAAAAATGTAATAAAAGTGATACTTATCAGAATTGCAATTATATATTTATTGGTTAGCTTCATTACACTATAAATATTGTTTTACAAAAATACTTCGGATTCACTTAGTGAGCTACTTCTGGTCATTGAGGCTCTCGAAATGACCACTTCATTATATCCCAAACAATGACACTTCGAGAGCCTCAGTGTCCGATAAATTAAAACTTTAACAACGAATAAATCTTATTTTTTTCTTTAAATCGCTCCATTCCTTTTAAAAACGAAATTTCACAAATAAAGTTTAAGTAAACATCCTTTACATCGAACTGTTTTACTAGTTCTAATGCAGCCAATGCTGTTCCTCCAGTTGCAAGAACATCATCGTGAATTAGGACAACATCATTTGGCTCAATTGCATCTTTATGAATCTCCAGAGTATCTTGACCATATTCTAGGTCATAAGTATATGAATATACTTCTGCAGGAAGCTTCCCCGGCTTACGTAATGGGATAAAACCGGCTTTTAGTTTATATGCAAGGGCACTTCCTAAAATGAAGCCTCGAGATTCAATACCAATAACCTTTGTTATCTTTTTGTCTTTATAGTAATTATAAATTTCATCTGCCATAAAAGAAAGAACATCTTTATCTTTAAATGCAGTTGAAAGGTCTTTGAAAATTATTCCTTTTTTCGGGAAATCGTTAATCGAACGGATTGATTTTTTTACATCGTCAAGTGTCATAATTATATATTTGAATTGATTAACATCCATGATTCCTTTATCGCCAATTTTTATTGAAGGAATAACAAGTAAAGTCATAAAAGCCATTGTCATAAATGGTGATTTTAGTTTTGAGCCAAACTCAATTGCTTTGTTATGAACCTTTTCGTAATTTGTAGATACTGTATAAGCATCGCTTCTGCTCATTAAACCTGCAATTTCAAGCTTTAATTCTGAAACATCGTTAGAGTTAACAGCACAAATACCACCTTTATTTTTAATTATTGTATTTACTGCTTTGACAAGTTCTTTGTCGCTGGTTCCTATTGCAACAATATTGTGGCTATCGTGAGCAATACTACTTGCTATTGCTCCTTTTTTCAATCCAAAGTTTTTAACAAATCCAATAATTGGCTTTTCGTCAACATAACGGTTAACAACTACAATTTTTAAAATATCGTTTTTTACATCTGGTGATAAAATTCCATTTTTTGATGGCAAAGTTCTTTCCGACATTCGCGTAACTAGCTCGCCATCTATTACTTCTATTACTTTGGTTGTGGGGTTATTAGTGTGAGCTACAATATCTTTTATTGAAATTTTTGTTCGTTTGAAGTTATTTATAATTGTATTTTTTGTGGTTTTAAATTTCGCTTTCCCATTCTTTGCAACTAAAACTCCATTGATATATGTTTCCAACACATTAAAATCCTTCAAGTTATCTACTATTATTAAATCAGCAGTATCGTTTTTTTGCAATAAACCAACAGGAATATTATAATGTTTTACAATGTTATAAGTAGTAGCTCTCAAAATATTAAATATATCTAGCTTTTTTTCGATACTCATTTTAACAAGCTTTTTAATATGATCTTTAATTAAATCGTTTGGATGAGTATCGTCTGTGCAAAGCATCACTTTATCGGGATGCGAATCAATTAAAGTATATAGAGAATCGAAGTTTTTAGCGGCACTTCCTTCTCTAATTTGAATTAGCATTCCTGCATTTATTTTTTCAATTGCTTCATGCACATTTATACATTCGTGGTCGGTTGCAATACCTTTTGATGCATAATTGATTAAATCCTTGCCTGTTACCGAAGGAGCATGTCCGTCAATTACTTTTTTTGCAATTTTGGCAGCTTTGATTTTATTCAAAACCTCTTCATTATTATGAATCACTCCGGGAAAATTCATCATTTCAGAAAGAAAATAAATATCGTCACGTTTCATCAACGCTGAAATGTCTTTGCTGTCAATTTTTGCTCCTGAAGTTTCAAAATCTGTTGCAGGAACACATGAAGGAGCACCAAAGAAAAACTTGAAAGGAACTTTTTTCCCATCTTCAATCATGTAGTTAATTCCCTCAATGCCACACACGTTAGCTATTTCATGTGGGTCAGAAACAGTTGCAACAGTTCCGTGACAAACAGCAATTTTGGCAAATTCCGATGGTACTAGCATTGAACTCTCAATGTGAACATGAGCATCTATTAAGCCTGGAAGAATATAATTATTTCCTTTTGCTTTGTTGTCTTTAATAATGTCTGCAATTTTTCCATCTTTAATTGAAGCAATTCCTTTAAAGATTTTTTTATTTACAACATCGACGATGTTGCCTGAAATTCTAAATGAGTTTTTCATAATATTATTTTTTTTGTTCCACGTGGAACAATTTTAATTATCTTCCTAAAAATAATAAAAGCACATTTATATCTGAAGGAGAAACTCCGCTAATTCGAGAAGCTTGTCCAATTGTTTTTGGTTTTATTTTATTTAATTTTTGGCGAGCTTCTGTTGATAATGATTTGAATTGTGAATAATCTATATCGTCGTTTAGTTTTATATAATCAAGGCGCTTTATTTTTTCAGCAATTATTTTCTCTCTCTCGATATATCCAGCATACTTAACTTCTAATTCTGCCGACTCAAGTATGTCGGCTTTTAGACTTTCTAAGATTTCTATATTTTCAATTAATTCTGGTTTTATAGAAAGTATTTCGAAAATATTTAACTGTGGGCGAAGTAATAAATTACTTGCTTTTGTTTTTTGAGTTAAAATATTTGTATCGGTATTTTCTAAAAGAGGATTTATTTCTTCTGGTGAAATATTGGTAGAATTAAATGATTCAATAATTTTATTAATTGTTTCATATTTGTTTTTTGTGAGCAAATATCTATTAGAATCTGCTAATCCAATATTGTATGATTTTTCTGTTAAGCGTAAATCAGCATTGTCTTGTCGTAACAAAATTCTATATTCAGCTCTTGATGTAAACATGCGATATGGTTCAGTTACACCTTTTGTTACTAAGTCATCTATTAATACTCCAATATA
>MEND01000231.1 GCA_001768975.1 Bacteroidetes bacterium GWA2_31_9 | reverse complement strand
GCTCCTGCTTCTATTGTCGGACTGATAACACAGGCTTGGTTGATATTGGCAATCCATCCACTCCCAATTGTGCTTCCATCGGATGTAAATTTAACTGTTAGTGCTCCGCTTGTATGGCTTGATGTGAATGGTCCTATATTTCCTGTTCCACAAACTGCTGTTAATATTGTAGAAGATGTATTTGGTCCGTCATAGACTATGAATACGTCTTTCATACATGTTGAATGGTATTGTATGCTAAAGCTTGTAAATACTAATTGTATTTTTTTTGTGTTATCGCATGGGTTAAAGGTAATTGTATAGTTTTCATTATTGCTGTAATTTCCTGATTCTCCTCCACTGTCTAAAAAACGTCCGCCGCTGGTTGTATAGCTTGCACTTGTTCCTCCTATAAAGTCCTGATTGGAAATAACATTAATATTAATAGTGTCTGTTGCTGTACATCCATTGCCGTCGGTTACTTCTACTGAATAATTAATATTTGTGCTTGTTGATGTTGTTGGATTTGCTATGGTTGTACTGTCCAATCCTGTGGATGGCATCCAGTTATAGCTGTATGGCATAGTGCCGCCACCGGCTGTAGGGCTGCCTCCTATGTTCACGCTTTTTCCCTGACAAATGTTTTTGTTTGTTCCTGCATTTACTGTTAATTGATTGTAAATGGTTATTTGTATATTGTCTGTACTTGTACAGTTATTTGCATCGCTAATGTTTAGTATATAGTTCTGGCTGCTTGTTGCTACGAGTGTAGGATTGGCTACATTGCCTGAACTTAATCCTGTTGTTGGTGTCCAACTGTAGTTATATGGGGTAGTGCCACCTGTGACTGCGGGATTTGCTCCTAATGTAATATTGTCTCCAGTACAATATGACTGGTCGGCTCCTGCATGTGCTGTTGGGGTTGGATTTACTGTAATTGTTATTGTGCTTGTGTCGGCTCCGCAATTACTATCGGTTACTATTAGGGTATATGTTGTTGTTGTGTCGGCATAGCATTGTGGATTGGCTACTGTGCTACTGCTTAATCCTGTATTTGGACTCCATAAATAGCTTATGTTATTGCCTCCGCTTGCTGTGGGGCTGCCTCCTATTTCTATGGTATCTCCTTGACAAATGGCTTGGTTATTTCCTGCGTCTGCTGTTATACCTTGTATAACTATGTTTTGTGTTGTACTGTCGCTACAGTTCAGGCTGTCATTATAATAAAAGGTTATTTCATAATTGCCTGGTGTTATGCTTGATGTTAATAATGTGGCTGTTCCGTCTCCATTATTGGTTAGTCCTGTTCCTATAAATGTGGATACTCCGTCTAATGTTCCTATGGTTAATGTTCTACAGCTTACTCCAACATTATCAATTGTACCACTTGTAATGAGTTGTCCGCTCATATTGTCGTAAACTTCGTAAGGAAAAGTGCCATCCGAGTAGCTATCGCACCATTCGAAGCTCCATGTTGCTGTTGGATCCATATATTGTCCCCATAAATTCCATTCTGTATTTGCAGGGACACTGCCTACTGGCACTTCGTAATAGACTTGCCCATTTTTATATATTGTTAAAGAATTTTCGTCATCTGAATAGATGTCTGTTGTTATATAAATATTAAAACCTGGTGTGATATATTCTCCAGATGTGTTATATCCTGTGGCTGCTAAATTGATTGTATCTCCACAGCTGTATGGTGATGCTGTTTCAATATTGTTAAAGCTTGCTGTTGGACATGAAGGAAGTGTTCCTGTTATTTCTACATTATCTAACGCCCAGTACCAATCAAAGTTTGCGTTGTAATATCGGAAACGAATTTGCAAACTATCATTTGCATAGCTTGAAATATCAATTGTTCTATGGTTGGGATTACTCCAAGCTCCTATTGTGGCTGTAACCCTGTAAACATTTACCCATTGACTACCATCCCATACATCTACATCTCCTTTTTCATTATAACTATTACCTGTAAATGCTCGGAAATATTGATCAAATTCTAAGCTAAGACTTGTATAACCTGTAGTATTTAGTTTAGGACTGTATAACTTTTCGTCCATATTTACTGCTCCTGCTGCATCACTGTTGACCATTACATAATCTGTTCCATCTAAATTTGTTGAACCTGCATCGTATATAAACCATGTTTCATCGTCTAAATTACCATCAACAACTGTCCAGCCTGTAACGCTTCCGTTAAAGTTTTCCTGCAGTATTATATCTTGACCTTTCAGAGTTTGATACCCAATAAATATAAAACTGATTACGAGTAATGTTAATACTTTCATCTTTATGCTATTTGTGTTTGCTATGAACTATTATTAATGTTTTCTATTTTTTTTTGGCTCAACGTAAGAGCGATTACCTGATATTTTTTTATATGCATCAGGATGTGCTGATGCCCATGCTTTTTTGGCATTGTAATAGTTTTGCTTGTCTTGTGATGAATTGCCAGTATTTAAATATTTAGGATAGTCACTATATTCTGTACCCCCAGATTTTGTTTTTGCAATATGTTCTGTTGTTTGATTATTTTTATTTTTATTCTTGCCTTTGTTAGAATGAGTTGCTGAATATCCAGGATGATCAAAGTGAGTCTTTTTTATATTTATGCTTTTTTTAGGGTAAACCTCTTTTTGAGTTGGTTTTTCCTGTGAATACAAACTGATACTGATTAAAATGATTCCGATTATGATTATTAATTGTTTCATAATGTTATGTTTTCTGATTTTTTACTTTTTTGATTTTTTACTTTTTCCCTACTTGATATAGGTTTCGTTTTGATGAATTACTCCATCCTGCTAATTCTTTTTCAGCTACATAGTATATTTTCAAATCGGCTTCGGATGAATTTGTTGTGATAAATACTTTTAAATTACTTTCTGCAGGTGTGCTTACTTTATACCACAATCCATCTTTTACTGCTTCGCCTTCGCCTACTTCTATAACTTTTAAATCGGCTTGTGATTCATCGCTTGTTACAAAAACTTTTAGATTAGCATCATTTATTGTTTCTACCTGATATATGTTTTGTGCAGTAATTTTGTTAATGAAAATTAAACTTAATAATGTCATTAAAATTCCTAGTGTTTTCATAATGTTTATTTTTAATTTAGTGCGTGTCGAATCTATTAATATTTTATTCTGACAACTCCAAACTTTAATTAAACGTTGCGTTTTCTTAATTAAGCGTTGTAAGGTTTGTGGTAAGCGGTTTTGCGGTGGGATATAAAATAATTGCTTTTAATATAAAAGTAATAACGTATTGTAATTTGTACAAAATATCTGTATATTATTGATTGTTTGCGTTTAATTAATTTATTATAATGTTTCGGCTAAACATTACATGCTTTATTTAAACATATATAATACTGTATATGTGATATTTATCAAATTAATCGGATTGTTTTTGTAATATATTGATTTTATATAATTTAAAAGATATGAAAAATATTTTCGTGCATACTTTGTAAAAAATGAAATTCGTGTATTTTTTTGCACTTGATTTTAATTAAACGTTAAGTTTTGTAAAAAATGCTTTAAACTGAAAATATCCTATTTACAACAATCCACAACATACATATATTTAATTATGTGATGTTTGCATTTTATTTTTAAAGTTTTATTTAATTATTGATTATTTGAAAGAGAGGTTTTTTTGATTTTTTAACACTAAATTGTTTAAAACTTCAATTGTATCAATGTGTTTAGTGCAAAATTTCTTATTGATTTTGAAAACAAAACGTCAGATTTTAAAAGAGTTTAATATTTTTTATTCATTTTTTGTGTTCAAATATTATTGAAATTAAGTGCAGTAAAATTTTGTTGTATATTTTTTACAAACCATGTACAAACCAGAATATACCAAATATAAAATAACAATTTTTTTTATTAACCTTATTTTTATATGCTTGATACAGAATTAATAAATTTCATAGGGTATGAATATGCTTGCCGCTTCAACCAATTTGGTTGGGGCGGTTTTTTATTAGCTGGGAACGGTTGAGTGTTGTTGACTTTCATATTTTCAATTCTTTTAATATTATTTTCGCTTTATCCTTAGCTATCTTTTCAAGGTCAGGAATAAGTTTAACTCTGTAAATCTCGTCTTTTTTCCTTTGCTCAACTTTCTTGATAATTATCTTTTTTGCATTAAATAATAAGTAATCACCATACATATCAAATTTAGTCAATGCAAGTTCACAAAGCCCTGATAAAGTCTTAGTAATTTCTTCATTCTTAATTACTTCAATAAAATTATCTGTATTTAATTTTAAAAACTCAGTAAGTTCCTTATCAATTTTATTGTTAGTTATTTCAGACAATCGTCTTAAAAATTGAAAAAGTGATGCTATCTCGAAATTATTATGATTACTTGATGAAAGTTTCTTAAGTAAATCAGCTTTACAATGTCTCTCAATTGTATTTTGTTCTATGCAAATCCCAAAGTAATAACCTTTAAAAAAATCACTTATTCCAACTCGATTATAACGCCTAAAATCTTTAGTGTATCTCGAAAGGTAGCCATCTAATATTTCGGTAATTTTGAAATTGCAGTTATCAATTTCATCCTTGTAAACCTTATTTTTAAGTTTATTGATATTTTCTAATGTTTGGCTAAAATTTAACTCAGGATTTAAAAAAGCTCTAATTAAAACAGCACTATTTAATTTTTTGAATTTCTCAATTGTCTTGTTTTTATCTATGGAAGATAACACTCGAAATAAATCTTCAGCATATGTTATTTTGTTGGATTCAAAATATTTCTCAATTTCCTTATTCGTTATTGAGTCAATAAAATCTGAATCCAAATTCTCAACATTTAAGAATTTGGGATTACTTAAAGCTTCAAGTTTATTAGGAATACCTGCTATGATTTTTGTGATTACTTTAGATGTTTCTTGTTTTAAAATAGTTTCTTCAAAATTCAAATATTTTTCAGCGAACTCAGTGAATATCAATAAATAATTCAGATTGTTTTCACTTTGTATTTTCTTAATAAAAGAATCAGATAATACGATTTGATTAAGGACTTCAAAATATGATTTAGCATCTTCAAATTGTTTTCTTAATTCCAAAGCTCTTGCAGTAAAATTTGAGATGCTCGGCTCATTTGCAAACTTTTCGAAAACAACATTTTCTTTTAAGTCTTTGGCTAATTGATTTTTTACGAAATCAGAGTCTATTTTAGATAAATCAGAAAGAGCTTTTGAGTATTCCGAAAGGTTTGCAGAATTTAATTTAACTTTAAACAAAGATTCTTTGAAAGCTCTTTGAAAGAAATATCTTGAAACATTACTTCCAATTGACGCATCTATTCTATTGATTTCTCTTAGCGATTTTACAAATTGGTCAATTTTTAATGATTTGGCATTTACATATTGTTTTTCCCAATCTATATTTCTAATTAACCCTGATAATAATTTCTTCGCTTCTGCTGATGTATTTAATTCTGAAAGTGAGTTTGTAATATTTGGCAACCTTGGCAAATCAACAATCATTTTTAACCAATCGGGAAAAGTAAATGAATGAAGAATACGAAGTATCGTTTCTGATTCTCTACTCTTTCTACTGATTCTTAATGTCAGCTCGACAATAGAGTTTGTATTCGTTTTTTCATTTTTTCTAAGTACAACAGCAATAAACTCCTCTTTTAATTCAATGTCTAAAAGATTGCTGATTTGAATCAGCCTTGTAAAGGCTAAGTAATGCTCTTCAAGAAACAAACTAAGTTTGTTCGTTTTAAAAAAGGTCAGATAAGTATCATAATATTCTGACAGTCTTTCTTTTTCAATTTTTTCTGAATGCAGAAAAAGAATGTTCAATGTCGTAATGACTTGAGAAAATTTTATTTCAGAATCTTTGATTTCATTTCGAAGCAAATCAGCGACTTTCTCATTATTTAAAATTTGCCCAAGTATTTCTTTATCATCTGAATAATGAAGCTTTGTAATGATGAATTTAAGTCCTAGTTTATTTTCGTCTGTATCAAAATTGTGGATGTAATTTAGAGCTAACGATAATTTCTTATCATTACTTATTCCGTTATCAATGTAGTTGAAAGAGTCATAAATTAATTGTGCATATTCTTTGTGCGGAAAAAAGAAAAAATCACTTTTATAATATTGAAGAATAATTCCTTTTTTTCGTAGCAGTATGTTTTCTTCATATGCACTTCTTATCGGAATAAAGGGAATATCATTTTTATATAGCAAACAATAGGTATATAGTACATCACTTTTTACTTTATTCAAATTATGCTCTTCAAAAAAATATTGCAAAATCTTTTTGGAATCAATTTCGTCAAAAGCAATTGGGTTAGATTGTGAGTTTTTTTGTTCCCACATTCTTAGTGCAATATTCAATTTTAGAAGATTCCTGTTGGTATTCTTAAGAATTTGTTCAAAGTCACCTTTCCGCCATTCTAGTGGACTACCATTGTCTTTTAAGAACTTCGTTTTTCTTCCAAATAATGCCCGATATTTTTTCTTCGAAATTTTCATTTGTGTCAATACGAAAGAAGGACATTCCCGCTATTATCTGATAAATACTTTCATTATTAAAATGGTCAATGGTTTTATAATAGCGAGACAGATAGAGAACAGTTGTTAACTTTAGTTTTAAAATTCTTTCCCGTAAATCAAGGTATAATTCAATGTTATCATGAACATTATCAATTACTAATACAGAATAATTATGAGAAACCTGTATTAGTTCATCTATCAAGTCTTTTTTACTAATTGAAGGATTTGAAAGGTTTAAATAGAATATTTTTCGTTTACTTATCTTTTGGATTATGGAATATGCAAAAGTTGTTTTACCACTGCATGGGTTACCGAGTATACAGTATTCATTTAATTTTCCATTACTGAGCAGTTCAGCAACGGTATTAATAGTTTTAAGCTCCTTATCACAATGATAAATTATTGATTCAGGGTTAAAAAAGTTGTCAACTCCAATTTTTTCGCCTTTTTCTATTTGCTTAAAAAGAGTCAACTTTGATAATCCTCGATATTCATTAGATGTTTCTTGTTTAATAAATTCATCTATCTCAAGAATTTCACTTTTAGATTTTTCATTAATATCCCCAATAATTCTGCTTATTGTTTTGATAAAAATTGAAATTCCTTCTCGATTACAGTACTCGTTAACCGTGTCTAAGTCCTTAATTTTATCAGTTTGAGAAATAAAAAGAATCCAAACAATTTTTACACCTTTTGGTTTCCAATATGAAATAGCCTTTGAAAGTGTATTTTCAATTTTCCCAGTTTCATCACTTTTTTGAGCTGTAACTTGAATTGCTAATTGTTTATTTTTTTCATCGATTAGGTCAATTGCAGCAGTATTTGTTTTATCATAACCTAAATTCTTAAAGTGATATTCTGAATATACTTTATTAAGAAGTCTTAAAAAGAAATCTTCTGTTTTTCTAGTCTGAAAATTGTCATTTTTTATGTCAATCTCAATTTCCCGAACTTTCTTATCAAGATTATGTTCAATTTCATTCATCTTTTTTATTTTTATTGTATCCCATATTACAAGCTTTTTGATTTGGGCATTTAAAATGTTTCTCAATTATATTTCGCTGTTCCTCAATTGTTAGCCTTTGAAAAGATTCTATTCTATCTTCTATTTCCATTTTTCGTATTTCTTTTAGTGAGCATGTTTCTAATTCGTTATTGTAGGGACAGCCAAATATTAAGCCTATAAAGTATTTACTCTCGTTATGCATTAATGAATGTTTTTGTATTTGTCGTATTTGGTATTTTAAAAATCAAAGATGTTCCTGTGTTTTTGTCGCTTTGAATTGTTATTGTTCCGCTATGTTTGTTTACAAATTCTTTACAAATCAACAAACCAAAACCTGTTCCTCTTTCATTATGAGTACCAGGTGTGCTAACCGGAATAGGTTTAAATAATTCATCAATTATTTCCTTCGATACACCAACGCCATAGTCCTTAACAACAAATTCTACCATATTGCAATTATCGAGTTTTGTTTCAATGCTTATTACACTATTTTCGTTAGAATATTTTATTGCATTAGAAATAAGGTTTCTTAAAATAGTTTCGAGCATATATTTATCGGCAAATACAGAATCTACTTTTAGATTGGTTTTTAAATCTATATTTTTAAACACTAGCATACCAAGAAAAATAAATAACGTTCTTTGAAAACATTGATAAATCAGGGGTTACATTACATTTTATTAGCGTGACGATTTGAATTGATTTACTTTTCAATTTAAAAATTGAAAAAATGAATCAAGGAAAATATGTTTTTGCTCAAATAATAGAATTTATTCCACAAAGGGCATTTGATACATGTGTTGAGAGATACAATGGAAATAATTATGTAAAACATTTTACATGTTGGAATCAACTATTATGTATGATGTTTGGTCAATTAGGAAGTTGTGAAAGCCTAAGTAACTTAATTCTGTGCATACAAGCACATCAATCAAAAGCATATCATTTAGGATTTGGAATAGGAATATCAAAAAATAATCTTGCAAAAGCTAATGAAAGCAGAGATTGGCATATTTATGCAGACTTTGCTTATATTTTAATTGACAAAGCCCGTAAATGTTGCGTACCCAATGCCTGCGTTGAATTATCTTTTGAAGGAAATGTATATGCTTTTGATGCAACAGTTGTAGATTTATGCTTAAACGTATTTTGGTGGGCAAAGTATAAAAAAACAAAAGGAGCAATAAAACTTAATACACTATTTGATGTAAAAAAATCAATGCCATGTTTTATTTACATTACAGAAGCTGCGATTCATGATGTTAATGCAATGGATAAGTTAGTTTATGAGAAGGGCAGTTTTTATGTGTTTGACAGAGGATATACTGATTTTGTCAGACTATACTTTTTAAGCAAAGAAGGAGCATTTTATGTGATTCGAGCTAAAAAGAATTTAAAGTTCAGACGTATGTATTCCCATAAAAGTAATAAAGAAAAAGGTGTAATGTGCGACCAAATAATAATTCTTACAGGAGTTTACACAAAAAAAGATTATCCCGATAAATTAAGGCGTATAAAATTTTATGATGAAGAAACTGATAATCAGTTTGTTTTTCTAACCAATAATTTTACGTTGGATGCTCTCGAAATAGCATTACTTTACAAATATCGTTGGCAAGTGGAGTTATTTTTCAAATGGATTAAACAACATCTCAAGGTCAAAACATTTTGGGGTTATTCTGAAAACGCTGTTCGGATACAAATATATATTGCAATAATAACATACACTTTAATTGTTATAATAAAAGCACAACTTAAAAGCCCTCTTACAACTTACGAAATATTACAGATTTTAAACTTATCTCTTTTAGACAAAACGCCTGTAAAAGAGCTAATTAACGTACCTGATTTACAAAATGTCAAAGAACCTTTTTATAATCAACTGAAACTCTTTTAGTTGATTTGGTACGGAAGTGATTTTGAAATTGTATTGAAACACTATCAGCCACCTCATTAATAATCGTTTTTAAATCAATTAATTCAG
Organism: Bacteroidetes bacterium GWA2_31_9; assembly: GCA_001768975.1. GTDB lineage: Bacteria > Bacteroidota > Bacteroidia > Bacteroidales > GWF2-33-38 > GWA2-31-9. The sequence continues at coordinate 5,373 of MEND01000231.1, read as the reverse complement.
ACGTAAACACCAGATTTCCTATTTGTGTATTCGACCATATTAATAAATTATCGAATAAATTAAGGCTACGCTGAAATCAACTTTTAGGATTTCGCCATCGGTAATAAAATTGAAAACTTTTTCTTTTAAAATTTCCAACACACGCTCTTTCGATATTTTGGCTAGAATACGTTTATTTATCAGTATTGCTTCCACTTTTTCATGCTCAGTTTTAATTATTTCAAAGCCATTTGGAGCAAGCAATTCAAACGATTTTGTTATGCCGATTATTCCATGTGGCGAATTTTTTGCCAGTACTAAAATATCCTGAAAAGGTGGCAACTTAATTTCCTCGAAACTTAGGTTGATTGTGTACTTTAATGATTTATCCATCGTTTTCTATTTTTTCTATTACATGTTATTAGTCACCATAAGTTAGTAAAATGAAATTAGCTGTCATCGATTTATATAGCTTCACTCCTATTTCTTTTCTAACACTCTTCTTCCAATTAATGCTTACCAATTACTATTTACTTCTTACTACCATCTTCAATCTCCTCAATAATCTCCCCAGCTTCTTTCTTAAAAGTAGAATCTTCATTTAATAATTTCTTAAAATACTCAATAGCCAACTGGGTTTTATCTATTTTCAAATAACACAAAGCTGAGTACCAAATAGCATTTTCAATAAATAAATTATTTTTACTTTTTATAACAATATTGAAATGCTTTATTGCCTCTTCGTAATTCTGTAATTCCATATATGACAATCCGCTATAATATTCTTTTGAATTATAAAATGGCGAATTTTCTGGAATTTTATCGAACAAATTAATTGCATCATTATATTGTTTTCGTTCGTAAATTCTTAATGCATTTATATAATTATTGTCAGTAGATAGTTCTGAACTTTGTGTTATTGTTTCAGAACTATAATGCTTATAATATTTTTCGTAAAGTTCATCATTAGACAATTTACTATCGAAAATAAAAAATACAAAAACCACAATTAATATACTTAAGGTTATAAATGTATATGTCAAAACAGGTTTCTTTTTTCTAACATTTTTCTTTTCTTTCTGATAATTGTTGTGTATTGTATTTAATTTTACACGAAGCTCAAAAGCTTCTTTATCAGCTAAAACTTTTCTGATTTCGCTTTGCAGAAATAAATCTTGCTTCAACTCTTTATCTGTTAGAGCTTGTAATTCAAATTTTTCTAAATCACCACCCTGAAGTTCCCCATCAAGGTATTGCTCAATGATTGCTGTTCGTTCATAATTATTCATGATTCACAATTTTAAAAATTAATATGATTTTTCAATAGTTCTTTCAAATATTCAACACATCTATATCTCTTGTTTTTAGCTATTTGTGCATTGCCATAATTCATTAAATAGGCAATTTCATTCATTGTTTTATTTTGTAAATAGTATTGTTCTATTACCTGTTGACAATCAACCCCAAGCTCTTTAAGTTGTTTTGTAGTATAGCTTTGATGCCTGTTAAATTCATATTCATTATAATAATCGAACTCTTCAAATATCAAATCTTCCGGAAATTCATCAGTAAATATTCTTTGATTTTTAATTTTAAGTACTGCTCTCCAATTATTTCTATAAGCTGTTGAAAAATATGAATTAAAGTCCTTATATAGCACTAAATCCTCTTTCAAAATTTTTCTATATATATTAATCACAGAATCTTGTAAAACATCAATAGCTTCTTCTTCCGAACCAGAGTTTTTTACTACAAAATCTATAATAGGGTCTCTGTATTTTGAATACAAATACTCTAAAACAGAATTATCTCCTGTTTTTAGTCCTTTTAATATTTCTTTGTCTGAGTACATCCTCTATATATATGGAGAGTAATTTTTTAAAAAGGTAACCAGTAAATTCAACTTATTTTTCATTTTTTTTGAAATATTTTTTCATAAGATTGATTATTAGACGATTAATTTTAAGGACTAAAATCAATAAACTGCTCAAAAAACCAAAACTGCAAATTAATTTTTTAGTCTATCTATTTTTTAATTTAAATTAAGAATATCTTATATGGATGTGTATTTTAAAAAAAGCAATTTCCTTTTTGGCTACGCTAGCAAAGTCCATATATGGCTGAAAATAAGGCATTTTGCCTTTTGCATAAATTTATTTTGGAAATTAATTGAGAGAAGAAAAACTATAAAATGACAAAAGTTTTCAAAAAATGGTTTTATTATTTTTTCTCAAAATTTAATTTTTTATGTTAATTATTTTATCCAGTGCCGTGATTAGTTCTCTATCTAAACTATCCATAACATCAATATACGAACAACTTATATATTCATAAAAAACTTCCATGCAATCAAACACTAAATTTGAAATTATTTCATTGTATTTTGCCGAAGGTTTTTTTTCTATTTTTTTAAAATATTTGTAAAAATTGTCCTTAACGAGACTTTCAATATACTCAAAATATGAATTTTCTATTCCTATAAACAATTGTTGATTAGCTACTTCATCTGGTGAATACATCCCATCTGAAAAAGCGGATATATATTCATCGTGGGCAGCATTAGAGCGGTACAAGACAAATTCTTTTAATTCACCTTTATCATATAAATACTTGAATAATTCTTTATTTTCTTTTTCTAAATACTCGAATAGCCGACGTGCAAGAACAGTATTTTTTAATTTTTCTTTTTCAGTTGTTAGTTCTGGTAACATATATTTATTTAGTTTTTGATTTAGTTGATTTTTTAATCTCTTCCTGTTTAGTTCTTCTGTATTCTACTTGCTCTTCAGCTACTTTTAGAAAATCATTTTCCAAGCCACTATTCAAGACCATTGTACTTATTTGCTCTATTAAATATAGTTTTTTTAGCTCCTTTTCGTCCATTTCATATATTTTTGCGAATCTACTAATGTGCTCATTTGTCGGAAGTCTGTGCCCATTTTCATATTTACTTAGTGTAGATTGGTCTATTTCTAGAATGGAAGCAACTACTCGTAACCCCCACCCTTTTTGTTGTCTTTTTTCTTTTAAAAACTCTGCTAAAGTCATATATTATTGGCTTTTATAAAATAGACATATTTTTTCTTGACAAATATAGCCAGCAAATGTGTCTTATGCAAATTTCAAATTACATTTTTAATCACAAAATAATTAATCAATGGAAATATAAAATTCATTCAAATGGTTGCGAAATAAATAAACAGTATGCAAAACATCTTGACTTGGCATAATGCCGATGCAGTTCATTATAATTTCAATTCACTACGTTTTTTAAATTATATCAATGAACGCAACTCGGTATTACATCTTTAATCCATTATTATTGCCCCTTTTCCTTAATTTTCTCTTTGGTCTAGGGAGGTCAAACATAGATTGGTCATATTCCATTTTCTGGAGAAAATCTTTACTCATTGATATTAATGCATTATCTATTTTTTGAAGAATCGACATATTATCATTAAAATCAAACCGTCTCTCCTCTCCTACCCGATGCTCCTTAAATTCTAAATTATTATCTATATTACTACATTGGTCGAAAGTTTTTCCTGAATTAAGTTCTTTATAGAGAGTAATAAGATTATTATAAATTTTCTTTTACTATCAATATCTTTCAGTCCTTTTGTATAATGCTTGGCATCAATATATAAACTAAATTTATCATTAAGATATTTGACTTTATTTTCGATATTTTTATTTGTCTTAAAATTGTAATAGCTATAATAATCATCTATCGTCTTTTTATGATTAAATTTTTCAGAAAAAATTAAAGCAGATTTTTCAGAAAACCCATCAATAGAAAATCTTCTGCGACTTTTTAGAGGGTTCAGTGTTACTTTCATTTTTTTATCTCGGGCCGATACTATTATATGTATATGGGTATTATCGCCTCCTTTTTTTTCGCCTAGTCTTTTTAAAAATTCCTTAACGTTTAAGTCATTAAATTAAAATTTCCTTTCTTCATGTATAGTTGCAAAATATATTAAATCCTCCTCTCCTACCGTTTTTCCTTTAATTTGAAAATTTTCAGCATAGATTCTCATTATATCATTAACATATTCTTTAAGTTTTTCTTTATCCTTTTCAATTACTTTCAACTCATCTTTGCTCGGAGAAACGACTAGACTAAAATATTTTTCATCTTCTTTTGTTATTCCTTTTATGTTATTATCTATTTTTTCTTTTACTTCATCTGGAGTAAATCCATCGCCATCTGAATTAAAAAAAGCACACTCCTGATTTTTCTCTTTTGCTTCTGCTTTCAAATAATTAACGGTTCTGCCACAAGAACCAGAATTTGAAAATTTAGAAGTAGGTTTATTATATGAATTAATAATTTTAATATACATTCTACTTTTTAGCAAATTTTATTACTTTTTTCAAGAATATATCTCTAAGTTTTTCGTAATCATTTTCATCTAAATTTGCTTTTAAAATAGCTAAAAGCATTTCAAATTCGATATTAAAAAGACCATAATAATTACTGAATTTTTCAATAATTGTATCAAATAATTTAAGTGATAAATTTCTTGTTTCTTCATTATTTTTTAAAATTAATTTCTCATGCGTTGTCAAAAATCCGAACTGCCGATTTATCATTGATTCAAGTTTTGTATTAAGCAAATCGAACTTTGAATTTATATCTGTTGAATTAAAATCACTAGGTAAAATATTGCAAGAAATAAAAAACTTTAATGCTTGTTCTACTTCATTTGTTAGGTTTGTTTTCTTATGTTCAATTGCTTTTTTTACCAAAGCTGAAAACTTATAATAAAATTCTTCTTCTACGTGAATTGTTTTATACTTTTTTCTTAATTGTACCATATTTAATTGTTTTAATATTCTGATATAAAGATATTTAAAAATATACAAGACCTCATATTTAACTTTGTTAAATTTTTTAAGAACTGATATACTGACACTTGTGGCGATATATTAATTCCCTTCTTGCTATATTTTTTCTAAGGAAAAAATTTCGTTCCGCTTTATGAAAGTTGCAAAAAATAGTGTATATATTAATAGAATAGTTGTGTTTGGTTTGTATTTACTAATATACTATTTTAATAATTTAAATTTTTATTTCTTTATTATATTCTTGCTTTAATATTATAATATTCTGCTACTATAATGCTTTAATACTATAATACTTTATTGCTTTAATAATTTAATACTATAATACTTTAATATAATCATGCTTTCATACTTTAATAAAATCATACTATACTACTATATTACTTTAATACTTTATAACTATAATTTTTTACTACATTAATACTATTAAACTATAATACATTATTCCCTTTGTTATTATGCACCTGGTAGATTCAAGTATCAAATGCAACAAATCAAATCAAAGATGCAAAAAATATTTTAGAAGGTGTTTGAAAATTCAATTTT
>MEND01000230.1:54514-61963 GCA_001768975.1 Bacteroidetes bacterium GWA2_31_9 | reverse complement strand
TTTCCAATATATGTTGGATTTAGGGGTGGAAAAGGAGTTGCTAGTTTATTGGGTGTTGTTCTGTCAATTCATCCATATTCAGCATTAGTTGCTATTGGAATATTCTTGATTTGTTTATTAATTACAAGATATGTTTCTTTAAGTTCAATAATTACGGGTTTTACATATCCTATTTTAATTATAATTGTATTTAAAGTAACAACCCTTTCTCTGTGCGTATTTTCGCTTGTAATAGCAATTTTATTGCTTTTTACACATCAAAAGAATATCGAGAGGCTTATCAATAAAGAAGAGTCAAAGGCCAAAATATTCAAGAAAAGGCAATAATTCATTTTTTCATCAACACTAATTGCACAAATTGTCTTTGTGCAGGTTTTCATTATTATTTTTTAGGGTTAAGTTTCTGTGTAATTATGAAGGAATTTATAGTTTAGAAGATTGATGATAGAATTGTTTATTTGTTTCTGTAGTTTATTAATGTTTTTTTTTGAATACAGGCAGAGCCTGTAAGGATATAAACATCTGAGGCAGAGCCTCAGATGAACGGAAGGAGTTGTTTATCTATTGTTAAATAAAAATAAATAAAACCTAATTCAGTAAAATAAAACAACTTATCTTTAAGCCCTATGAATTACGTTAAGCCAAAGAAATATTTAGGTCAACATTTTCTTAAAGATGAAAATATTGCAAGAAAAATAGTTGAATCATTAAGAGCAAATAATCCTATAATAGTAGAAATTGGTCCAGGTACAGGAGTACTAACCAAGTATCTTTTTGAGAAAAAAGATAAAAATGTGTTTCTTATTGAAATTGATATTGAATCGTATGACTTTTTAATTGCACAATTTCCTCAATATAAGGCTAATATTATTAATTCAGATTTTCTAAAAATCGACGTATTGTCGTTAATTAATAGCTTGGAAAGCAATTGTAAGTTTTCAATAATTGGAAATTTTCCATATAATATTTCGAGCCAAATTTTTTTCAAAGTTCTTGATTTGAAAAACGAAGTAGATGAGGTTGTTTGTATGATTCAAAAGGAAGTAGCCGAAAGAATAAGTGCCAAAAATGGTTCTAAAACTTATGGAATACTTAGTGTTTTATTACAGGCATATTACGATATTGAATATCTTTTTACTGTTAATGAAACTGTTTTTAATCCTCCTCCAAAAGTAAAGTCGGCAGTTATCAGGCTAACACGCAATAAAAATACTGCATTGGATTGTGACGACGACTTATTTAAGAAAGTTGTGAAAACGTCGTTTAATCAACGTCGTAAGACACTTAGTAATTCCTTAAAATCTATTATGAATGGAGTGAAAATAGATGATGATATTTTTAAAAAACGTCCTGAGCAATTATCAGTGCCTGATTTTGTGAAGTTGACTAATTTGATAGCTGGGATTTATTAGGCTTGTAATGATGTTGTCATCTGTGTTTTACTGTTATTTAATGCTAGTAGTATTTTGAATGAAGAACATTTGAATAGAGAACATTCGAATTTTAGGTCTTTCATAATTCGATTATTCAATTGTTCTATTGTTCTATTGTTCTATTGTTCTATTGTTCTATTGTTCTATTGTTCTATTGTTCTACGGTTAGTTTTCTTGCTATAGCATTATGAATGAAGAACATTTGAACATTTGAATAGTGAACATTCGAAATGAGTTGCCAACCAATCAATTATTTAATATGCTTGTAAAAACAATTTATTTTGATAATAATTATCCGTAAATTTGTTTGAAAACTAAAATAAAAGTTATGAAAAAAATATTATTCATTTTTACCATTATTTGTAGTATAAATGCGGTTTATGCACAAAGTTCATTACTAATAGAGAATAAATACTCCCAATATTTTAATAAAGCTTATGCCTTGTATCCCAATATTCCTAAAGGAATTTTAGAAGCCATATCATTTACAAACACTAGATTTGAACATATTGATACCAGTTATGCAGAAAGTTGTACTGGTATGCCAAAAGCTTTTGGAGTTATGGGCTTGACTTTAGATGGAAAAAATTATTTCAGAAACAATCTTATTTTTATTTCTGAATTTTCAGGATATAGTGTTGAAGATATAATAAATAGCCCTGAAATTAATATTCTTGCTTATGCAAAAACACTAAATATATTATCTATTGATAAGAATATAAATTCAAATAAACCAGAAGAGTATAACGAAGTACTTATAGCTTTAAGTGAGCTACCTTTAGATGATAAAAATAATATTGGTAATGACTTTGCTATTAATTCATTCCTGTATTCTGTCTTAACTTTTTTAAACAATAATGAATTACAGCATTTTTATAATTTTCAAAAATATGATATAAATCTTGAATCGGTTTTTGGCGAAAATCTAAAAATACTTTCAGCACCAAAAGTTAAAATTTCAGACGATTTAATTATAAATACTAATGGAGATATTTATAAATCAGCCGATAAAGTTGCATGTCCAGATTATCCATACTCAAATTGTAGTTGGGTAGCCTCGCCTAATTATAGTTCACGCAGTGGAGCAACTATTTCGGCAATAGCAATGCACACAGTACAAGGAAGTTATTCGAGTTGTATTTCATGGTTTCAAAATACATCTGCTCAAGCCTCAACTCAATATGTAGTTCGTTCGTCAGATGGGCAACTAACTCAAATGGTTACAGAAGCAAATAAAGCATGGCATGTAGGTTCCGAAAATCCATATTCAATTGGATACGAACACGAAGGATGGGTAGATAATGCAAGTTGGTACACATTTGCTATGTATCAAAGTTCGGCAAATCTTACAAAAGATATTTGTAACTATTGGGGAATTAATCCATTACGAATGTTTTACAGAGATACTTTAGATGATGGGACAGCTTTAGATTATGAAGTTCATAATTTAGGAGCAGAAGGAAGTTGTGTTAAAATTAAAGGGCATCAACATTTTCCTAATCAAACACATACCGACCCTGGTCCGAACTGGAATTGGAATTTGTACTTTAAATTAGTAAATCAAAATTCGACTTCAGTTACAACAATTACTGCAAGTTCTGGAAATTTTTACGACACTGGTGGAGCTAGTGCAAATTATGCAGATGATGAACGCAAATTTTGGTTACTTAAACCAACAAATGCTGCTCAAGTTACAATCAGTTTTTCTAGCTTTAGCTTAGAAACTAACTACGACTTTATGTACATTTATGATGGCGAAAGCGAATTCGCTCCATTAATTGGTCGTTATAATACACAAAGTCCCGGAACAATTACATCGTCGGGAGCCGCATTATTTATTGAGTTTAGATCCGATTGTGCAACTACTGCAACTGGTTGGGCAGCAACTTATTCTTCAACATCGGTTGATAATATTGCACCTACCACTTCAATTGCTACAACTGGCACTTGGAAAACAACCGATTTTACTGCTACTTTTACCGATAGCGACAATTCGGGAGGCTCCGGCTTAGAAAAAAGTTTTTATCAGGTTTTAGAATTTGACGGAACCGATTGGGGTGCAAACGAAACTCGTGGATTTTTTGCCGATAATTTCGATAATTCATTAAATCCTAAATGGACTACAGCAGTGGGAACTTGGACAAATTCAGGTGGGAGTTTAACTCAAACAGACGAAAGTCAGACAAATACAAATATTTATGCTTCATTAAATCAAAACTTATCGAATAGATATTTATATCAATTTTATGCAAAGGCTGAAGGCTCTGGCACAAACAAGCGTTTTGGTTTTCATTTTTTCTGTGATAATGCAAGCCTTACAAACAGAGGAAACTCATATTTTGTATGGTTCAGAATAGAGGGTCAGACAATGGAGTTTTATAAATGTGTAAACGATACTTTTACTACAGCCGAAAATATTGTTTCAAATGTTGTTACAGTTGCCGGACAATGGTACGATTATAAAATAATTTATGATAGAACTACCGGAAAAACAGATGTTTATCGTGATAATTTATTATTAGGCTCATATACTTACACATCACCTTATTCTGATGGTAGTTATATTTCGTTTCGTTCTGGAAATTGCCAGTTATCAGTTAACGAATTAAAAGTTTATCGGTCAAGGTATCCAACTGTTAATGTGTCAGTTGGTCAAGCTACAACAAATGACATTAGAACTCAAAACCCTTCGCCAACAACTTTTGGTGCAAAAATAAAATCAATTGTAAATGATGCTAATGGAAACCTTTCTTCAATATCTTTTCACGATTTGAATATTGACTATACACCTCCAACTAATATTGTTACAGTTAATGATGGTGCTGGAAATGATATTGATACAATTGCAGTAACATCATCTTTGTCGGCAAACTGGACTTCATCTGATGACCCAAATTCTGGATTAAAACGTTATTGGTATTCAATCGGAACAGCATCTGGATCAAATGATATTATTGATTGGACAGATAATGGTCTTTCTAGCTCGGTAACTCATACTGGATTAAGCCTGAATCCTGCAATTACATATTTTTTTAATATAAAATCTGAAAATGAGGCTGGCTTGATTAGTGCAGTTACATCGTCTGATGGTCAATTACTTGCAAATTCTACAAATGCAGGATTTATTGCAAGTAATACAGAAATTTGTGCGGGAGATACTGTTTACTTTACAAACTCAAGTACCGATGCAGTTTCATATAATTGGATATTTGAAGGAGCCGAAACAGTAAATTCTACTTTAGAAAATCCTTTTGCTGTATATAACAATCAGGGGATTTATAATGTTACTTTAAATGCCTATGGATTAATCGACAGTGTATCATTATTGCAATCTAATTATATTACAGTTAATGCCTTACCTGTTGCAGGCTTTGGAGTAAGTGATACATTATTATATCTTCCTAGCTCTTTAGCATTATTTCAAAATACAAGTTTAAATGCAAATTATTATTTTTGGAATTTTGGCGATGGCTCTACTTCATCTGACAATACTCCTTGGCATATATACGACACAATTGGCTATTTTACAGTTACTTTAGTTGCAATTAATAATTTATGTGGAAGCGACACATTAGTAAAAACTAACTATATTCATGTTGATATTATGAGTGGAAATGAGTTGAATGTAATAGTTAACGATTTAAAAGTTTTCCCAAATCCATTCAGTTCCATATTTACAATTAGTTTAAGTGTTTTAAATGAGGGTTTTTATTCTTTTAGTTTGATTGATATAAAAGGTACAAATATAGAATTAGCCGATAAAGTAAAAATAAGCAAAGGTTCATATAATCTTGAATTTGAGCAAAAAGAACTTAGCGAAGGAATGTATTTTCTAAAAATTAATAGTTCGGGAGTAGATTGTTTATATAAGATTTTGAAACAGTAATTAGTGTCTCTTTGAAAACTCCAATAATTTCATTACTCTGGTTTTGAAAATAGTTGTTTCGACAAAGCTCAACACATCGCATTTACATTCGTAAACTCCTTATTTTCAAAACTGCGAAAGCCTCATTCTTGAAGTTTTCTAAAGAAACACTTTGTTTTCTTATTGACAGTAATTACTTAATGTTATTATAAAATAGTGCAAAACATATTTTTAATTGCTTTGCTTTGTGTTATTTAATAAAATAATAATGATAATATTCATAAAAATTATAATATTGTAAATCAAATATTAATTAATGCGACTTTTATTTATCATATATTTTGTATTATTTTCGACAATATTTAATTATATAGTTGCCTCTGAAACAGATAGTCTCGAAGTTGTATTATTGGGTTTAAAAGAATCATCTAAGCCTGAAATATTGAACCGACTTTCTGAATTGTATCTAAAAAATCAGCCTGAAAAATCTTATGAATATGCAGGTTTAGCATTAGAAATATCAAAAAAAACTCGTAACATAAAAGAAGAATCAAAAGCAATTATAAACTTTGGTAATTATTATCGAACAAAAGCCAAAAAAGAGCTTTCAATTGAATACTTAACAAAATCACTTGAAATTTGTAATAAATACAAACTTAAAGAAATTGCAATATCGGCTCATAATAGCTTGGGACTTGCATATTTAAATTTTTGTGAATACGAAAAGGCTATCGAAGAATATACAAGTTCAATAACTATTTCTAAAGAAATAAATGATAAAAATAATATAGCTTATGCTTTTACAAATATTGGAATAATTTACAAAAATCAGAGTAATTATCAAAAAGCAATTGAATATTCAGAAAATGCTATTAAAGTGTATGAAGAAATAGGTGATAAAGAGAATGTTGCAGGTGCTTACAATACAATTGGACAGGTATATTGGTTTTGGGGAAAGTATGACAAAACTCTCGATAATTTTCAAAAAGCCTTATCTGTAATTGAGCAAATAGGAGATAAACAAAAAATTGCAAATATGCTTCTGAATATTGGTCATGTTTATAGAAAATTTGAAGATTTTACTAAAGCTGAAACCGAATATAATAAGGCAATTAATACATTTAAAGAGCTTGGAAGTAAGGTTGGAATTACAGCCGGGTTAAATAGTTTAGGAAATATTTATATATCACAAAATAATGTTGAAAAGGCTCTTGAAAACTTTAAAGAATCTTTGAAATTATCAGAAGAAATTAAAAATAAACCAGGAATTGCTTCATCTTTAACCAGTATTGGTGATATTTATAAAGACACCGATGATTTATTAACAGCTCTTGAATATTATAATCAATCATTGCAGATTAAGCTTGAAATAGGAAACCAGTCTGGAATTGCAGATTCGTATAATTCAATTGCAAATATTTATAAAATACAAGGCGATTATAATAATGCACTTTCTTTTTTCAAAAAAGGGCTTGTAATTGCAGATTCATTAAAGCTTAAAGAAACTATAATGAAAACATATTTTTCGTTTGCCGAAATTGACTCATCAATTGGTGATTTCAGACAGGCTTTTGAAGATTATAAGATGTATAAGTTAAACCATGATTCTATTTATAATGAAAATAGCAATAAAATAATCAAAGAACTTCAAACACAATACGAAACTACACAGAAAGAAAAGGAAATTGAACTTTTAAATAAAGATAAAGCTATTCAGGATATTGAACTTAAAAGGAAAAACTCTCAAATAATTATTTTTTCAATAGGATTAGTTCTTATTTTTCTGATATTGATATTGTTATATCGCCAATTAAGATTAAATAAAAAAGCACATCTATTGTTGCGAAAACAGAAAAATGAAATCGAAATTCAAGCAAAAGAACTCGAAAAACTTTCAATAGTTGCAAGCGAAACAGATAATTCGGTAGTTATTACCGATAAAGATGGGAATATTGAATGGGTTAACGATGGTTTCAATCGACTTTATGGTTATACTCTTGATGAATTTATACAATTAAAAGGTAAGAATCTTAAAACGGCTAGTTCGAACCCAAAAATTAATGAAGTTATTAATGAAGCTATAAGTAATAAAAAATCAGTTACTTATAATATAAATACTCAAACAAAAAATGGGCAAAATTTGTGGGTTCA